>JANMHA010000045.1:0-3300 GCA_031374925.1 Pirellula sp. | reverse complement strand
TACTGGCAGCATTATGACCGCATCATGAAGGCGATGATGCAAAGGGGCATTCAAGCCCATATCCTGATCAAGGTTTATAACAAGAGTGTGAATTGGCCCTCGAACGGAAGTAACGAAGAGAAGCTGTTCTTTCGTTGGCTCATGGCTCGCTACGCAGCCTATCCGAATGTCATCTGGGATTTTTCGAAAGAAGCCCACAACGAGAAAGATCCGGCTTATAAACAACAGTGGTTGAAATATATCCGCGCAACCGATCCCTATGGTCATTTGGTTACGGTTCATGACGATGATATTGCCAATGACAGTGGTGCTTACGACAGCCTCACTGATTATCGGGCCGATCAGCATCACCAGGACCAAAAAGGACGCAGTGATCACGCGACAATTCTCTTTCAGCGCGAGCGTCGCGCATGGCCAGTCGCGAATCTCGAATCGGATTACGAATGTGGCCCCCAAGGCCTGAATGACAAGACGTATGGTAAGGCCATGACGCCAGAAGCCACGTTGCGAACTCTTTGGGACATTGCGATGGCAGGCGGTTATACCGGCTATTACTACACCTACACGGCTTGGGACGTGATCCGTCCGCTCGACGTGCCGCAAGGCTATTCTTACATGAAGCACTTCGGTGATTTTTGGAGGTCGACAGAGTACTGGAAACTTGAACCGTCGGACTCGCTAGTCAGTAGTGGCTGGTGCCTTGCTCAGCCAGGTCGCGAGTACGTCGTTTATCAAGGACAATCCAAACCATTTACTTTGGAAATCACAGAGGTAGCATCAACGCTGACCGGTGAATGGTTTGATCCACAGACAGGCAAACGATTTGCAGCTGGCCAATTCAAAAGTGGTACCAACAAAGTGATACCCCCAGCCGATTGGAATGAATCGCCTCTCGTGCTACACCTGAAAACCATCGATAATCGAAAGTAAGTTAATCAACATATAGGCAGAAAAATGGAGGCAGAAAAATATCCAGCAATCCATCTTTCTGCCCCCATTTTTCTGCCTAAAACAGCCTACCGAAAATAATTTCGAATCAACAGTGAGACGGTAAATCATGAATTCACGCACCCTGCTAAGTACTCTTTTTCTCGTAGTGCTCATTAGCCGTTTTGCTTTGAGCGCCGATGGCGGAGCGTCTCGCAATGAAAACTATTACAACAATCTTCTCAACAATTAGGCAGAAAGATGGGGGCAGAAAAATGTTCAGCACTCGATTTTTCTGCCCCCATCTTTCTGCCTGAAAGGAAAACATGCCAATCCACTGCGATTTGCCGATCGAGTCAATCTCACAAGCTGAGTTTGGCGAGTTGGACTACTCGGTTATGAGTCATGCATTCGAATCTCAAAACGATATCGGCCGCTTGGCACAGGAACACATCTATCAAAATGATTTGCGATTACGACTCCTGTCCGCAGGAATCTCATGTGACTGCGAAGTCGCAATTCGCTTGACGCACAAAGATTATGCAAAGCAACTGTTTCTCGACCTAGTCGCCTCCATTCGCGGGGTTTACGAATTGAAAGCCGTTACGAGTTTGGCTAAAGAGCACGAGGCCCAGCTACTGACGTACCTTTACCTGCTCGGCCTTCAGCATGGAAAGCTTGTCAACTTCCGTACTCCCAAAGTCGAGTCGCGATTCGTGAACGCCCCGATCCCTCGCAATGAACGAATTGGATTTTCAGTTTGCACCAAGGAATACACTGGGCCCGCTCACTTGTGTGATTGCATCGTTGCTTTGCTGCGCGACTGGGGCACTTGCTTAACTGTGTCTATCTACCTCGACGCCATCGTGCATTTGCTCGGTGGCATCGAAAGGGTCGAACGTCTGCTTCGTCTGAGTCGATCCGGTAATGAGCTTGGCAGCCAACGATTTCACGTCATAAATCCCGATGAAGCGATTCACTTGACCGCATTTTCAGACCTCAATGAAGCATATGACAAGCATGTCAACCGATTGCTTTTGCTTAGTCCTCTGCGGGCAATCCACCGCGTCAATATTGCCGCACATCAAGTTACGTTTACAACCGTTGCAATTTAGGAAAAGGCAGAAAAATTTCCAGCACTCAATCTTTCTGCCCCCATTTTTCTGCCTCTCACCGCCTCACCGCGCACTTCCCAGGACAATACGAATGATGAAGAACATGCTCAAACGATTACTTGCCGCCAGCCTGACTGTATTGCTCTTAGCACCACTAACGTCAGCGGCCGAATTCGAACCTTTATTTAACGGTAAAGATCTGTCAGGTTGGAAGGGGTTAGATGGGTTCTGGAGCGTCCAGAATGGGGCGATCGTCGGTGAAACTACGGCGGTTAAGAAGATTGAGAAGAACACGTTCTTGGTCTGGCAGGGAGGCGATGTTGCGGACTTTGAATTCACGGCGACCGTAAGGTTTAAAGGCAATAATTCAGGAGTGCAGTACCGCAGTCAATCCATCGATGAGCCGATATTGGCTTTGAAGGGCTATCAGTTGGATCTGCATCCAACGCCCAAACTCTTTGGGATGTTGTACGGAGAAAAGTACGACGGGCGAGGCATGATTGCCACGCGTGGTCAACGAGTGCAAATCGACGCCGATGGTACCGTAAAGCATCTAGGAAAGGTCGATAGCGACGACGAGTTTACCGACTGGCAGTGGAACAACATACGAATCGTTGCTGTAGGTAGCCGTCTGATTCACCTGGTAAATGGAATCACGACGATTGATGTGGTCGATCATCACAAAGACGCAATGGCAATCGGTGTGCTCGGGTTGCAACTGCACCGAGGATCAGCCATGCGAGTCGAGTTCAAAGACTTGCGATTGAGGCGATTAGATGCTGCGGAAGGTCGGCAACTTCTCGGCACCGTCGCAACAAACGAAACGGGTTCACCATCAGGGACGCCGCAAGTCGTAGAGACTGAAAAGTCGACTTCAAAGAAGGCCTCGAAGAAAGCTTCGAAGAAGGCTGATGACGGCGCGAGTAAGCGAACGACAAACGAGCGTGGCTTAAGTATCGTGGGAGGCTTCAAAGTCGAAACTGTTTACTCGGTCCCCAAAGAGACGCAGGGCTCTTGGGTTGCACTGACCATCGACGACCAAGGTCGTATGATTGTATCCGATCAAGACAAACAGGGCTTGTATCGAGTCACTATCAACACCGATGGGCCACCGAAGGTCGAGAAACTGCCTGTTGATTTGTCGGGTGCGCAGGGTCTACTTTGGAAGTCTGGATGTTTGTACGCGTCGATTACCGGCAAAGGGATGTATCGCGTCACCGATACCAACGGCGACGATTTGCCGGATCATGCCGAGTTG
>JANMHA010000444.1:0-3074 GCA_031374925.1 Pirellula sp. | reverse complement strand
GTCGCAGCCAACCAGTCAAGCAGCTCGGGGTGTGTCGGCTTCTTGCCTGTCGAGCCAAAGTTGTTGGGGTTGCCGGCTATCGGCTGTCCGAAGTGCCACATCCAAATGCGGTTTACGATACTGCGTGTGGTCAGAGGATTGCGCGGGTTCGCGATCCAGTCCGCCAACGCCATGCGACGCCCCTGGACTGCGTCCGGGATTGTAGCTTCGAGCTGTCCATCCGAATTGGCGAGCACACTCAGTACCGCCGGTTTGACTCTGGTGGTAGGCGAAAACGGATCGCCGCCACCCAGGATCGCGGTCTCCTCGAGTTCGCCAACGCTCATTCTATTCTCGGGCATTCGTTGTGGCTGTAATACCGATTTCATTTCGGGTGTACGCCCAGAATAAACGGCCAAGGCAAAGGGCTCGTATCGATCGAGTTCCCATTTCAGTCGTTCCAAACCTTTTCGAGCCACGCGTTCACGCCCAAAGTCGTCGGGCGAAAAACCAACGCCCTTGGGTGGTACTTGATCTTCCGGTAGTTTTTTTTGCAATGTGTTTCGAGCCATGTCGAAAACACTTTGCGATCCCTTACGTTTGTTTGTTTTGCTGCCAGTTTCGACAAACGCTTGAGCCGAGGCAACCGCTTTAGTCCACTCGTCATCGTCGATTTTCTGCTGCTCATACCAAGCAATGGCGGCGGCTAATTGGACTTCGTCCAATTGTTGCAGGTCAGCGGTCAACTCCGACTGTCGCTGAATTAGATACTTTCGTTCGTCGAATCCGTTGGCATTTTCTTTCCACAAAAATGCCGCTTGGCGTTCGGACAATTGAGTGGTCGAAAAGCAAGCTTGAATCGAATAATAATCGTGCGTGGGGATCGGATCGAATTTATGGTCATGGCACCTGGCGCACTGCAACGAGTGCGACAAGAAAGTTTCGCCAACGCTATTGGTTACATCGTCGAGAAATCGCTGCCGAGCTATCTTAGGGACCTCCATGCCCGTTAATTCCCAAGGTCCCATTCGCAAGAAACCGGTCGCCACCAGCAGTTCCGCATCCAATGCCTTTTCGTCACTTTGTCTCTCTGCAATCTCGTCCCCAGCAATTTGCTCTCTGATGAACTGGTTATAAGGCTTATCCTCATTGAACGATCGAACGACATAGTCACGATATCGCCAAGCATTCCCGCGTTCGTAGTCGTTGGCGAATCCCGAACTGTCTGCATAGCGAACCACATCCAGCCAATGCCGGGCCCAATGCTCACCGTAATGAAGCGAGCTCAACAAGCGTTCGACAACTTTTTCAAATGCCTCGCGTTCGGTCGCTGGATCCTTTGCGAAATCAGCGATCTCTTCCGGCGTAGGTGGCAATCCAGTGAGATCGTACGACGCTCGACGAAGGAGAGTCAATCGATCCGCTCGAGCTGCCGGCGTTATTTCTTTTGGAAGCTTCGATTCTATTAGGACATCGATTGGATGCCGAGTCGAATCATCTAGCTTTGGTTTTAGAACCGGCTGATAGGCCCAAAGCCCCGTTGGATCGTATCGACGATTGGCCCAACCCGAATCCAAAGCACCATCGGTTTTGACGGGGATGCCCTCGTTCTTGCTCCACTTATCGGGTTTGCCAGCCAATATTCCCAGTTGCTCCACGTTCGGCCATGGCGCCCCCGCGTCGATCCATTGCTCAATCCACTTTATCTGTTTGTCGTTGAGGCGATCGTTTTCTTTTGGAGGCATCGCCGACCATTGGTCATGAGTTCGCGTTATCGCTAAATAGAGCGGACTCTTTTGTGAGTCCTTGGGGACCAGCGAGGCCACACCGCTCTCGCCACCGCGAATGATCGACTCGATCGTTCGCATGTCGAAATCCGCTTTGATGTTCTCGGGATCGTTACCGTGGCAACCGAAGCATTTCTCCTTGAAGAGGGGAAGTATGCGATTTGCGAAGAGCAATTCCATTTCTTCGCTGGCGATAGCTGGACTCCCGCAAAGGAAGAATGCCAAGGCAAAGATTGCAACAATTGTTCTGTTTTGGATACCAGCCATGCCACCGCTCATTTGACTTCCGCCTTCAATTGCATTTCAAGCCATGGACCCACCTTTTCAGCCCACTTTATCGGTGGCACGTCCCTGAGGTAACGAAGGGCGTGGGAGTTGCTAGCAACGATTCGGCATTCCAATTTGACTTTGGCAGCTTGGCTATCGCTGATTGCTCCACGGACTCGCACAACACCCGCGATAGGAGAAGTTCGCTGATAGACTTGATAGTCCCCTGGCTCCACGAGTGTGATGTCTGCCGCGTGGAGCGATGCGACGGGAATTGCGAGTAAAAGGATGAGAGAAAGTAGTAAATGTTCGTTTTTCACGATCGCTATTTCGAAATGAGTTAAGACGTGAAGTGCGCCCGAAGGAAGTGATTTTATCATTGTCGCCTTTCGCTCCGCGAAAGTGCTTCTCGTAAACGCACTTTCGCGGAGCGAAAGGCGACATTTGCGTGCCACACGGTGAACTCAGCTACTGCCACACGTGAATTTGGTCCACTACTTGAGGAAACTCATCGCCCGAAGCCACTCTTCGCAACGTTGTGGCCAAGTATGGACTGGATTCTCTGAAGGACGCAGTCCGTAACCGTGGCCACCTTTAGTATAAATATGCAGTTCGGCTGGGACATTCGCTTTCTTCAACTCGATATAAAATAGGGCCGCGTTGATTCCCCTCAACTGATCATCGTGTGTTACTGCGATAAACGTTGGCGGTGTTTCTTTCGTCACTCGCACAAGTTGACTGAGCGGTCCCGGTGTTTTTTCGTCGCCGAGATAGGCAGGGTAAATGGGTATCAAAAAATCCGGGCGGCAATTCAAATCGTCAGCCGCATCCTGCTTGGGATAAGTCGACTCGTCCCAATGCGTTCCTGCCATGACCGTCAAGTGTCCGCCGGCAGAGAAGCCAAGTACACCGACAGCCTTCGGGTTGATCCCCCATTCTTTGGCATTCTGACGTAGCAGTCTTAGACCACGTTGGGCATCCTGCAACGGCGCCGGATGTGGCGTGTCCTTGTCGCGACGTGGTACTCGGTACTTAAGCACT
>JANMHA010000424.1:0-5398 GCA_031374925.1 Pirellula sp. | reverse complement strand
GCCGGAACTCCGCAGTACATGTCGCCCGAGCAAGCACGCGGCGGCAGCGTCGATGCGCGGTCGGACCTGTTTGGCCTGGGCTGCGTGTTGTACGCGATGTGTACCGGCCACCCGCCGTTTCGAGCGGACAGCAGCTACGCCATTTTGCGAATGATCACCGATGACGAGCCTCGTTCGATTCGTGAAATCAACCCGGACATTCCGGAGTGGCTCTGCCTGCTGATCTCCCGGCTGATGGCCAAATCGCCAGACGCCCGCTTCGGAAACGCGTTGGAAGTCGCGGCCCTGCTTGAGCAGTGCCTGGCTCATGTGCAGCAACCGACGTCCGTGCCGCTGCCAGCGTCCCTGGTGACTCAAGCCGCTGGCCGCCGTTCGATTTTCAACTCAACTCGGAAAGGAATGATCGCCATGCTTGGAACGATTGGAATGACTTTGTTGGGGCTGGTGCTGCTGCATGCAACGGAAGCGCCCGACATCGGCGGACAATGGACCAGCGATGAATGGGGCACAGTGGTTCTCGAAGCGACACAGCCAGGACAGTATAGAGGAACCATGACGGATTCCTTCCTTGAGCCAGGTCCGGCCCCTCAGCGGCAAGGCAAGACTGGCAAGATTGAATTGAAATGGTCACGTTTGGAGCAGCGATTCAATGGGACATTTCATCTGACCTGGAATCAGCCGGCAAATCTTTCTGGAAAGTTGTCGATTCGGCTGGTTGACAATGAAATCCGCGGAGCGTGGAGGACAGACAAAGACGCTCAAAAGCAGTTTGGCTCTCCACGACTCGCCGACTTGTGGTGGAAGCGAAGCCGCAACACCCCGAAGGATGCATACCTCGAATTCAGTGTGGATACGGAGTTGCGATACCGATTCAATGGGAATCCGGAATTGGCGTCGCCTTGGACTGGTGCTGGGCAGCGATTCCTGGCGAAGGCGGATTCAGAATGGAAACCAGTGTCCCGAGCTGACGTGAGCAAACTCTTTAGAGACCGCCAGACCATCCTGATCCACGTCCAGGACAATGCTCCTTATGAGTGGGTTCAGGAGATCATTAAGAGTGCGGCGCAGCGGTTGAACGTAACGGTAAGAGTCGTGCGAATGGACTCCGAGGTCACGGTGATTCCAGGTCCTGCGGCAGCGACCGGCAATGCGCTGCAAGGCAAGATTCAACGAGTCGATGCCGAACGCGGAGTGGCATGGATCAATCTGGGCACGGCGAACTCTGTCAAGCTGGGGATGAAGTTTGAGGTGCGTGCGATTGCGACTGAAGATGCCAAGGATCGTGCGCCCGTCGTGAAGGGGAGCGCCGAGGTAATTCGCATTCTCGATCAGCACTTGTCTGAAGTGCGCATCATCCAGAACGACTCGGAGGACAAGTTGACGGAGAACGATGTCGTGATCGGCGTCATCGACCCTAAGTCACTCGCCGCCGCTGCGAACCAATTCAATACCGATACGGCCGAAGTGCGCAGCACGCTATTCGCTCCTCCAATTCCCGATCTGACTTCTGAGCGGCTGCGCGAAGGCTTTCGTCAAACGGCCGACGTTTATCGTCGCCAGGGGAAACGACAAGTTGCCGAGGCACTGGAGAATATCGCGGAGAGCGGCAAATTGCCGAAGGAAGCGAGCCACTTGATCGGCTCTGGTGCGCATGGGAAAGATGTCGACGGTGGGACGATTTACCGGCAGGTTGCGCCGGCACTGACGCTGCCGGATGACACGATTCCCAGCCGCAATCTGTTGGTCCTGCTGCGGCCGTTGGAATTGTGGTATCAGAAAGATGGTCCCATCTCGAAAGACTACGGCGATCACTTTCAGCCAGAGCAGGACGAGTTGGAGGGTGTTTGGGAACAAGTCTTGCCGCCCGACGAAGAGGCGAAGATTCCCAAAGAGCAACGTTATCGCATGGTCTTTGCCGGCGACTGGTTTGCGACGTTTCAAGGATCGAAGCGCATTTCCGCCTCCCGGTTCACGGTCGAGCCGCAACACACACCCAAGCGAATCGCAAAGATCAACCTGGGTTCCGGCGACGGTCTTGAATTCGATGAGCTGGTGCCTGCACGCGGCATCTACGAGATCAAAGACGGTCGCGTGCGATTCAACTTCGTGCGAGACACAGAAGCCCTACCGACAAAGTTCGGCATTGAGCATCCCGAGTTCAAACGAGTCAACGGAAAACTTGCACAAGCACAGCTCGACGCATTGAAGCTGTATTCGAAACAAGCCGCGTCCCAACGTATGGACGGGGAATGGGAACTCGTCGAGCTTGTCGTGGATGGAACCAAGGTTGATGTCGCCGGACGTGGCATGAAAGTCGTAGTCCAGAACGGTCACCTCACCTATTTCTACGGCGGCAAGGACCAGACGAAATTCGCCGTATTCCGGATTCGTTCATTGGGCGTGGCCAACCCTCCATCGATAATCGATGCCGAGGTGGTTAATGGAATTGGCCGGAATCAATTCCAAGTTCTTCGCGGCATTTACGAGCTTAAAGGCGACGAACTTCTCATTTGCCTTCCGGAAAAGGCAGACTTCGCTCGTCCAGCCAAGTTCGAATCGCTGCCCGGCTCGGCGCTGCAACTGTTCCGATTACGGCGAACGGCAGCGCAACCCGCGCCGGCTCACGACAAAGGGGACAAACCTCGCGCAGCAGCAGATGACTCAACGGTGCCTGGAATCACTCCCACTCCCCGGGAGAAGCAAGACTGGTGTCTGAAGTTGCTAGAGGATGATTCAAATCCCGAAGCGCTCCGATCAGCGCTCACCGTCTTGAATCAAGTGGGTGGTGAAGGTCAGGAACCACGTCTGGCCAGAGCAACTTTGCACGCGCTGGGACGGCTGTACGACGCATTGTTCAATCTCAACCACGACGACGATTTGACCGGGTCTTCGGATGCGGCCATCACAGGTGTGATTGAGCAATTGACGGTGGCTCTCGTGAAACAGCCCACCGATGTCGTTGCCGAGGCGCTCCTCTCCGTCGCGCAGGAGCGAACCAGGAGCGCGGGAAGTCGCTTCGCGTTGTTCACGATTTTTGGCGAAACTCTCGAAGACAAACGTCGCCCAGACGACGAAGCTCGCTTCGGCTACCTGCGCGAAATGGTCACCAAGCGTGCCAACGCGTTTGTCAAAGTCCTGGTCGACACGCGAAAGGAACGACAAGACCCTGAAGGACCGGCATTCCTCAGCGCACTTCATGTCGTGAAGATCTCGAAGCGAAAGATCGCTGACTTCGAGGGACTTGAGCCATTCATCACTCAGGAGTTGGCACGCGGATCGTTTCGAATGGGGGCGGATCACGCTTTCGCCGAGTTCCTATTGGACATTGATCCCAATTATCCGGGCCTCATCGACTTCGTGTTGCGGCTGCTGCGAAATCCCGACCGCGACTTCGGACATAGCGATCTCACCGCGCTGCTTCCACGCTTCGGTGACAAAGCGACGCTGTTCGTACCGGAGTTGGCCAAACTGCTTCAGTTGCGAAGCAAGCAGGCCTTCGATGCCGGGACGTCTCGGCAGGTCTTCATCCAAGGCGGAAAGGCGAAAGAATTGGCCGAAGCACTGGGAACCCTTGGCCCCATCGCGAAAGACGCCCTGCCGCTTCTCCATGAAATCTCTGCGACCCCGTTGCCAACAGAAGGTGTTTTTAGCGAAGCCAGCAAGACCAAGAATCAAAGACAATACGAGCAGTCGGTCACGATCGTAAAGGCCTTGAAGGTGGCCGTTGACAAAGCCATCGAACAGATCAAAGAAGCCCCGAAGCCGGTCGGTTGGACCACGTCAATGGGCTGATCGATCTGGAAATCGGATCGCCGCTGACCGGCCACGATCTGGAAGCCATCGGGCATTTGACGCGACTCGAACGACTAAGCCTGCCGGCGGGACTCATCATCAATGTGAGCGGTTCCGGCGAGATTGCCGGGCTCATAAACCTGAAGTCGTTGCGGCTTTCCAGCGTCAACATCGACGACTCGGCGTTTGTCGAACTGCGTCCGCTGACTAGACTGGAGGAACTCGATTTGTCTCACACTCGAATCACGGACGAGGGGCTGACCATCAGCGAAAAGATGCCACACCTCAAGACGCTAGAGCTCAATCGGCATCCGGATTGGTATCTCAAGCAGCAACTGACGGACGTTTGCCTGGGGTCGATCCTGCGCCTGTCGGAATTGGAAACATTGTCCCTCTCCGGCAAGATTACCAACAGCGGGCTGCAGGAGCTCGGTCGATTGCCAAAGCTGAAGTCCCTCACGCTCATGAATTCCGACATCACCGGCGAGGGGCTGGGCGCGCTGAAAGACTCCCCTGTCGAGAGTCTGACACTGCCAGGTCAGCTCATGGGTGATCCATTCCTGAAACAATTGCAAGAGTACCGTGCGCTGCAACGGCTCCATATCATCGGCAAATTCTTGGACCCGCGCGACAGGGATGAATGGCAGCGCCGATTACCCAAGATTGACTGGTCCTTTTCAAGTTAGGCGAGACCTTTACGGTGCAAGGTGGAACCAGATGTGTCCGTTGCGGGCGAGCTTTCACAATCTTGATGAGTCTTTGCAGTAACGGAAACAGAAACACATGTTAACATGCCAATGCGGGCTTAAGAGAAGTGTTCACCAACGGGTCGATTCCACCTCGCGTACACTTGGCACAAGAGTCCTTCTTATCACGACCCTAGCGCAGTTGTGTTGTGTGCATCCCAGTGCCTCGGCGAAGACGCTCTCTTTGAGGACTACTTTAACGATGGCCTATCGAACAAGTGGCAACTGGTGGGACTTCGGAATTCGGCTACTGCATAGCTTCGTCGCTGTTGCGAGCGTCACGCTGGCGGTTTATGCCGCGCTCCTTTGGGTCTTGACGATTCGGAGCGTGATCGGAATCGTGATCGTTCAGATCGGCCAAACGAAGTTTCTGACAGGTAAATTTGAGAAACCAAGGCCTGCGGAAGCAGGCACAGAGGAATTGGCTGTTCCCGCCCTTTATCTAACGTTTGCCATCGATCAATTGGAGGGCGAGCAACTGAAGGCGCGATACCTTCGAGGAGATTGGCTCTACCAACAGGTCAAAAGCAATCCTCAGGTAGTGAAGCACGAATGGAATGCTCGACCAGGTAACCCGGAAAAACAAGATCTGTTGTTGACCGAATCGACGCCCGAGTTGCGAGCGTTCGTACTATCGCAGCTCGGCAAACGCGATGCGTGGATGCCCATCACGTTCAAGAAGATTCGCCAAAGCATGAAACGATTCGGTGCAATTGATAGTCGCCTTTCGCTCCTAGGCTGTGAATTTATTATTGTCGCCTTTCGCTCCGCGAAAGTTCGCCGCGTTAACACACTTTTGCGGAGCAAAAGGCGACAAACTTCTGCACCTTGCGAATAAACTCACAGCCTATCCGCGAAAG
>JANMHA010000384.1:0-10374 GCA_031374925.1 Pirellula sp. | reverse complement strand
ATGACCATTGCTGCTATGGCTGCGATTATTGCTTCACAGGCGCTGATTACGGGCATGTTTTCGATCGTCAAACAAGCAACTGCTTTAGGTTTTGTGCCTCGCTTTCAGGTATTTCACACGGATACTCATGGCGAAGGGCAGGTCTACATTCCGGCAGTCAATTGGGCGCTTTTTTTGGGTTGCGTCTGGGTGACCATTGTCTTTCAAACATCAGGGAACTTAGCTGCGGCGTATGGCGTCGCGGTCACAGGAACGATGGGAATTACAACATTGATTTTTGGATATGTCGCTTACTACCGTTGGCGTTGGCATGTCAGTCTGGTGATGGCCGTGTGTATCCCGATCTTTTTTGTGGACATAGTTTTCTTCACGAGCAATTTGTTAAAGATTGCACACGGTGGCTACGTTCCCGTTTTGATTGCGTCGGTCTTGGTTACGATTATGATGGTCTGGCAATGGGGTCGGCGAGCCTTGGCCAGCGCGTTTTACGACTTTGGAGTCCGTGAAGGTAAGAAGATAGAATGGCTCGTTGCTCTCCGAGAAATGGTGGATGACATAGAGCTGGCAATCCAAGAGAACCTACCAGCCGCCCGGCAACTGATTCAAGGACGACGTCGGCTGGTTGAGAGCGATCGTGCTGCGGTGTTCCTTTGCTCTCGACCAGTAGAGTCGAAGGAGGCCTATGTGCCAGTTGTACTTCGTATTTTCCTAAAGAAATACGGCGTATTACCGTCGCAAGTAGTTTTGATGCACGTAAATCAAATGAACGTTGCGTATATTGACGAAGATGACCGATTTGTCGTGACGAAGCTTGGCAACGACATACATTCCGTCGTGGTCAACTACGGTTACATGGAACAGCCGGATGTCCGCAACGTACTCCAAGTACTTCAACGGCAAAAGTTGCTTCCTATCGCATCTGAACGCTGGATTATTGAAGTCGGTGAAGAGGAAATCATCGTGGATCGCAACCTCGGATTCTTTAAGAAAATAGCGGTCCTCGCATTTAGTTGGATCTTGCGACTCTCGACACCAGCGCACAAATATCTTGGTTTGGTTTACGATGCCGCAGTATCCAAAGAAATTGTTCCAGTGGTGTTTAGTCCATCGGGCGTGAAGGTCTCACTCCCTGAATTAGAACTCGCCCAACCGCCGAAGTAACGTAAAGGTAATTTCATAATGCTGCCGGATTTAGGTCGAAGACTACTCGAAGGCAAGTTTCTTGCACGCCAAAGTCTGCAACGCCGATGTCAGCGTTTAGCTCGTTCAATTTCACTTGCTCGCCACGCGTCACGGTACAAGCGTGGTTAAGAATTTGGACTTTTACTCCCTGCGTTTGCTCTATGGCGTCAAACAATAAGCCCCAGTCCGTTTGGCTTGGGTCCACTACCATTGGCGCCGAAAACGTACGCACATCACCTGTGCTAACGCATGACAAAGTCGAAGTGACTGCCTCAACGCGAATGATAACTAACGTCACCAAACCGACTCTTTCGATACATCGGCCTGACCCCAAAATTGACACTGGTACTTCGATGTTGATTTGCCCTGGTGGAAGGCCTAGCGGTATTAATGCAGGAGCCAATGATACCCACGAATTAATGACGTCCTAGCGAGGTTGCATTCTAAGCAGTCGGCGTACTATACTTTGTCCGGCACAACATACGGTATTCGGTATTCTTTGGTTAACATTGCATCCGCTTCTCTGTCGTTTACGAATTTTTCCTCGGTTCCATTGAACTTCAACGAGCGACCTACGCGATACGAAATGTTGGCTAGATGACAAAGCGATGTCGAAAGGTGCCCCTCGTGAATATCGCTGTGCAAGTCCTCGTTCTTGTCGGAGCGAATCGACTCCAGGAAATTTGCCCAGTGGTTGGAACGATCGCGTTCGCTTTCCATAGATTGTGCGAAGGGCTGCTTCTCTCGTTTGCGAAAGGCCTTCCAAGTATTGCCGCTGACTTCCAGCCAGCCCTCGGTGCCGTAAAAGATATTTCCAACCTCTTGGCCTGAGCTCCCTTCGTGGTTTGTGTAACGACCGCGAGTCTCAAGTTCGATGATCTTTCCGTCGGTATACGTGAAAGCGGCTGTCTGCGTGTTCGGTGTTTCCTGCATCGTCCGGTCATCGCCGTAGACTTCGACGCCGCCGTAAACCATCGTGCCTGGAGTCTTGCCTTCATCCTGAGTGAATCCGAAAATGCCGCCCGTCGAATACACGGCGACTGGATGCTCGTTTTTCCTCATGCCCCAACGTGCAATGTCGAGCGTATGTGGCCCCGTGTTGCCGGTATCACCGTTGCCGGTGTCCCAATGCCAATGCCAGTTATAATGACTGCGTTTTTCGTTGTATGGGCGTAGTGGAGCTGGACCAAGCCATCGATCGAAATGAAAAGCCGACGGCGGTAAGCTGTCCTTAGCCATGCCATAGGAATCGCGAGATTTAAAGCAAAGGGCTCTCGCCATATAGAGTTCGCCGATGCCACCGCCGTGAAGAAACGCGATCGACTCCCTCACGTTCTTTGACGAGCGATTGTTGAGCCCCACTTGCATGCGATACCCATACTTGCGCCACGCCTCGATCATTTTGCGTCCCTCCCAGATATTGTGCGATGCAGGCTTTTCGACGTAGACGTGCTTTCCCGCTTGTGCTGCCCAGACGGCAGCCAGCGCGTGCCAATGGTTCGGTACGGCTATAGAGACTGCCGTTACATCCCTGTCGTCAAGGACCGATCGCAGGTCCCAATTCGTCGTCGGCCTGTCCCCCGATTTCTCTTCGATCAGCTTCAAGGCGGGAGCGAATAGCGCTTCGTCCACGTCACACACGGCGTGGATTTTTACATTTTGGCTTTCTTTGAGCGCACACCAACTTCCAAGGTGAACCGTACCTTGATTACGAAGGCCGATAACGGCTACGTGAATGCGTTCGTTGGCTCCAACGATGGCTGCGTAGGACTTAGCACTGCAGTCCATTGCGAGACCAACTCCCGCGGCGCCTAGCATGCCGGTCTTTATAAACTCTCGGCGGTTTCGCATATTCAATTTCACGTTCATCTTGATTGCTCCAGGGTGGCAGGCGTGCGATTCCGGAAGTCGTTGGTTGCAGCTAGGCCTTGCGATCTTAACCTACCAATACATTAATCCAACGCCGATATGACTTCACCGTTTCGACTTGTAATTTGGGATGCTATGACAGTCGGCGTAGTGGACGCGGCAACAAGTTTGATCGAGCCATCGCCGTATAAAAAATGGCAACCAACCACATGGAACGAATGAAAGCTTGATTCGCGATAGTTATTGCAGTTGATGGCGCAATCACCGTTGACAGCGGGAAATGTATCGAACGGACCCGAGCCTGTGATCCGATGACTGCCGTTGTAAACATCGCCCCAGCCTCCACCGTTAAATCCCTCCAGGCCGGTAGGGATTGTCTTTGCTTTGTAACCGAAATAGTAGGTCTTTCCACCTGTTCTCTCCCCCATGAGGAAAGTTGAACTGAGTCCATCGGTAATGTTTGCAACTCGATTTACCAACCGAATCGTATTCGAGGTTGGGCGAAGCGCGCCACGGAAATCATTCATCGCACCGAGCGAGGACGATCCGAATGCCGTCAATGCAAAACTTGGGTACACGCCAGAGGTGACAATGTAGTCCGACGGGGCAGCACGCCATGTTTCGATAGTCGGTGTAGGTGGCGTAGTGGAATACCCAAAGTTTCCCAAATTCTCGTTAATATGTGTAAGAGAGATCTTGCCTTCGTAGGAACGTTCCGTTGCATTTCCTGGAGCAGAGGGACAGATGAAGTGACTTACAACGGTGGAAATGACGTCGACATTTGACCTGCCTATCGGACCACGTTCGACAGTAGGGCAAACCGTGGAGTCGTATTTGGAGAACAATGACTGTTGCTCCATAAACGGAAGTAGCCCGACACCCATCGGTTGAAAATAATTCGGTGCGTCGGAAAGAGAGTAAGCCGCGGGAAAGCGTTTGTTCGCCGACTCATAGTTGAGCAGTGCAAGACCGATCTGACGAAAGTTATTACTGCATGACATTCGCCGCGCGGCTTCTCGTGCAGCTTGAACCGCAGGCAAAAGCAGTCCGACCAGCACTCCGATTATTGCGATTACCACCAGCAATTCGACCAGCGTAAATGCTCGCTTTGGAGAAAAAAACATCTTAGTACCCCGCAATCGACCTTGGTCCGATTCCGATGTTGATGAAATACGGATGAGCAGCCTTAAGTGGGCCAATCCAACTATATCGGCTTTTCTCTCGTTAAGCAACAGAATTGCACAACATGCAACTCGGCTACGTCCATAGGTGGATGGGAAGATTGCGGTGAGGGGAGGGGCTGATTGCTGCTGGTCCGATCCTGCAGGCGCAGTCTATCCAGTTTGAATGATCGGGTTCAGTCCTTTGATGCAAGTGGACGTTATCTTTTCGACTGCGGCGACGAACACGGTGGTTTCGCACATCCTCACGGTATGGCAATGGTAGATCGGCAATAAGAGATTGCGATTATCGAGAAATTTGCGACAAAATCGCAAATCCATGTCGTAAAAGATGGTCTTTTTGCGTTTCTAAAGATAGGGAACCTTGGATAGTCAACTCGGAATCGTGTATTTTGAAGATGCGTTAGCTGGTAAACGAAACGTTGCTCCCAAAATGGCTGACTGAGAAATCTCAAAAGAACCACAAGATGTAGGATATTATGGCGAAACCTCAAAGCGAATATGGGGGAGTTACAGCTTCCACTGATGGCCCTCCACCGGGTTTTGAACTGCTTGGGGATGAGTCGTCGCACCTCGAAACGGGAATGGCGCTGTGTCTTTCAGGAGGCGGATATCGTGCAACGCTTTTTCATCTCGGGGCAATTTGGCGGCTGAACGAGTTGGGGCTTCTCGGCAATCTAAAGCGCGTCTCAAGTGTTTCCGGTGGGTCAATCACTGCTGCGGTTCTTGGGATGGAATGGACTGAGCTAAATTGGACAACATCCGATGGAAAGCGCTTTGCAGCATTTGATGCGTTCCAAGACAAGATTGTTGGTCCGCTCCGCAAAATGGCTTCTACAACCATTGATGTAAGCTCTGTACTTTGGGGAAGTATCAATCCGTGGACATGGGTTAGCGACGAAGTTGCCAAAAAATATGACGACATACTTTTTGACCATCGAACGTTGCAAGACTTGCCCCGTGATGATGTTGGGCCTCGTTTTGTAATCAATGCGACTAACGTAAAGACCGGTTCTCTCTGGCGTTTTTCTCGTCCCTACGCTGCCGACTACCGTGTCGGCATCATCGAAAATCCAACCATCTCGCTTTCGCAAGCAGTTGCGGCATCGAGTGCCTTTCCACCGGTCCTCTCACCCATGAGGCTTCCACTGAACCCGAAATGGTTCAAGGAGGGCGTTCCGTCAGGCAACGTCGCGGCAGAACTTAGAAATGAAGCAATCTTGACGGACGGTGGCGTATACGACAACCTTGGATTGGAGACCGCTTGGAAGCGTTTCAAGACGATTTTGGTTAGCGATGCAGGCAGGAAAATGGATGACGATCTTCATCCAGCGACGGATTGGGCCGGACACTCGCGACGCCTTATTGATCTGCTACAGCATCAGACATCGAATCTACGGCGGCGTGCCGCGATCGGGGCATTTATCGATGAACACGATGATCACGATGGAACATATTGGGGGATTCAGACGAACATCGCTGACTACAAGACTGCGAATTGTCTTGATTGTCCGCATGATAAAACCCTGTCGATCGCATACATTCCCACTCGCCTAATGTCTTTGAAATCAACCGAACAAGAACGCATAATTAATTGGGGCTATGCAGTTACGGATGCAGCAGTAAGAAGGTACGTCTCCGACTTTAAGGACGCACTTCCGCCAAGTGGATTCCCATATAGTTTGATTGGCTTGGGTTAGCATCCACTTCGAAGTATCGCCTCGTCTTGATTGTGGTAAACAAATGATCTACGGAACCTACTCGCGTATTTACAAAAGAGTTTCTCATGGCTAAATCCCTAAAGGCACATGCCGCCAGCATAGCTCCGAGGCCGAGGACGCAAAGACTAACGATCATTGCTCAAGACCCTGCCGTTCGAATCAAGAATGGGCGGAAAAGGCAAATTCTTCGGGCTCAAATTGAAATACCCGCAGAGCAACTTGGGGCTGGGCCCTGGGGATACCGAGTGCAGGTGGTTGACTATGATGCATCGAGCAATCGACTCTGGAAGCCACTTACGTACAGCTTTAAGGACAAACTCGTTCTAGACCCGTTTTCGGCAAAGAGCGACGAGGAAATTCTCGCTGATCCGCAGTTTCATCAGCAGAATGTCTATGCGATCGTCATGCGAATACTAGCAAGATTCGAATACGCATTAGGACGAAAAGTAAGCTGGAGTTTTGGTGGCCATCAGCTAAAGATTGCACCACATGCGTTTGCCGATGCGAACGCCTTTTATACCAAGGAAGATGAGGCAATACTTTTCGGCTATTTCGCGGACCCAAAATATGTCCGTGCAAAGAGAACTCCAAAGCCTGGAAAAGGGATTGTGTTTAGTTGTTTGTCTCACGACGTTGTCGCCCACGAAACAACTCACGCATTGGTTGATGGATTGCGACGAAGATTCACCGACCCGTCGTCGCCAGACCAAGCGGCATTTCATGAAGGCATATCCGATGTCGTTGCATTGTTGTCCGTGTTTTCGCTCACTGAAGTTGTACTTGCATTGCTGGAATCGAGCCAAAACATGGAGATCGAAGACTATTCGCCGGAGTCGCTCCGAAAAACCGCCTTGTTCCAGCTCGCCGAAGAAATGGGAACTTCGCTTAGTCAAGTTCGAGGTAGTGCCCTTCGGAATTCAACTGAGTTGCCAGCGAACGACAAATGGAAGTCGAACGACGAGTTTTTGGAGCCACACCGACGTGGCGAAGTACTTGTCGCAATGATGCTCAACGCGTTGATCCACATTTGGTCAGAAAGAATCAAGCCCTTCGTAAACTCGTCCGAGCCAATCGATGTTCGGCGAATTGTCGAAGAAGGACAACGAGCTGCTGATTACCTGTTGACAATGACTATTCGGGCATTGGACTATTGCCCACCGGTTCACTTGGAGTTCGGAGACTATCTTAGTGCATTACTCACTGCCGATCTTGAAATCCGCCCAGACGATTCGGTATTCCATTTTCGCAAACACTTGCTTAGCAGTTTTGCTCAATACGGCGTAAAGCCAGCATCGCAATTCGGTAGTAAGGAACCAGGGATTTGGGGCGATCCAGAAGCTGAAACAAACCATCAGCTAGATTATTCGCGGACACACTTCGAGCCGATGCAGCGAGATCCCGATGAGGTGTTTCGGTTTGTGTGGGAAAACCGCAATGCGCTTGGCCTGGCTGCTGACGCCTACACAGAAGTTCAATCGGTTCGCCCGTGCGTACGAGTTGGTGACGACGGATTCATTCTTAGAGAGACAGTCGCTGAGTACGTTCAAATTTTAAGGGCCACGCCCAAAGAGCTTGAAGCAATGGGTGCAAAGCTTCCGTCAGCCGATTTGTTGCCACTGGATCAAGAGGTATTTCTTCATGGTGGAGGCACTTTGATTTTTGATGAGCGAGGAAGACTCAAATACCATATTCACAATCGGTTGATGGACTCACCCAAAAAGATCACCAAGCGACAGAATGACCGCTTGCGATTTCTGGCAGATTCGGGTTACTTCCTACAAAAAGTCAATAGAACTGCAAATGCCAGGGCGAGTCGACAACGCGCATTTGGACAGATGCATTTGAATCGCTCATTGAATCGACCTGCTCGTCCTCTAGAAGGATGGCTATCCGGGGCCGTATCGACTCTCTCACACAGTCATACTCATCATCACGAACACGTAACGGAAGACCCTGCTCTAGAATCCGAGGATTTTGAAAATGGCGAAGACTAAAACACCACAGAAGGCACCTGCCAAAGTTTCAATTCGTTCCTATCAAGTTGGGTTCGGTGACTGTTTTCTGGTTACGTTTCATTACGAAGGTAAGACTGGCGATCGTCACGTTTTGATCGATTTTGGGAGCACGGGGAAGCCTCAAAAAGCCCCTCCGTTATTCAAGGTCGCGGAACAAATTACTAAAGACTGCGGCGGAAAACTGACGGCAATCGTAGCAACACATCGCCACGCAGATCACATCAGTGGATTTGCCACCAACTCCGCCGGGAAAGCACCAGGTGATTTGATTCGAAAGCTCAGTCCCGACTTGGTAATGCAGCCTTGGACCGAACATCCAGATGCTGAGAAGGACGCAAAGTCACTCCTCAATACAAGGGCAACGCCCGGCACCTCTATCAATGCAGCGAGATTCGTCGCCGGATTGAATGGAATGCACTCTGTTGCTCAATCGATCAAAGACGAAATTAGCCGTCTTGGGCCATCTCTCTCCAAGTCTGTCAGTGAACAACTTTCATTCCTTGGTGAATCAAACCTCAAAAATCTTCCTGCTGTAAAGAACTTAATGTTCATGGGCAAGTCTGGTAAAGCAGAGTACCTCAGCTACGGTAGCAAAACTTCTTTGCAAAAGCTTCTTCCTGGCGTGAAGGTTCACGTTCTCGGACCGCCTACCGTTGCACAGTACCCAGCCGTTGCGAAGCAAAGAGCGAAGGACGCGAGTGAATTCTGGCATATCATGGGTGTCTCCGCAGCCAACATGACTGGCGCAACTCTAAATCCGTTTCCGGATGCACCGTGTGATTCAGTTGCAAATCCTCCCTTATCCGCAAGGTGGCTAATTGGGAGGATTCGTGCCGTACACGGTGCGCAAAGGTTGGGATTGGTTCGTGCTTTAGATGATGCGATGAACAACACAAGCCTAATACTGTTGTTTGAAGTGGGAAGCAAGAAATTTCTATTTCCCGGCGATGCTCAATTAGAGAACTGGAGCTACGCGTTGAAAGACTCCCCCGAAGCAGTGAAAAATCAGGAACTTTTGTCCGGAACGGACTTCTACAAAGTTGGACACCATGGAAGCCTAAACGCAACTCCCAAGACGCTTTGGAATCTCTTCAAAAAGAAGAGCGAAGATGAGGATAAGCGAGGGAGACTCTCCACGATAGTGTCGACCATGGCTGGAAAACATGGCAGCACTGCAACGAAAACAGAGGTGCCACGAAAAACTCTCATCCAGGCACTAGAATCGGAGAGTAATTTCACCTCAACCCAACGACTGCGAAAATCGTCTGATCTTTCGATGTTAATGGAGATTGAAGTCGAATGAGAGTCTGCATTCAGTTCAATGTTAATAGAATTGTTTTTAAATTAACATGAGTAGCCGCGTATGTCGACTTGAATCCGATCCGAGCGGCCATGGCCGCCGCCGCCCACTCCCTTTTCGCCGACCAAAAACGGTGCAAGCTCCACTTTTTCTTTTAGGTGCCGTAGTTCATAGGCATAGGTCTAGTTTGGTTTTCAGTTGTCAATCACGCTAGAGCGGCTCCGGCAAGTGCACGACGCCACGCACCCTACCAAGCCGGACGTCAAACCGGATGTCACGCCAACCACCAAACCGGATGATCCGCCGAAAGCTGACAAGCCGGACAGCCTGAGCACGCTACGCCAACGCGGCCTACGGCCAACCCACCTTCCTTGATGGCAGCGGCTCTCAAATTTCAAATTCTGCAATCTCAAATAGGTATACGTACACGGCTAGAGAATGGGACCCAACGCTCGGCTTGCATCACTTCAGAGCAAGATGGATGAGCGGATTGACGGATAGGTTCTTGAGTAGGGACCCTATCAGGTACCGAATGGGAGAGCTAAACCAATACCGATTTTTACGAAGCCGCCCCTGGACGTTTTGATTTGGGTTTTCAATCGGGACCGACAGAAGACATAATTGAAACACCTGACGGAGATTTTATTCCGGTTTTGACATCGAATGAAATCAAAATCACGCTGTGCGACAAGGGGACGCAGGACCCCAACAATTACATTGACGTCATTGAGCACGAACTTGTTCACGCGCGAGATAACTGAAATTTTTTCCATTTCCCCGACGGCACGTCGAGATGTGAAGCATGCAAGATTCTTGAGAGACGAGTGTATCAACGAGAATGTGAGCGAGTGCACCCAGGAGACCCAGAAGGCGCAGCAGAGTGTATCGAGCTAGGCGCTAAAAACAGTTGTTTTTCCAAGTGCAGTCCGAGAGGCGCAACCGACTAATGAACGAACCAAGCTAAAGGATGACGAATTGTTATGATTAAGCAAGCGTTAATAGGCATCGGTGTATATCTTTTGCTAGTGCAGCCAACAATAGGATTTTCAACTCATAGGCGGCTGGAGACATTGATTTACCAGGGTGAGGAGTATTCAATCAACGCT
>JANMHA010000372.1:0-3228 GCA_031374925.1 Pirellula sp. | reverse complement strand
CCGGTTTCATTACGGCACGGCCTACACATGGTTCTACCTTGTATATGGTATCGGCTGTCATGACCATCCGGTCTGACACCGCTCATTATGAGCAAATTCGAGGCTTTTTAGCCTTTTGGCGGCGGCCAGCGTATTTATGCGTTGGCCGCCGATTTTTTTGCCTTAGCAATTTTGAAGTTGGTGTCGACGAAACTACGAACGAGTGCTCGACGGATCCGAGTTGCTGCAACCAGCCAGTTCTCAAGCCCCCAGCTGATAACGCGTTTTCATGGTCGCCAGGTCCGAGCTGCGTTAAGCCCATCGGGCAATGGGTGAACCTCAGGGTGCAGGGCGTGCGCGAGGATTTCCAAACTGTCCACGAGTCGGGGGCCGGGCCGGCTGAAGTATGCGTTGCCGTCGGTCACGAAAACACGATCTGATCGGACGCACGCCAAATCGCGAAACGCCGGATACTCCGCTAGATGCGGTAGGTCTTGCAGCGTTCGGGTCACATCGAATCCGCAGCAAGCCACCATCAACCATTCGGGGTCGGCTTCTAAAATTAGTTCCCATACAATAGTCTGGGAAGCTTCGCCTTCGCGTCCGACCAGGTCCGTTCCTCCCGCGAGACGAACCAATTCAGGCGACCAGTGACCCGAACAAAAAGGCGGATCGATCCATTCCAACAGAATACCCTTGTGACGATCCGCTATCCGCTCGGTTCGTTCCGCGACCGCGTTCACCCGTTGCTGCAATCGTTCGATGACTTCGACTGCGGTTCTCGGCACATCCGCTGCTTCGCCCACCAGTCGAATGCAGTCGAACACTTCGCTCAACCGCATCGGTTCGAGATTTACGACTTGCGGTCTTCCCGGTAGAGAGCATGCGGCTTCGGTTACCTCCGCTTCCGCCACGGCGCAGACGTCGCAGAGGGCTTGGGTAACGATGAGATCCGGAGCCAGCTTCTCCAAGGTCGGCAAATCAAGTGTGTACAAAGCACGCTGCGTCTTCAGCCTCTCGCGCACCAGTACGTCAATGTCCCGGCTGCTCGCATCATGGGGAACGAGAGTCTGTGTCACCTTTGGCAAGCTTTTCACGAAGGGCGGGTAGTCGCATTCATGTGTCACACCCACCAAGTGGCTTCCAAGCCCGAGTTCGCAGACGATTTCGGTTGCGCTGGGAAGCAAAGTGACAATTCGCATAGAAGACTCACGCTGTTGGGGTTGCTGGAGTTCGGACTCGCACCCAAGGCAGTGCGGTGTCGATCAACCAGACCGAACCGAATAGTGCGGCACGAAAGACGATATCCCCCGAAAGTACGTTGCGGAAGTAGGGTATGGCGACGTTTCAGCTTAATCTTCGAGCTCGCGAGTGACCGTTTAGGCGTCGTATCTTTTATTTGTCCAGTAGGTCCTTACTTCGCTTTATGCTGTAAATCGCCAAGAGAAGAAAAAAACGGCCAGTCTGTAGGCAACAGCCTCATGAAAGATTGAAAAGGATAGGCTCCTCGGAGGGGTCGGATTCGGTATACTTTCCAGTGCAAACTAGGCGAACCTTCTCACTTCAACAGACAACCTATTGGATCGTTCCGCTTCGTTCCCGTAGGAATAGATCATTATTCGTTTAGCACAAAAGATTAGAACCGAAGCATATGCGGTCCATTGTGGGAATCGACGCGGGTTTGAGGCTGACCGGCTGAACATGTGGTGTTTTCCGAGCGGCGCCTTCCTTTGGTCAAGTCACGAACGGCTGTGTTCCCGACGGAATTGCAGAAGTGTGGACACCACTAACCGCGCAGCGGGGAAGCAGCCATTCTACCCTCCCCATCAATCCGGAGTAGAACTATGACAAATCGACTGTTGCTGGAAACTTCCACCCCTATAGCGACGCTAAGCGATCTCGCGAGGTTGGCAAACTACTCGCTCATTGATACTCTCAACGTCGATCCTGATGCGAAATCAAACGGAGCCGACCACGCCCCGCGACAAGTCTTCACGGGCCACTATGTCCCCGTCAATCCCACGCTAATCAAAGACCCTGAGTACGTCGCGCACAGCAGAAACTTTTTTCGCGAACTTGGTTTCGGAGACAGCTTGGCACTATCGGCCGACTTCGTCCGCATGTTCTCCGGCGACATCTCGCAAGTTCCTGAGCCGATGCGCAAGGTTGGTTGGGCGTGTGGGTACGCACTTTCCATCTTCGGCACAGAATACTACCAGCAGTGCCCGTTCCAAACCGGCAACGGATACGGCGACGGTCGCGCAGTTTCCGTGCTTGAGGCCGTCATCAACGGTCGACGCTGGGAAATGCAGCTGAAAGGTGGCGGTCGGACGCCATACTGCCGTGGCGCGGACGGTCGCGCCGTCCTGCGGTCGAGTGTCCGGGAGTTCCTGGCACAGGAACACATGCACGCGCTCGGAGTGCCAACGTCACGGTCTCTGACTTTGTACGTTTCGAAAACGGAGAAGGTCCAGCGACCGTGGTATTCAGAGGGCTCCCGGTCCAAGGATCCCGACATGTTTATATCGGAGGCAGTCGCCATCTCGACGCGCGTCGCACCGTCGTTCATTCGGATCGGCCAGCTCGAGCTCTTCGGTCGCCGTGCCCGCAAGCAGGAACACCCGAAAGCGCTGGAGGAGCTCGAGAAGATTGTGTTGCACTTGATTGATCGTGAGTACGGTGACGTCATTGACAAGAAGCTAACCACCGCCGAAAAGGTGTTGTTGCTCGCGCACGAGTTCCGCAGCCGCCTTACGTCGCTTGTGGCGAACTGGATCCGCGTCGGCTACTGCCAGGGCAACTTCAACAGCGACAACTGCGCGGCCGGTGGCTACACCCTCGACTACGGTCCATTCGGATTCTGCGAAGTGTTCGACCCGCACTACCAGCCATGGACAGGGGGCGGACATCACTTCTCGTTCCTGAACCAACCAGAGGCAGCGGAACGCAACTTCCACATGTTTTGGACGGCGTTGCGTCCGTTGCTGACGTCGCATCAGGATTATCTTCGACAGTTTGACGAGATTCGAAATGACTTTTCGAAAGTGATGCAAGCGCAAATTGAGAAGATGTGGGCGGCCAAACTTGGACTCGCCACTTTTCACGCGGCGTTGTTCAGTGAGCTCGAAACGCTAATGGTGCAAACTCCTGTCGATTACACTATCTTCTTCCGCGAGCTTTCGATGGTACCCGACGACATTGAACCACTCAAAAAGAGCTTCTACAAGGACTGCGAAGGAATGGGCAAAC
>JANMHA010000370.1:0-5688 GCA_031374925.1 Pirellula sp. | reverse complement strand
GCCGAGCGTCTTCGCCACGTCCGCGATGCTGCGACCGCCAATGGTTGTTTCGTGGAACATGGTCCAGGTCGATGCACTGAATTCGGTCTGCACTTGCCTGGCGGCCCAGCGAAACGCCTCCATGCGACTCTCCTTCAATATCGCAGTGGTCATGTCACCGCAGTCCGGTATGTCCAGCAGCAAGTCTTGAACACTGGACGTCCCAGTTCCGCGATCGGGCTTGGTCCGAGTCATCGCGTTAAGGATCGAATTGCGAGTAACGCGACCCAGCCAATTTCGAAAACGCGGTCCTTCTGGTTGAGCATGCCAATTCTCGACCGCCTTGGCGACGGAGAGAAAAACCTGCTGACACAGATCCTCTGCATCCGCGTGCTGAAGTCCTCGCCGCCTGGACAGCCGATAGACGACCGGTTGATAGATCGCCATGAACTGCGACCATGCGAGCGCGTCCTGCGGATCACGTATCCGCAATATCAGACTTTCGCTCGTTTCCGGCCACTGGCTCATGTGCACTCATATTTCCATGTAAAAACCAAACAAATCAGAGCGAGTATTATGGTCGAAATCCCGACAAAACTGGTCGCTCTACCTGGTTTCACACAGCCGCGTCGAAAACCTTTCAGAAAAATCTCGGAAAGATAGTCGCTTTTCGCTCCCGCCAAAGTAGCGTCCACTCGCGCTACTTTCGCGGATAGGCTGTGAGTTTATTCGCAAGGTGAAGAAGTTTGTCGCCTTTTGCTCCGCAAAAGTGTGTTAACGCGGCGAACTTTCGCGGAGCGAAAGGCGACAATAATAAATTCACAGCCTAGGAGCGAAAGGCGACTATCAATTGCACCGAATCGTTTCATGCTTTAGCGAATCACCTGGAACGTAATGGGCATCCACGCATCGCGTTTGTCGAGCTGTGACAACACGAACGCTCGCAACTCAGCAGTCGATGCGGTCAACAACAGAACTTGTTTTTCCGGGTTACCTGGTCGAGCATTCCATTCGTGCTTCACAACCTCGGGGTTACTTTTGAGTTGTCCGGCGAGCCAATCTCCTCGAAGGTACCGCATCTTAAGTTGACCGCCCTCCAATGGATCGATTGCAAACGTTATGTAGCTAGCCGGATCGGCTGGTTTATCTGGGGGCCCCATCGAACACGTTGTCCTGTTCCGTAAAAATTGGATTGGTTGAGTACGTGCAACCTGACCACATCAGAATTGAGATCAACAATAGTCGCTGCATGGGTTTTCTCCTGAATACTTGAAAATGCTTCGTGCGCCTGCTCTGCTCTCAAGGTTGGGCGTGCGATCATAGGAACCTCGCCCATTCCACCCGAACAAAGTAGCGTCGCACAAGTAAGATGGCGATGATCGACATCGCCGCAACTGCGATTCCCGAGAGGAAAATTGTGATCACCAACTGTAGTGGCGATGCGAAGCGGTCGAGCACGACGATTTCCATCATCATCATTGAGCACGGCAGATAGCAGATAAAGAGAACGATCGCGATTCCGATCACGCTCCGAATCGTCAAGACCCAAAGGAGCGCGGCATAAACCGCCAGCGTGACGCTCGCAACAGCGACGAAGCTATGCAGTAGCCGAATTCCGAGTCCTTCTAACTGCCATGGACCGAGCAGCCCGATAGCAATCACACAAGCCAGCCACAATGGCATGAAACCATAAATGTCGGCGCTGACTCCCTGCATCAGCCGATTTACGTGCCCCATTCGATCTGGGGGTCTGATCGTCGTGGCTGCAAAGTAAGGCATCTTCTGCCACCATTTCACGCCCGTCAAGTAGACACAAACGAATGCTGCTCCGAGGCAAGCCATCAACGCCATTCGTCCAAGGTCGTCGTAGCCAAGTGCCCGCATTGGTATCGAAATCATCGTAATTGCCAATGCCGCTTTGGCGACGAATGGCAAATTCATTCCGGCAGGCAACTGGCATCTTCCAGGTTCTCTTGAGTACGAAGTTTCGGGCCACTCAGCACTTTGAGCTTGCAGGTCGTGGAAAGACAACACGACCGGTAGACCACGTTCCAGCCGTTCTCTCAGTCGCGACTGGAGATTGCTAAAGGCGAACCAACTCATGCATGCCGAAATTGCGATAAAAGCGATTGGAATCAGGACGTGGCCAGGCATCAAATAATCTTCCACCAGCATTGGGCGGAAGAATCTCGATGCAAGCACCAGAAACGGAAGGGCGCCAATTGGGAGTGCTATCAGAAGATTAAAGAGTCCGGTCTTCGTAGTCACTTTGCCTTTGCTGGGAAATCGAGTTGAACTCCACGTGAGAACGCTGCCAAAACACAGGATCAGCGACGATGTCGTCCACGCATTCGCACCAACGCTGACTACCCCGATGATCGCTCCAACAACCAGAATTGCCATCAGCAGACCGGCAACCAGATAGTGAGGCGCACGATAGAGCGGTGCCAAGTAGGATGATGGCAGGGAAAGTTGGCCAGCGAGCTGCGACGTCGGGAATGCGGCAATTGCGACGGCTAGTAGTGCGAAGAAAAGGGCAACATGCCGCGCGGGTCGAAACTTTGACGGCTCGACGTGAATGTCTGCGACTTGCGATTGCACTTGGGCCAGCGTGTCGGCATCGTCCCAGGAAACACCGTAGTTGATGCGCCGTAGATTCGGGCATTGCAAGAGTTTTTTGACGGTATCCTGAAGCCCCGGAAAGGAACGCAAATCGGGCAAGGAAATTGTCTGCAGGTGCGGCAGCCTGGCGAGCTCATCGAGACCGTGCTTTTGCAAAATCATCCCGTACCCAATTCCAAGCGTATGCAAGCTCGGAAGCTCTGCCAACGGCTTGAGCGAATCG
Organism: Pirellula sp.; assembly: GCA_031374925.1. Taxonomy (GTDB): domain Bacteria; phylum Planctomycetota; class Planctomycetia; order Pirellulales; family Pirellulaceae; genus JBKCUI01. The sequence continues at coordinate 2,864 of JANMHA010000370.1, read as the reverse complement.
ACTCGATTGACGACACCAAGTTGCAGTTCTTCAAGCTCCGCGAGATTGCTTAGCGGCCGCAAATCCAACGATTCATAACCGAGATCCGCAAAGATCGACAGACGCTTCAAGGTTTTGAACTTGGCGATGCGATGAATGGTCGCTTGATCAACCGCATAGCCTGCCTCCATCGTAATTACATTTTGTAGACCTTCGATTGGCTCAAGGGCCGCATGGATCAACGCTTGCTCTTCTGGACCGATATGCCGAGTCGCACCGCGTGAAATTGGAAATACCTTCTGTGTGGCTAGTCCGAAGAGTTGACGATAGTCGAGGTCGACAGGCTTCGCCGGATCACTTGCAAGTACGAGTTCCAGTTGTTCAAAGGTGCGTATTGCGTTGCCAGAAACGACTTCGTGTTCGACGCTTTGAACTTCGCCAACAATCAAAAAGTATGGAACAAACACGCAAAGCATTGTGGCTACGGCAAATAGCAGCGACAGCGGTCGCTTGACGTACGTTAGCAGCACCCAATAGTTACGCGTCCACATGATGCAGCTCCAGAAAGATTTCTTCCAAATTCAGCTCTTCGACTTCAACCTCTGCATCGTAGCGAGCACACACCGCTTCGATATCAGCCTCCGAAGTTGCAGCCACTGACGCAACCACCAACGAGCCTTCAACCTGAATATGCAACGCACCTGGAATCGTAAATGAGGCGGGGAAATTGTGCTTCGAGCGAAAACGCAGGCGACGAATGCGTTCCTTTGTGACATCCAGTTCGTCGAACCACTGAATCCGGCCATCATGTAAAAACGCGACATGGGTGGCGACTCGCTCGACGTCCGACGTAATGTGTGTCGAGAAAAGGATCGTGCGATTTTCGTCGCGCGCAATTTCAAGTAACGATCTCAAAAACGCACGACGAGCCAGCGGATCGAGACTGCTGACGGGTTCGTCCAAAATCAGCAAGTCGGGTTCATTGCCCAGCGCCGTCAGAATGGCGATCTTCTGCTGTTCACCAGGTGAGAGTTTCCCGAATGGTTTGAACAACGGAACATCCCATTGCTTTGCATATTCGGCACACAAAGCTGCATTCCAATGCGGATACATTGCACCAACGTATTTGAGCAAGTCCGAACCGTTCATCCACGGATAGAACTTAGGTCGCTGATCGACGTAACCGATGCGACTCTTCGTGCGAGCGGAGAGATCCCAAGAGTCTTCGCCATCGATAACGACACTGCCCGAGTCGGCTTTCAACAGTCCGAGCAAGCATTGGATCAAGGTCGTCTTGCCAGCCCCATTTGTCCCTAGCAAACCAACAACAGCACCTGCCGCGATCGACCAATCAAGCTCACGAAGTACATTGTGCTTTGCAAACGACTTGCAGAGCTTGGACACCTCGATTCGAACATCCGGATTATTCATTGCGGTTCTCTCGTAAAATGGATTCAACGACGGCGATGATTTGTGGATTGGAAAGATTCAATTGCAAGCCACGTAGCACCGCCTGCTCGATCAGCGGCCGAAGTTCTGCTTGCCGCTCCTTGACGGACGCCGAAGTCGGAATGTCTGGCTCGGCAACCACCATTCCCACGCCCCGCACGCGAGTAAGGACGCCATCAACTTCCAGCCGAGCGTAAGCCTTGCTGATCGTCATCATGTTGACTTCCAGTGACTCCGCCAACTTGCGAATACTCGGCAACGCGTCGCCCGGCTTCAGTCGTCCACTGACCACAAGCGCATTGACCTGGTCAATGATCTGCCGGTAAATCGGTACACCAGAGGAAGGCGAAACGGAAAAAGAAAGCTCGCTGGACTGCATATGTGAATTAGTGTAGTGATGCACATGCGGTTGTCAAGAGATCCTCCCTGCGAATCTGCTTCCAGCCCGCCGAGGACTCAGCATCAGCCTGTTGCCAACCACACTCAGGCGAGTCTTCCTGTTCGCGGTAACAGGTCGCCGCACTGCAACCTGCGTCCACGTGTTTTGTTGAACCGTAAAAACCCCTTCACTTCTATAAAGAATCATCCACGAATCCCCGAATTCTTACACCCGAATTTGCGATTCCTGGAATTTGCCGGGCGGAACGGGGACGTGGCAACCCGCGAGTCCCTCCGTTTCACCGCCGCCAAACTCCTTCCGCTGCCGACGACCAGCGGGCGTGCCTCGCGCGGGAAGAGATGGGGATTCTGAGCCGGGTCGTCACACAAGATCGCTCTTGGTTGGGGTAACTGACCAGCGGTCGTGGTAGGGCGAATGCGATCTCACTTTCGATCCGCGAGAACTTCGAGCATTCCGCGCAGAACCCCGAAGTCGTGCCTGCGCATTTTCCAAGTGGCGGTGGCCGAGGCGGTCCCGTTGGGTACGATGTCAACAACACGACTGGGTGGGAATTCCATCGTCGCAACGCCACCGCTTAGCGACAACAGCCCTCCACCGCTATGACACATGACGCAGCGCTGAAGACCGTTGGGAAAGTGCTCTTCTCCGTTGAAAGATTCCATGTCCTTCAGCCGACGTAAGTAGGCCGTTGAGTCCTTACCAAGCAACGCTTCTGTCGACAACTCGAACGCGGCACTGCGGACCGGATGGAGATTCCCATTCGCGGAATTCACCGCCCGTTTGGAATCGAGGAAGGCCACCGACTTGGTGACGGGCGTTGCCGTTGGCACGCCTTGATCCAAAAGGGGAGCATGCGTTCGAGCAACACCGCTTGCGGCCCGGCAGGGAATATGGAGCTCGGCGGCATGGCCTCGTTCCGGACTATGCGAAAGTTCAGAATCGCATCTCGCCGACGCGATTCCACGGCGGAAACATCGTTGTGGCCTTTGAGATACTCCTCGGCCTGTTTTCGTCCACTGGGGAACCGCACAAACAG
>JANMHA010000445.1:0-1654 GCA_031374925.1 Pirellula sp. | reverse complement strand
GATGTCCATAGATAGGGGTTTTGTCATGGAAGCTGGCCTCCAGACCCAGCTTCCATGTTGAATCAGAAATTACCACCAGTGGGAATCCCCAGATTCACCCAATGGTCATCCCGCTCTAGTCGGCGTCGTTATGCAGATCTGTATGACGCCATGTGACTCGGATTTCCTCAAGCCCATCATCGTCAACTTTGCGCTCTATAACGTGAAGCGCGAGGCAAAAGCGAGTCCTGTGCTTTTTTCGGAACACATCTTCGTAGAGGATGATCCCAACCAACACGAGAAGGAAGTCGGGGTCTGGTCGCAAAATCTCTTTCCACATTTGTGGGGTTATTTTCTGGTTGCTCGTTGTTTGCCCTATGAAGAACGAGCCGGATGGAACCACAATGCTTGGTTCCGGTCCACGTGCCGTGGGGATTATTATGTCGGCATTGTCCGTCTGGAATCCGCGATTCCTGTAAAGCAAAGTCGAAGCGAGCCTACTACGCATCGAGGGACTGCTGCCAAAGTTGGTGACCTTGGTCTCAACGTTCGGGTTTTCTTCTTTGAATCCGACAATAGGAAAATCGTTTCCCGATATGTCGAGCGACAGATACGCCCGCGCTTGGGCTTCCCCAAGCTCACGAGTGTCTTTGATGGCCGTTCTGGTTTGTCGCAAGGAGACAAAGAGCATCAAAAGGCCGCTAACCGAGACAAAGAAGCCGGCCACAGTGACCCAAGCCATAACTTGCGCCCAATACGCCATGTCCTTTTGGGCCTTCAGGTCTTGGGAGGTATTTTTTTCTTCAATGTAGGAGTTTATCTCCTTTTCAAGGCAATGAGCGACCCTACTGAGGGGCGTGTCAGCGATGCTGCAATGTTCTCTTATGGCTTCGGAGGCTTCCTGTGCCTGGCGTTTTTCATATTCGTGACGGTCATCCCATTCCTTGTGTAGCCTAAATGACTGCTCTAATACCAAGAAAAACAAGCCGAAAATGGCTAGCGCCATAAAGATCGACCCTGCGCCATAGAACCCTAGAGACGCAATCCATCGCAGCCTATCGCGGTCAAGCATTGCAATAGGAACGCCGCAGTGAACTTTCCACGAGAAAGCTTGTTGCGGACGTTCACCTCCTTTTCGTAGATTCCCAATCTGGCCAGCTTCTCGACAAGCTGCCCATAAGTCACGCCTTTTCGCTTCAGTTCCGCCTTCAGAATATTCGCGGCCATCAACTCCCAGTCTGTGTGTTCTGGCATGCCTCACCTTTCGTAACAAAAGTAATGATTACGATACTTATGCCCTTGTACTCGATACGTCAACGTACTATATGCGTTACTAAGGTAACAAAAGTAGTACATCATGGCCCAACACTTCCTCCTTTCCGCCGCCGCTCGCACCCTGAGCCTCAAGGCGATCTACCAAGCTGGCGAGGAAGCCGCCTATGCCAAGTTCTGCGAAATGCGCTGGACCGATGGCGAGCCGGTCTGCCCCGATTGCGGTTGCTGCGAAACCTACACAATCACCACACGCCGCAAATTCAAGTGCAAGGGCTGCTATCGCCGATTCTCGGTCACTTCCGGCACCGTCTTTGCTTTGCGCAAGATGGCTTTCGTTGACCTGTTGGCGGCGATTTGCATCACCGCGAACGCGTCTAAAGGCGTGTCCATGATCCAGCTT
>JANMHA010000335.1:0-9483 GCA_031374925.1 Pirellula sp. | reverse complement strand
ACCCAATTGACATTTTTGGGCCTTTTTTAGACGGTCGCTCCCCTCGCTCGACCCTCCCGGCAACGCGGTGAAGCATTTGCACCAGCACTTTGCTTAGGTTGGGTGGGAGCTTGCCTCCCCTCAACCTTGTTTTGGCGTACTACGTAACAGCCCGCGAACCACCGCACTTCGCTCCCGCCTCGACCGCCTAGGGCGGTCGAGGCGGGAGCGAAGTGCGGTACTTTAGGTTCTGAGCAGCACTTTTAGTACGCCAAAACGGCGTCCGTCGGAGGCAAGCTCCGATCGGACGCGTCGGAGGCAAGTTCCGATCGGACGAAAATGCTTCACAGCGTTGCAGCGGGAGGGTGACTACACCGGACGATCTCTCCGCGGACGACTGGCGAGCTGGTGAGTCATTTTGATTCCCTGTGTCGGACGGGAGTAATGAAGCACCTAGATGTTTTGGTTTCGGCGGACTTGGTGATCGTTGCAAAGAGTGGGCGGAGCCAGAGGTCGATTATTTGAGCAGAATGGTGATCAACACTTTTTAGGCGGCTCGGCGCTGTGGTTGGCTCGTTCGATTCATGGGGATCGTTTGCCTTTCCGCTCCCAAATGGGCGCCAGCCGACTCCAGACGGTTTTGAATCGAACGGACTAGGGATCTATCGCGAATTCCCATGACCCAACCCAATCGTTCCGCGACCGTTTTGGGACTCATAAGGCCACCAGCCAAATGACCGAGGCGTCGCGCCAGTGAATCGATGACAACTCCACTTTCTTCGATGGCAGCATAGGCGCACGCTAGTTGCCCGCAAGCGCGACCTATCTCGTAGCCGGCTTCTTGGCCCACGGCAACACGCTTGGGAGCTTTCATCGTTACTTCGCGAGCGATTTCGATTTCGATTTCCATCGCTGAGACCATAAGGGCGAACTCGACTTCCGCAATCTCGCGCTGACATGGCTCGAACCAGCCACCCAGGTTTCTGAGGACTCGTTTGCGGAAAACTCCACCGCAAAGCAGTGGCGCAACTGCGTTCTGATCCAACTGCGTAACCCGACGATGCGGCAGCGATTCTCCTGAAAGACCAACATAGACTTCATTCGAAGCGATATCGCCGATTGGCAAACAAATTGCAGACACGCGATTGTCGTTCATGAGAGAAAGGGCTTCATCGCACCAATGGGAATCGACCACACAACCAGGCAAGATTACTTGTATGATTGGCGAACAGGCTGAAGCAACCGCTAGGTTGAGTTGAGTCGTAAAACTTGCGCCCGACTCGGACTCGATCAATATGGCTTCGTCTTGATCGAGCGCGTAAGGATCGCTGTAGAGTCCATCGTGCGCTATGACGATTTCGAAATCGCTCTCTCGGCTCTCAAGAATCGAGAGGAGAGTTAGTTCGAGACCAGAATCATCGTGAAGGTGAGGAACAATGATTGAGAGGCGAGGCACTTCAATGGACTCCACAAAATCGCGATTTGGCGAACTGAATCAACTTGAACCGTAGAGTCGATCGGCCAAATGGAAACGTAAATCCAGCCATTTGAACGTTTGCCTGTTAGTTAAGCTTGGAAGACTTTGATGAATAGGACAAGTCTTTCGTACCTACAAACTGGACGACCTCCGGTTGCGGTGAAGGCTATTGGCGATAGCTATTGAAGTGGTGGAGTTTTGGGTTTTTCCGGGAGCGGCTGAGGTTTTGTCCAACTTTCCGCATTGGCTGTCGGGCGTGCATGGGGTACCAACTGCCCAACAGCTTTTGCTACGTGCTTGCTGCAGGATTTGCATTTCGTGGGGGGGCGGTCAATTTCCGAATTGCAGAACGGGCATTTGAACGCGACACTTGGATTTCCTGCCGCTTGCCATAGCCCATTTATTTGGCTTGCGGGGACCCAGGGTGAATCATCCTTTCGCACTTCAGTTTCGCCGTCTATTTCGCCACTACGGATCAATTCAAGCAATCGGCTCGATGGAAACGGGCCTAGCTCTCGCCCCGCTTGAATCCGATAAAACCACTGGGACATTGTATTTCTCGCTTAATCGCTCGATTTTGAAAGTACCTCTCCGTTTGGGCGAGATCATTGTGGGCGAATTGTAGGAGAAAGCACAACAATTTTTTCATTGAAGTTTCCGACGAACCTGCCATGATTTGCCCTCCATCGGCTTTCCCTACCTGCAAAACACCACCCTCACCCCATTTTTCATAATATGCCCTCCGTCCTTGCCCTCTTCGCTCACCCTGACGATATCGAGTTTGTCGCCGCCGGTACCCTCTTGCTGCTCAAGGATTTGGGTTGGCAAATCCACTATTGCAATGTCGCAAACGGATGTTGCGGGTCGGCTGTTACGGATCGAATTGAGACAGCGGCCATTCGTGGCATGGAATCCCAACGCTCGGCCAATCTGTTGGGAGCAACCTACTATCCCCCATTTTGTGATGATTTGGATATTTTTTACAATCGCGAGAATTTAGCCAAAGTCGCGGCCATCGTTCGGCAGGCGAAACCGTCAGTCATCCTTACTCATGCGGTTGCGGATTACATGGAAGATCACATGGAAACTTGCCGACTGGCCGTGACCGCGGCGTTTACAAAAGGAATTCCGAATTTTGCTAGCAATCCTGTATCCTCGAGTTTTGACGGTGATGTGGCCATCTATCACGCTCAGCCTCATGGAAATCGAACACCGATGGGCGAATTCGTTCCTCCGAAGATAGCAATTGCGATCGATTCAGTAATCGATCGAAAACTGGCAATGCTTGAATGCCATCGGTCTCAGCAGCAATGGCTTCAGTCAACGCAAGGAATGAACTCGTATTTGCAAACGATGTTAGAACTCGGCGAAGAAGTGGCAAAACTTGGCAAGGTTGAGTCGAAGTATGCAGAGGGTTGGCGCAAGCATCTTCATTTAGGATTTAGCGCAGAGCAGTTTGATCCGTTGGGAGATTTGTTTGGTGAGGCGAGCGACTACCAGGGAGGGTGAGGCGTTACAATCCATTTCTCTCGGTTTTGTTCCAGTGCGAGCAGAGCTTTCGTCGATGTTCCCGAAGGTTTTGTTGTCTCGACTACGGAAAAGATTTAATCGCCATGGACATCGATCGAAACCGATATTTTATGTTCGGCGTCATACTGTTCCTTCTCGGATTGCAGTTTCGCCTAGTGGACTCATTTGTCTTGAATGAGAACAGTACTCGTGCGCTTCACCGTTTTGTTCAAAAGTCGAAAATCGCCGACAGCAATTTAGCAGCGAACGTTTACATGCAAGTAGGTACGCCGAAAAAGAACCTGCGTCCACCCAATTGGCTGGGCTTCGTTCTGCTGACCGTTGGCGGCGTGATGTCGCTTCACGCAATGGTTTTGCCGAGACGTCAATGAGTCGAAGGGAAACTTACCGATGCGATACCTCTCTCCCTAGGGTAATTGGAATAATGCGAGTTCTGCGATCTTCCGCTTTCTGGGTTATCCTCGCGGCGTGCACGCTGGCCGTTGTTGCCAACCTGAGTGGCGAAAACCAGATAAACGCCAACGCAATGATGGCCAGCGAGCGACCATCGCTATCTCAAATGTCTAAGGAAGAAACCGTTCTGAGAGAGGGAACCCCTCTCACGGAGGTGAAAGGCCGATTTAAGAAGCAGGGTGAACGGTTTCAGTTTACGGAAGAAGGAACCAATAAATCCTTCAAATGCTTAGAAAACCTCTGCTTGCAGCGAATTGCAGCAAATCAACACGATGACGACAGAAAAGTGATTTGGATTGTCTCGGCCAAGTTGACGGAGTTTAACAGCGAGAACTTCTTGGTCTTGGAAAAAGCCGTTCGCGGCAGGTAATTCATTCTGGTCGGAAATGCCTCAAAGATTGACTTTCTCGCGTCAATGGACGATAAAGGATTATAGAGGTGTCGCTTAGCGACGCTGAATCCGTGTCACGGAGTGGCGCGGCCACGGAAAAAGCCTTCCCCCCACCCCCAAATTGTCCCAGCCATGATTGCTGACGGCAATTCCCTCCCGCAACTCGGTCCGACATGAGATCTGGTCACAACCTAGTGTTGCATCACATGTGTTGCTTTTTTGTTGCGACGCTTTCCGTATTGCATTGCACGAAACCCGCGTGCGGGCAGGTTGCTCTTTCCGCCTCGATAGATACTTTGGTGGAACGAGATTTCGAACCGCTGATCGGTGCGCTGGAATCAGACAGCCTGTTGCTACGAAAATTGTCTTTGGACTTGCGCTTGTTGGTTCCGACTTCACAAGAACTGGACGCGTTCTTAGCCGACACCGAGCCTGATCGATGGTCGAGGTGGGTTCAGCGATTTCTGAACGATCCGCTTCATAGCGAACGAATGGTAGATTGGCTTGATAAATCGCTGCTTCAACGTCGGCCATTTCAACAAGTGGATCGCACCAAGTGGCTGACCTATTTACGGCGAGTGGTAGATGAACGCAAGCCGCTCGATCAAATTGCAAAGGAAACGTTGGGCAGTATTTGGTGGAACCAGAACGAGCGGGCTCAACAGAGATTCTACTTGGAGCGTGCGGGTGATTCGCATGCGATTGCGAGGGATATTGGCCGCGTGTTCTTCGGAAGAGACATGCAGTGCGCGCAGTGCCATGACCACCCTCAGATAGATGACTACCTCCAAACCGACTACCATGGCTTGTTGGCCTTTGTGGCGTCGAGCTCGTTTGTTGAAGCGAAATTCAAGGACGACAAAGGAGCGGAACAAAAACTGCAGATTTATGCGGAACGCGCGGCCCGCGACGCCCCGTTCGAATCGGTTTTTGATAAAGGGATTCTCTTTCGAACCGGGACTCGCGCGCCCGGAGGAACTGAATCGTTTGATCCTTTTGAAGCTCCAGATCAGCGTTATCAGGCCAAGCCGATGCCGGACTCGCTTGAAGGAGCTCCTAATCCGCCGCTCTTTAGTCGTCGCAGCACATTGGTCTCTCAATTATCAGCGGCCAATCGAACATTTGCCGAAAACTGGTCCAATCGCCTCTGGGCAATGATGATGGGGAAAGGATTGGTGCATCCGCTCGACATGCATCACCCAGACAACCCGCCAGCCAATCCCAAGCTAATGGACGCGCTCACCGACGCCTTAATCGGTTCCGGCTTCAACATACGCTCCATGATTGAGCAAATTGCTTTGAGCAATGCCTACAAGCTAGGTTCTCGCATGCCTATTGAGGCATCGCTACGGCTGGGCTCCATTATCGAGCTGCCCTCCGAATTGCAACTCAAACTCGAAGGCGACTTGAATACTCGCAAGCAATCTTTGGAAGCAAGTCTCGTCCAGTTTTCATCAACGGCGGATCTGACAAAGAAAGCATATGCCGATGCAGAATCGGATTGGAGGGCGGTACAAAAAGAGCGAGTTGAGGTTTGGGCGGAACTAGACAAGGTAGAGGCTTCCTTCAAAGAGGTGATGAAGAAACTGGAAGCAACCAATCTTGTATTCGAAAAAGCCACTAAGCTGTTGACGGATGCCGCATCAAGGCAAAGACTATTGGAGGAAGCGTTCGAAAGACTCGAGCAGGCAAAGTTGCTGGGACTCGCCGACGACGCTGAATTGCAACAAGCCATTACGACTACAAAAGCAAAGGCAGAAGCAACCAAGACAACGATTCCTGCACTGGAAAAAGGGCTCGTTGACGCAACGGCTGCCAGGGACACCAATAAACTTGCTTTAGAAACAGAACGAGGCCGTGTCAACGAGCTTGCTGCGAAGCTTCAACCGGTGGAGCAGAGATTGCACGTAGCCGATGCGGGTTTTGTAGCTGCCCGGGCCCTTTGGCAGAAAGCTCAAGCCGAACAGGTATTCGTAGAGAATCGGCTTAGCGATTTGTCCCGAATTCAAAAGTGGATCGCAATGTCTCACTCGGCTCGTTCCTGCGAACAGGACCATTTTCTTGCGGCGCAGGCGTTAGATCAGCACAAGCTGACTTTAACGACCCAAACCACACAGGTAACTATGTTGCAACAGCAGATCGCGGACAACACACTCGCCAGGAATGCCGTATTGACCAAACTCACGATGGCTCAAGAAGAAAAAGCGAAAACGCTGGCGCAGTTGGAAATTCTGCAAAAGGCTCTTGAATCCCTCGATAAATCGCTGGTGCTTGTTAAATCGGCGGAGCCAATTGTCGCCGCGAAACAGTCCATACAAGTGGCGATGGAAGCAACTCAAGCAACCATCGTTGGCATGGAGGCGAACGTCAGCTCGATAGGTGCAGAACTAGAAGTTCAATCCAAATTGCTTGAGTCTAGAACAAGTCAACTCGCCAGCGTTCAACAGACGCGCTTGGTTCAAGTGCAGCTCGTGGAACAAGTCGGGATGGCAGTCGCAGCCAAAGCGGAATTGGTCAAACAGGCCATTGATACTTGTTCGGTCGCAATGCAAAGCGTTTTAGAAGAACGACAAAAGTCGGTCCACTTGTCGCAGTTACGCCCATTGTCCCCGGAGCAGCTTTGTTTGAGTGTTTTGCAATCGACCGACGTCTTAAAAAACCATATCGCTGCCGAACTGGCCGAACTGGAAAAACAAACGCCTCTGGCGGCTGACGCCTCTAACGAACAACGGTCCGCCAGGACGCTTCAAGCAACTAGACAGGCCTTAGATAAACTTCGTCCTCACATGGATGTTTTTGCAAATCTTTATTCCTCCGGCGTAGGGCAAACAAGTGATGAGTTTTTTGCTTCGCCGGACCAAGCTTTGTATATGGCGAACGGAGGTTCGGTGTTCCAATGGTCCGCTCCCAACAGCAACAATGTTACAGGACAAATTGTCCAACAGCCGGATGCTGCCGTGGCCTCAACGGTTTTGTTTCGATCGCTACTATCGCGAGAACCAACTTCGGAGGAACAGCGATGGATTAGCGATATGCTGAGCCAAGCGGGTGACAAAAAACCCGCGGTCGCTCAAGAGTTGGTTTGGAGTTTGCTAACGAGTTCCGAGTTTCGAGTCTACCCGTAGTCCCTGTTTTGGAGCCTTCAAATGACGATTGCACACTACGCTTGCGGTTCCCGTGAGCATGGCTCTAGCCGACGCCGCTTCTTGCGTCAGTCCCTTTCTGGAGTTGCGGCGGGCGGCGCGATCGCGGGAGGCTTGGGTTCACTCGCATTCGGTGCCGCGGCGGAACAATTGAAATCGCAGGACATGCGAGTCGTTGTTTTCAATATGCACGGAGGTCTTAGTCAACTCGAGAGCTGGGATCCAAAGCCCGGGACTAAGACTGGTGGTCCGTGTCGATCCATCCCCACTTCCGTACCCGGCATCCACGTTAGCGACTTATTACCCTACACGGCCAAGCAGATGCACCATCTTTGTTTGATGCGTGGAGTCAATACAGCAGAAGACGATCACGGCAAGGGCACTTATCTTATGTTGACCGGCCGTCGACAGTCGGCAGCGGCGGAGTATCCGCAAATTGGGGCGGTCGCGGCACGCATGCTGAACGACGAGAGTCGCGGGCTTCCTGGGCACATTGTTGTCACTCCCGGAGGTGGCGGTGGCAAAGGGAACGAGGCCGCTTATCTCGGTCCAAAGTACTCAAGTATTTCTTTGGGAGGTAGCAAGCCGCCACCGAATACGACCAAGCCAGATGCCATTACCGATGAGTCGGAAGCTCGACGTCACGAAATGCGACGCCACCTCAACCAAGAGTTTCTATCGCGTCGACGGACCGCGATCACGGACGCCTACACCCATAGCTACGACCAAGCCTTGCGACTAATGGAACGCAAAGATGTTTTCGATATTTCCAAGGAGTCGGTCAGCGACCAAGATCGGTATGGGAAACACGATTTCGGTAGACAATGCTTGATGGCGCGTCGCTTGCTTGAGAACGGTGTTTCCTTTGTTCAGGTAACCCACTCGAACTACGACACGCACAACGAGAATTTCATTTTCCACATTGAACAACTAGGGGAATTCGACCAGTCTTTCGCTACCTTTGTTGCCGACTTGGCTGATCGGGGTTTGCTTGAGAAAACACTGGTTGTAGTTTTGAGTGAATTTGGCCGCACGCCAAATATCAACTTGTACTATGGTCGCGATCACTGGTCGAAAGCTTGGTCGGTTGTTATGGCAGGAGGAAAATTGGCTCGCGGCGCGGTCTTTGGCAAAACAAACGACGAGGGAACCGAGGTGGTCGATGGACAAGTGGACCACGGTGCCTTATTTCATACGTATCTGCGAGCTGTTGGAGTTGACTCATCTCAATCGATCGCTGTCGACGGCCGGGAGTTGCCTATTGCTGACCCAGCGGCTGCTCCTATTTGGAAGGTGCTAACTTAAAGTGAGTTCGGCCATCGATGTAACCAAGACCCATGTGGCTCACCAGTGGAAACATGATCGACCGTTGATTGCGTGCCGAATGGCGCCCGATGGACTCCAGGCTGCGAGCAGTTCTGAGGATTCCTCGTTGCAACTATGGACGGTTCCGAGCGGCGACAAGAAAATTTTGTCGGGACACGAAAGCTGGGTGCATGCCTTGTGCTACAGCGGCGATGGACAGCAATTGGTTTCCGGTGGCTGCGATGGAAGAATCATTTGGTGGTCTGTTCGAGGCGATGCACCGTCGATCCTTCGCAAAATCGATGCTCACGCGGGTTGGATAAGAGGCGTGGCCATTTCTTCAGATAATGCCACTTTGGCATCTGTTGGCAACGACAAGATAGTCCGACTCTGGAGTATGGCGACCGGCGAAAAGATTTGTGAATTGGCGGGCCACGATCGGCATATTTATAGCGTATTATTTCACCCTGATGGAACTCGCCTCGTTACCGGAGACTTGCTAGGCAAGATTCACATATGGAATATCGGTGATCGCAAACTGGAACGATCTATCGATGCCACACCGTTGTATGCGGAAAACAAGGGGCAAGCCGCGGAATTCGGTGGCGTTCGAGCCATGGCATTGAATGTCCAGCGGAACGAACTTATCGCTGGAGGTACGCACAAGGCAACGAATCCATTTGGGGCAGTTCATGAACCGCTCGTGCTGCGACTTAATTGGTCCGACGGAGTTTTGAAAAAATCCCATGCTTGCGATGGGATCACAGGCGGCTTGGTGTGGCGAGTGCAGTGGCTGAACGACGGAACAGCGGTCGGGGTTTCGGGCGGTTCTACTGGCGGTATTTTGCTGTTCTTTAATGATGCGCAGGAGAAGGAATTCCACCGATTCAAGCTCCCTTCATTGGCCCGGGACATGGATATACACTTAGAGAGCAACTTGGTGGCCACGGCGCACTACGACAATCACCTTCGGATTTCCGGTATGTTTGCGAAAGTGTAACGTGGCGGATGCTGCCAGTATCCGAACGGGATCGTCAAAGAAAATCACCGTCCGTCGGGGAGGCTGTGAAGCATTTTCGTCCGATCGGAGCTTTTCTAGGATAGTCAAGTTCATTATTTTTCCTTTTTTTATACCTTCCTCGCGTACCGCCAGACATCGTTTTTCAAACCGTTTTTGAAAACCGTCTGCGGCCAATGGGTTGTCG
>JANMHA010000329.1:0-55412 GCA_031374925.1 Pirellula sp. | reverse complement strand
ATACCGACCGAGTTTGGCTTGGTAGACGGTCGAGTAATTCGCGTTCTAATTTTGACCAACGAGCCTGACGGTGATTTGACAGCAGTCGCAAAGGATACCGCGTTCTGGGCGAAGACTGCTGGTTCGTCGCAGGATCAAACTGACGTTTTGAATACGACGGCAGGTAGCTGGGCGGGGGAACTAATTCGAGAACCGCAGGGTGAATATCCTGAACGCTTGGATTTGGATTGATGATTTACTTGCCTGATACTAACCAATGGATTTATCATCTCAAGCAACCTAATTCCTAGGTAACTCGCAGGCTGCTTGCGTGCCCACCTGGTCGAGTCTTGCTATGCGATATTGTAAAAGCTGAACTGTTTTATGGAGCGTACAAAAGCGCGGCTCCAACTAAGAACCTAGGTGTTCTAGACAGCTTGTTTTCCGTTTATCCAAGCCTGTCTTTCGACGGACGTACTGCACGAGTTTATGGAAGCTTGCGGGCAGACTTGGCAAGAAAAGGGACCCCGATTGGACCGCTCGATTTACAAATCGCGTCGATAGCAATGTTTCATGATTGCATTCTCGTTAGCCACAATACCGGCGAATTCTCGCGAATAGACGGATTGCGAATTGAAGACTGGGAAACGGAATGAAATTCGACCAACAATTGGAGTCCGCCCAAATTGGATTAACGGTCAAAAGGAACGAACGCGAATCCTCTCACTTCTCGAAAGCTCAAATAGCACCAAAAGTGCCGCAGCTTGCGGCACTTTTAATTTCTCTGTACTTTTCTTCGAGGTAAGGAGATTGAAGCAAATCTTACAGACCATCACGGATGGCGAACACATTTCACCGACACTTTCAGCGAAGATAACGCGATTCTGTTTTGGAGAAGGTGCAAGCCGGAGCAAGGCGATGTGCTCATAGTCAGCCGCGGAGCGACTGTCGGAAGAATTGGAGTCGTTGAAGAGAACGTCGCATTCTGCCTAATGGGCAGCGTCATCCTTTGTAAGCCCAGGGAGCAATACGATTCCGCGTTCTTGTACTTCGCGTTGAACGCCAAGCATTGTCAGACATCGCTTCGGTTTAGCTTGAGATCATCGGGCGATACGTTTCCTGCCCTACAAAAGAAGATGCTCGAGCTAACCACGCAGGGCAAGCGGTTTGCAGTCATCGCCGACGAGGCTCACAATTCGCAGACGGGCGAGGCTGCCAAGAAACGACAAGGGTTATGCGATCAAAGCCTTAGTTGCATTCTCAGGTGAAGTGATCGATCCCGAATATTCACCTGACCCATTCACCGAAAACAGCAAGACGTTGAATCCGAACTTAAAGGGGCGCGATATTCGGGAGGCGTTCAAAGAGGACGAGTATCAAATACTGTTGGTCGCCAACAAATTCCAAACCGGCTTCGATCAACCGCTATTGTGCGGGATGTACGTCGACAAAGGCTTAGCCGGCATCCAAGCGGTCCAAACGCTATCCAGATTGAATCGGGCTTATCCGGGCAAGGACACGACCTACGTCCTCGATTTCACGGGAGTTGCCGAATTCGTTGAAATTCAAAACCAGCGTGCTCGAAATCCTTATAGATCGTGGCGGATGCTGCCACCATCCGAGCCGACGCTAGCAGCGTCGGCCACGACGGTCACGTCGGCAATAACGGCACGAAAAAACCCTGGTTTCTCACGGAATATCCGAGAAAAACCAGGGTTTGGGGGCAATGAGAGCGCTGGGGCTCGAACCCAGGACCCAGGGATTAAAAGTCCATGGGGCAACCAACGAAATCGTTGATGAAACAACAACCCCACAGCAGATTCAACAGCAGTCAGAATCGACTGGCTGTCAAAACACATCCAGCGCCGACGAGAAAACCATGTGTCTAACGGTCGCCATTGATTCCGTTCGGAATAGCCGGCTGGCTGTCGAAAAGCTGCTCGGCTCCATTTCCTTGGATGACCACTACTCGATGGGAATCCTAGGACGGGTCTTGTCGGCATTAAGAGACGCGGAGCGAGAGATCGGGAGCCTCTAGGCAGAAGCCTCGCAGAACGATGTGGCAAGCGATACCAAGGCACGAGACAAGCAAACGTGTCGATCTATGGGAATCGTAGGACCGATTTTGTCGGGGTTGCGCGACGCGGAGCTGAAGATTAATTAAAAAGCCTTCGCTGATGACAAAGGACATCGGCGTTGCCGGATTGTTCTATACTTTACTCCTTGGTTTTGTTGGTCTGGCTGCGATTAACCCCGAATGGAGGATTCGTGGATTGATTGTGGCTGGCATTGCGATACTACTATTGATGATTCGATTGAAGTCTTAGGTTGGAGTTAGTTCTAGATAGAAGTGAGGTTCTAATGTTTGTTTCGCGAAAGGCGCCCAAGCGTGATCACGGTTCAAAACCGCTTGCAGACATGGAGCTTGGTCTCCTTCATACGGAATTTGAATCCGGTGAAAACTACGAAGACGCCCCTGAGGGCTTCGTTCGTATACATCTCAACAAGGGTATTTTTCAGCCACACGATGCAGATCGATTAACGGTCCTGATGTCGCCGTACGAAGTGTTACTGGCCTTTGCGACGCTGCCTGCCGATGCGATTGGGCCAGCTGCCAAAGAATTTTTTTCTCATTTTCAAAAATATGATCGAAACGACATAGATCTAAAACAGCCGACGTGTGCCATTACCAAACGAGAGTTCAACGAGCGAGTTGTTGCATTACTTCAAGCTTGCTTAGAATAGCCATCGATATCGCAATGAGCGAAGTACGAACAATGCGATGGACCAAAGTCGCGGGGCGTGCTTCATTTGACGGAAACTTTTTGTCCGCGATTAGGTTATGGCGGTCGTTCGGCCGCCGGAGAAAGTATATTTTCGCATGAAAATCTTTGCCATGTGCTTTTCAAGAATGATCGGAATTACCTTGATTTTGTCCATCGTGGTCGCAATGTCCGCTAATGCACAAGACAATGATCGAACCGGTATCGCTAAGATAGCAACTGAGTCATATTTCCGGTTGGGTTGCGCGCAAGCAGCTAAGAAACGAGAAATTCAACAACGGGCTGCAGAGCATGCATTGAAACAATTCGCAGATGTGCAAGCTAAGGCGTACAGGATTGTACGCAATCGCCAACCGGCAGAGTTTCAGGGGATAGGTGGATACGGCTCAGCACCAATTGGGCCAATCGCAATTAAGAATGAGAAAGGTAGGGAGACTGCCGAATTCGCAAAGCGAGAAGATCGCGATGCATGGGTGGATCATCATTACAAGATTTTTAAAGAAAAGGCAAAACGTCTGAACGAACTACCCACTTGGGCTCCACCAGTATTGGACGTGCGCGTTGCTGGAATCGGCGACTGTGGTCAACTAATCTCAGAAATAGACGATTCCCCGTATGGATGGGAAGAGAATATGGATCTCCCCAACTATCGTCGAGAGCTAGCGACGATTACGGTCGTCCAAGTGGTTGATGATCGTACGATTCTTGCAAATGTGAATGGCGTCGACACATTGATTGAAGGAGTGCAAACCTCGACACTTACTGATGACAGGAAAGTCCAAATCGCTTCAATCGCTCTGTTGCATTCGACGAAACAATACACGACCGTGTTGGGTGCATCGCGAAAAGTTTTCCTATTGAAGCTAGCATCTAAGGAAACCGAGAAGACGATTCGAGATTATACAAGTTCTCGGATTCCTAAACGAATCGAGTTCGGACACTCGCGACCATGGAAAAACGTTAAGAACGAGTTGTTGTCAACTGGAGTATTTCGACGCAAGGACGATAAAAGCATCCTTGTTATTGGAGAAGACGGAACGGAGAAATCAATTGAGATAACCCTACTTTCCTCGCAAGATCGACAGTACATTAAGGACGTTGCTCGCACTCCCTAGAAGCCAAATACGAACAAATAAAGGATTGGATTTTGCGTCGTTGTTCTAGGGACGAGCGTGGGCTGGCTTGGCTGATTGCCATTCTTGGTCGGGAAGCTGAAAGGTTCAGCCAGAATTTAATCCCATGTTCGAGAAGCCCAAGCGGCAGTTCTTGACCTCGCTATGGACGCTTCGCTCGCAAACCGCTTCATTGCGTTGAACACGCCCCCTCGATTGACTTGCCAGGCTCGTCTGCAAGTTTCAGAAATCAAGTATACTAGGCACCCTCCCCCGTCACTTGCCTGGAATCTAGATGAATCAACCCAACCTTTCGTCGTTTATTTGGTCCGTTGCCGATCTCTTGCGTGGCGACTACAAGCAGTCCGAATACGGCAAGGTCATCCTGCCATTCACTGTCCTAAGGCGTTTGGACTGCGTGCTCGATGGGACCAAAGAAGCGGTATTGAAGGAACTCGAGAAGCGGTCCGCTGCCGGCGTTACCCCAGAACCGTTCCTAATCAAGAAATCGGGGCTACTATTCTACAACACGTCCCCCCTCGACATGAAGAAACTGATGGGCGATCAGGACCATATCATGGAAAACCTGTTCGCCTACGTCCAGGGCTTTTCTCCATCCGTGAAGGATATTTTTGAATGCTTCGACTTCTACACTCAAGTCGACAGACTTGCTAAGGCGGGATTGCTGTACTTGGTGTCCGAGAAGTTCGCCAACATCGACCTGCATCCCGATGTCGTCAGCAATACTCAGATGGGTACGGTCTTCGAAGAACTCATTCGCAAGTTTGCCGAACTATCCAACGAAACAGCCGGCGAGCACATGTCGCCGCGCGAAGTCATCCGCCTCATGGTAAATTTGCTGTTCGTGGAGGATAGCGACATTCTGAGCAAGCCGGGCGTTGTCCGGTCCCTTTACGATCCGACCGTCGCGACCGCCGGCATGTTGTCCGTCGCGGAAGAGCATCTTGGAGAAATGAACCCGGGTGCTCGGCTCGTGATGTTCGGACAAGAGCTCAACCCGGAATCGTACGCGATCTGTAAAGCGGACATGCTTATCAAAGGGCATGACATCGCCAACATTATTCTGGGCAACACCTTGTCGAACGATGGGTTCATCGGAAAGTTCTTCGACTACATGCTGTCCAATCCACCGTTCGGGGTGGAATGGAAGAAGATCGAAGCCTTCATTCGCAAGGAGTACGAACAGCAAGGCTTCAACGGTCGCTTCGGTCCCGGTCTGCCCCGAGTCAGCGACGGTTCGCTCTTGTTTCTCATGCATCTTATCTCGAAGATGCGCCCTGCCAAGGATGGAGGCAGCCGATTCGGCATCGTCCTCAATGGCTCACCACTTTTCACAGGCGGAGCAGGCTCGGGCGAAAGCGAAATTCGTCGCTACGTTTTGGAAAACGATCTGCTGGAAGCGATCGTTGGACTTCCCACCGACATGTTCTACAACACCGGCATCAGCACATACGTTTGGATCGTCAGCAATCGCAAGCCGGCACATCGCATGGGCAAGTTGCAACTCATCGACGCAAGCGGTATGTGGCAGAAGATGCGAAAGAGCCTTGGCAGCAAGCGCAAGGAACTGAACGACGATCACATTTCGGAGATCACTCGTCTATTTGGTGAGTGCAAGGAAGCCACCATCGATCCAGCCACAGGCAAGCCTATCAGCCGCAAAGCGTTAGCATCCGGTACCGTGGGAGTCCCAATCAGCCGCATCTTCAAAAACGAAGAGTTCGGCTACCACACCATCACCGTCGAGCGCCCGGAACGAGACGCAGCCGGCAACATCGTGCTGGCAACGAAAGGCAAGCTCAAAGGCAAACCGCAACCGGATGCCAACCTACGCGACACCGAAAACGTGCCACTTAGCGAGAAAGTCGAGACCTATTTCAAACGCGAAGTATTGCCCCACGCTCCCGACGCTTGGATCGATCACGAGAAGACGAAAGTCGGCTACGAAATCCCGTTCAATCGCCACTTCTACGTTTTCAAGCCACCGAGGGAACTTGCCGAGATCGATGCCGAATTGAAAGTGGTCACCGATCGCATATTGACCATGATCGGAGGGCTGTCGAAGTGAGCCATGAAGTGATTGTTTATCGCGATTTGCTCGCTGAGATCAAGGTCCGAGTGCGGAAAGCTCAACATCGTGCCATTCAGTCTGCAAACGCGGAAATGATCTGGATGTACTGGGACATTGGGCGAATGATTGCCTTTCGAAAAGACAAGGCTGGATGGGGAGCTGGTGTTATTCGCAAATTGTCCATCGACTTGAAGAATGAGTTGCCGGAAGAGAAAGGGTTTTCCGAGACAAACCTAAAGCGGATGGTTCAGTTTCACGAGGAGTATTCGGCGTTGTTTCCAATTGGGGCACAGCCCGTGCCCCAATTACTGGAGAATCCGGCGAAACCTGTGGAAACGCTGGCAAAGTCAATTGGCGCACAGCCCGTGCCCCAATTCAACATCGAAGATTCCATTGGCAAAAGTGCATTTTCCCAATTGAGTTGGGGGCATCACATCTTGTTGATTCAGAAGATCAAGGATCTTCCAACCCGCATGTGGTACGCCAGGCAGACCATCGAGCAAGGCTGGAGTCGCGACGTTTTGACGGCTCAAATCAAATCACAGGCTCACCAGCGTCAGGGAGCAGCCATCACCAACTTCGGTGACAAGTTGCCTGCCATGCATGCACAGCTAGCAACTGGCATGCTCAAAGACCCTTTCATTTTCGATTTCCTAACACTCGAGGAGCCGTTCCACGAACGGGAGTTGGAAACGGGACTGTTGCATCACATCGAAAAATTCCTGCTTGAGCTGGGACGCGGGTTCGCATTTGTTGGTCGGCAATATCGATTGGAAGTAAGCGATCGAGACTACTATCTGGACCTTTTGTTTTACCATCTGCAACTTCGCTGTTTCGTCGTGGTGGATTTAAAAAAGGGTGAGTTCAAACCGGAGTATGCCGGCAAGATGAATTTCTATTGTTCGGTAGTCGATGACCAACTACGGCATCCCCAGGATCAACCCACGCTGGGTCTCATCTTGTGTCAGACAAAGGATCGGATCATTGCCGAATACTCATTGCGAGACATCGACAAACCAATCGGCGTTGCTGACTATGAACTAACTCGAGCGTTACCCGAAAAGCTCGCGTCCAGTTTGCCAAGCATCGAATCCATCGAAGCCGAATTGTCGCTCGATCTCGATAAAGAGGCGAATGACGAATGAGCTTTCCGAGATACCCGAAGTATAAAGACTCTGGAGTCGAATGGCTGGGCGAAGCGCCGAAACATTGGGATGTTAAGCGGCTCAAACAAGCCTGCCATGTTTTCCCAAGCAACGTTGACAAGAAGTGTCACGATGGCGAAACGCCAATCGTTTTGTGCAACTACACCGACGTTTACTACAACGAAAAAATTACCCGAACAATCGAGTTCATGGCTGCTACGGCATCACCCGAACAGATCGCTAAATTCACTCTTCGCGCGGGCGATACGATAATCACAAAGGATTCAGAAACCGCCGATGACATCGCTGTAGCAGCATATGTTCCTGAGAGTTTGCCAGGTGTCGTTTGCGGGTACCATCTATCCATGGTGAGACCACTACCAAACACTTATGGCGCGTTTGTCACTCGCTTGTTTGGATCGGTTTACGCCAAGTCTTGCTTCGCGATACTTGCAAACGGACTTACACGAGTTGGATTAGGACAGTACGAACTTGACAACGTCGTATTGCCGTTCCCGCCGTTTGAGGAACAAAAACTCATCGCAGATTTTCTAGACCGCGAAACATCGAAGATAGACGCGTTGGTGGGAGAGCAGCGTCGGCTGATAGAACTGCTGAAAGAAAAGCGCCAAGCCGTCATCTCCCACGCCGTCACCAAAGGCTTGAACCTTAACGCCCCCCTTAAGCCCTCCGGCATCGAATGGCTCGGCGATGTTCCTGAACATTGGAATGTGAGTTTCCTAAAGTACTACGTTGCCACGATAAATGGTTTTGGTTTTAGCTCGACAGACTTTCAAGATGACGGCGTACCATTCGTGCGTGCCGGCAACATTAAGAACAAGTCAATTACGCAACCCGATGTGTTCCTGCCAAAAGAAGTTGTTGACATGTATAGGCGTGTTATTCTCGATGGAGGCGACATTGTGATAAGCATGGTAGGGAGTGATCCAAGAATAACCGAATCTGCTGTCGGACAGGTTGGCATAGTCCCAAATTCACTTGCAGGCGCTGTGCCAAATCAGAATGTCGTGATACTTCGGGAAGACCCCGTCGAATTGCGAAAAAAGTATCTGTTTTATGTTCTTTGCAGCGACGCGTACCGACATCACCTGAACGTTTACAGCCACAAACTTGCTAACCAATCCATAATTAGCTCCTCTCTTTTGGTCGCCGCAAAGTTCGCATTTCCAGATCCACGGGTACAACAGGATATCATCGAATTTTTGGATGAAAAATTGGCGGAACTAGAATCCCTTACCGACGAAGCCGAGCGAGGCATCGAGTTGCTGCAAGAACGACGGACCGCCCTGATCTCCGCGGCCGTCACGGGCAAGATCGATGTACGGAACTTATTGCCCAAGTAGAAATGAAATAGTATGACACCTTATGTTCCAGACGAGCTCCCGCTAAAGAGCCTTGACTATGCCAAGCTGATTCGACTTGTTGGTACAGCTAACGCTGCGTTGGCGCGATATGACGGTTTGCTTCAAAGCATTGTTAATCCGTCGGTGATGCTTTCACCTCTTACGAACCAAGAGGCAGTCTTGTCTTCTCGAATCGAAGGAACGCAGGCGACCGTCGATGAGGTTCTCGAATTTGAAGCGGGTGGCACGTTTGAAATAGAAAAAGAAAAAGATATCCAAGAGATCATCAATTATCGAAAAACGTTGTCGCTTGCCAAAGATTCACTTGGGGCTCAACCTATAACTCACTTTCTCATCGAGCAGATGCATTCGCTTTTGATGAATAGTGTGCGAGGTGAAAACAAGAGTCCCGGCAAGTTTCGAACGGATCAGAACTTTCTGGGATTTGATGGATCTTCGATCGAACAGGCAACCTTTGTCCCGCCATCTCCACTCCAACTTCGTGATCATCTCGAAGCCTTTGAACGTTACCTCGCCATGGACGATTTCGATCCACTTGTTCAAGTAGCGGTCGTTCACGCACAGTTTGAGTTGATCCATCCCTTCAAAGACGGAAACGGCAGAATAGGTCGTTTGTTGATTCCTCTTGTCTTGTTCCAAAAGAAGGCACTTGCCAGTCCAATGTTTTATTTGAGTGAGTATCTTGAGGCTCAGCGTGAACGCTACTACGCAGGGCTGCGAGGAATCAGCCAAAACGGGAACTGGACGGGTTGGATCGAATTCTTCTTGGGTGCGATCACTGCGCAAGCGAAAACAAATTGCGATCGAGTACGAGGCATTTTGGGGTTATACGATCAAATGAAACAACGCATAACCGAACTAACCCGTTCTCAACATGCTCTCAAAGTTCTTGACACACTGTTCGATCGTCCTGTTTTTCAATCAAGCGACTTTTGCGAACGGTCAGGTATCGGCAAAAACACTGCGATGCCCTTCCTTCGATCACTCCGAGAAGCTGGCATCCTTCATGAATTGAGAGAAGCGAGTGGCAGGAGATCGGCAATTCTTGTATTTCGGGAACTTCTCAATTGTGTTGAGGGGCGAACGGTACTTTGATCAAACTTTTGTGTGTGTCGGAATGGCTTTTTGGCACACATAAGCGTTTTTGTGTGTAGCAAAACAATCACGAATGGAAACACGCAGAAAAACCCAGCCGAAACACAATACTTCTGCTGGCGCCGATGGGTGTGAAACCTAGGGAGATAGTCTCAAACCTAGGGAGCTTCCCTCGCAAACCTAGGGAGCTCCAGTCGCAAACCTGGGTAGCTCAATGTTGAATTAACAAACCATTGCTGTACGGCTCGCCCGGACTTTCCAAATGACCATCCACATAGAAATCAACTTCGAAAACGCCATCTGCGAGCATCTCGCAAACCACGGTTGGCTTTATTCCGATGGCGATGCTAGTCGATACGACCGGGCGCGGGCTTTGTTTCCGGAAGATGTGCTTGCTTGGCTCCAAGAGTCACAACCCGAGGCTTGGGAGGCGGCTACCAAGAGCCATGGCGCTAACACGGGTGAAGTGATCGTTAGCCGGTTGCGGGACTCGATCAACCAACGCGGGACGCTTGACGTGCTGCGCAACGGCTTCGAGATGCTGGGACAACGCAGCAAGCTGTCTATGATGCAAGTCAAACCAGCTCTGGAAATCAACCCGCAAATCATGGCTCGCTACGCCGCCAACCGACTGCGAATAGTCCGCCAAGTTCGTTACTCACTGCACAATGAAAACAGTATCGACTTGGTCCTGTTCCTCAACGGACTCCCCATTGCAACCATCGAGCTGAAAACCGATTTCACCCAGAGCATCCAAGACGCGATCGACCAATTCCGACTCGACCGCAACCCGTCACCGAAGGGGCAGAATCCGGAGCCGTTGCTTTCGTTTCCAATGGGTGCCTTGGTTCACTTTGCGGTCAGCAATAGCGAAGTTCATATGACCACAAAACTCGAGGGTGCTAAGACCGCGTTCTTGCCCTTCAATCTGGGTGACAATGGCGCTGCCGGCAATCCATTGAATCCGCTCGGGCATCGTACCGCTTACCTTTGGGAGCAAGTTTGGGAGCGAACGAGTTGGCTTGAAATCATCGGTCGATACGTTGTTGCCAAGAAGAACAAGAAGAAACAGATCGAGAGCTACATCTTTCCTCGATACCATCAACTCGATGTGACTGGCAAACTGCAAGCCGCCGTTCTCGACGAAGGAACAGGACAAAAGTACCTTATCCAGCA
This sequence comes from Pirellula sp., assembly GCA_031374925.1. GTDB lineage: Bacteria > Planctomycetota > Planctomycetia > Pirellulales > Pirellulaceae > JBKCUI01. Next base: position 44,645 of record JANMHA010000329.1, on the reverse strand, counting down.
CAGTGCCGGCTCTGGCAAGACCAACTCGATCGCTTGGACGGCGCATTTTCTCGCGGACTTGCATGCCCCCAAAGTAGCAGGCACTTTCCAAGTGCCGTCCGCTGAATCGCCCGAAACTACGGACTTACCAGTAACCGCTGAGTTATTCGGAGGGGCTGGCTACGGCACACGGAGTGTGCCTGCTACTATGAAAGTCTTCGATTCGGTATTGGTAATTTCCGATCGGAACGTCATCGATGGTCAATTGCAAGACGCTGTTCGAGATTTCGAGCGTACAACCGGTGTCGTCGCAATCATCAAGGGGGATGGGGGAAGCAAAAGCGCAGATCTCGCAGAAGCACTCTCCGGCGACAAAAAGATCATCGTTTGCACCATCCAAACGTTTCCCGCCCTACAAAAGAAGATGCTTGAGCTAATCACACAGGGCAAGCGTTTTGCAGTCATTGCCGATGAAGCTCACAGTTCGCAAACCGGTGAGGCTGCCAAGAAACTGAAAAGCGTACTGTCAGTCGAAGAACAGAGCGAATTAGAGGACGGTGGCGAGGTAAGTAGTGAAGACATCCTCGCCGCCGAAATGTCGTCGCGCGCCAGTAACTCTGGCATCACCTACGTTGCGTTCACAGCCACCCCCAAAGCTAAGACGCTGGAGTTGTTCGGTCGCCGCCCTAGCCCCGCTCTGCCAGCCGGCGAAGGCAACTTGCCCGCTCCCTTTCATGTGTACTCGATGCGTCAAGCGATCGAGGAGGGCTTCATTCTCGACGTTTTGCAAAACTACACGTCTTACAAATTGGCGTTCAAGCTAGCGAACAACGGCAAGGAATGGGACGAGAAGCAAGTCGAACGCAGTGCCGCGATGAAGGGGATCATGGGTTGGGTTCGATTGCACCCATACAACATCTCCCAAAAGGTCCAAATCATTGTCGAGCACTTTCGCGAATTGGTTTCGCCGCTGCTTGGCGGCAAAGCCAAAGCGATGGTGGTAGTCGCCAGCCGGCTGGAAGCGGTCCGATGGCAGGTTGCGATTCAAGCATACATCAACGACAAGGGCTATCCGCTCAAAGCCTTGGTTGCATTCTCAGGTGAAGTGATCGATCCGGAATCGTCCCCGGACCCATTCACGGAAAACAGCAAGACGTTGAATCCGAACTTAAAGGGACGCGATATTCGGGACGCGTTCAAAGACGACGAGTACCAAGTATTATTGGTAGCGAACAAATTCCAAACCGGCTTCGATCAGCCGCTATTGTGCGGGATGTACGTCGACAAACGCTTAGCCGGCATCCAGGCGGTCCAAACGCTATCCCGATTGAACCGGGCTTATCCGGGCAAGGACACGACCTACGTACTCGATTTCGTCAACGAGCCCGAAGACGTTCTGGCATCATTCAAGACCTACTACACGACTGCGACCCTAACAGGCATCACCGATCCGAACATCGTGTTGGATCTACGGTCCAAAATCGATTCAACGGGTTTCTACGACGAGTTCGAAGTCAACCGCGTGGTTTTCGTGGAGCTCAATCCGGACTCGAAACAAGCCCAGCTAGAAGCCGCAATTGCCCCCGTTGCGGACAGGCTTCTAAAGCAGTTCAAAGCAGCGCAAACAGAATTCAAAGCTGCTACTGCCAACAAAGATGTCAAGGCGGCCGCCGCCGCAAAGGACCAGATGGATGCGTTGCTCCTATTCCGAGCGGACATGGGAACCTTCCATCGGCTCTATGCGTTCCTCTCGCAGATATTCGATTACGGAAACACGGACATCGAAAAGCGTTCGATCTTCTTCAAACGGCTGATTCCGTTGCTGAAATTTGGGCGAGAACGCGACGGAGTCGATTTGTCGAGTGTGATGCTGACCCACCACAATTTAAAGAACCAAGGCAAGCAGCAATTGAAGCTACCAGGTGGCGAGTTCCCAAAACTTGACCCGATAACCGCTGCCGGCAGTGGCTCGATTCAGGAAAAGCAGAAGGCGTATTTAAACGAGATCATCGAAAAGGTAAACGACTTATTCAAAGGCGAGCTGACGGACAACGACAAGCTGGTGTACGTGAACAACGTTATTCTAGGCAAGTTGCTCGAGTCCAAGATCTTGATCCAACAAGCGCTCAACAACAGCAAGGAGCAATTCGCCAATTCGCCGGACCTCGACAATTCGCTAATGAACGCCATCATGGAAGCCCTCGATGCCCACAATCTTATGAGCAGTCAAGCATTGAGTTCAGAGGCGATTCGCAAGGGATTGAAAGCGATTCTGCTGGGACCGGCAAAGCTATACGAGACATTGCGTGATCAGACAAATTGAACTCAAAACATAAGGGGATAGACATTATGAAACCAGAACCAAATACACCAAAGGGCGTTGCTGTTCAAACCGAGTTCATACACGGCGGAAGTTTTGTCCGAATTGCGGATGGTTTGTTTGCTACTTCTCATTGGGCGATCGTGCACGTCAAAGTTGGTGATGAGATCGCGATGTTTACGAAGTCGACAAAGTCAGATTCGTTTATTGTTGGCGAGGTTGCAGCCGTGATCGAGCATGCTGGGTCAAAACCACGGCGCTTTACCATTGTCTTCTGGCATAAGCCGGAGCTTGCGGTAAAGCGGAAAGTAATAGCAGCTCGCAACGACCATTACTACGAAATCAAATCATCTAACTATCTTTAGATCATTTAGCGATCGCTACTTTCGAAGAATCGTAATTGCATGCAGGATCTCGGCAAGCACTGAAAGGAAAATCGCGGGGAACGCGAACTCGAGATAAATTGGCACAGCAAAGACGAAGTTTTCTACTCCTTTTACAGTTCCAGGCAGTACAGGCAGTACAGGCAGTCCACCAGTTGAAAGCCAATGCACTGATCCTAAGCCATAGCCTAAGCCATAGAACGAAGTGACTCCAAACGGAATTGCAAGCCAAACGGCAGCGATCAGATGTGTGGTCACGACAAACCAACTTCTTCCTGTTGAGCGAACGAATGAATTCGAGTGGCTTTTGGTGTTTTCAAATGCTTGAGTAATTGCGTTGGCATACGATGGTTGCCGGTTGCCAGATTGGCTTATCGCTTCGAACAGACTGTCTTCCGGTGGTGTCGGTGTTGTAGGTGTCGGTGGAAACGCTGGTGGCGACGAAACGGTTGGCGCTGTCAGGGTGTTCAAAGCGATTAGAGATGCAATCGCCTTTAATCTCTCCGCTCGGATCCACTTCCCTTTCGTCGCAGTCGAGTTTTGGAGTTCGCTAGCGAGCGACACCCTCCCTTCTTTTGCGAATTGAAGTACCTGCTCCCAAGTGTATGGACCATACTCGATCCCATCTTGGTTTCGCATTCGCCATTCGGATTCCTTCGAGTATTGCTCGAGCTTGCTGAAGTCCATTTTGGGTTTGTCAGGTATTGGGTCAGGCATGATTGTTGGCTAGTCAAAAGATAGCGGCGTTAGGTCGAGACTATCATAGTACAGGCGAGCCATGTCGGCACGGACACCTTTGTTTCCGATTGACTACTGACCGGCTGGAAGATTTTTCAAGGAAAAACACGATTAGACGCTTAGCCGTTCAAATCGCATAACTTCGCGTACCACCGCACCGGTAAGCGTCACCGCAAAAAAGGCATTTTGCGAGTGCAGTCCAATTCGAGAAGTTTTGTGCGTTTTGGTACGGTAGAAATTGCCGGCAGGTTTCGAGTGTACCGAATGGACAGGTGTCATCTCCATCTAAGTTCCAAGCAAATTGCCGGGCATCACAGAATTGATAGGATGAGTCTGCGGGTTGGTCCCCGCGGCAGACCGTTCAAATGCTAAGGGAGGCACAGAGTGCAAAGAGCCAAAAGAACTTCGAAAATCACCTTGCAAGAGCGATGCATGAAATACTGTGCGTTACCAAAGTTGCATACGATCCCGGAAGAAATACGAGATGCGGAGAGCCAGCGTCGCACGGCTTTGTGGAAGGGTTTGGCGAAGGAGATCGACCTTCAAATGCCAAAGCCTGAGCTGCCGTGCCTAGACAGCCATAAGGAAAAGCTCTGTGCATATCTTCTTACTCACGCACTAGAAAGCGACGATAGTGAGAAGCTTCATGAGTGGATTCGTAGCGATTTTCAGTTTCCCGTCCCGGTTTTTGTTGATGCCGAACTGAGCCGACTGGTCGGCAACTTTGTGTCCACTATCCAGCGAATTGTGTCCCTTTTCCAGCAAAAGTTGCCAAAAAACTCGCTGGTTCATTCAGTGGATTCAAGTCTAGCAACCGAATTGAAACAACTCTTTGCTCCGTCGGTGATAGACTTGAAAGACCTATCCATGAAGGAAGGGCATGCAAAAGTTCAACCGTTTATCCAACAAGCGATTGACGATCGTGAACCGTCAAGCCCAATGATATCTACGGCAAAGTGCTCGAAGTGGAGTGCGGAGATCGCGGTGTATCAAAAAAACAATCCTAAACGAAGCGTAGCCCAATTTGCGATGGATTGCATTAAAAAAATGCCACCCCGGCGAAAGGGTGCTCTCAAGAGCGAGCATGGGAGTTTAGTAGACGCTGCCACGTCGCTTGCGAACGCAATCCGATGGAGCAAAAAACCACACACGGTCAAAAAAGGCAATGCATCGTCAATTAACCCTTAATAATGACAAATAGCCGATTTGGAACCTTGGTGTTTACTTGGTGCTTTCTTGGTGTTCGGAAATTTTTTAAAACTTTTCTGCCAATGATTTTCCGTTCGAAAGGTTCGGACCGGTGCTGAAAAACTTTGGTGTTCCCCGCTACGATCTCGCTAAGCAATAGGGTGCGTTTAGTCTTGAGCCTTTGATTGAATGTTGATCTTCAAATCATGGGGCAAAGCAAAAATGGTGGATGAAAAGTACTTTACTCCGCAAGAAGCTGCGGAAATTCTAAGCACGAAGGACGACAAGGTACTTGCTTGGATTCACTCCAACGAGTTGGATGCGATCGACGTTGCTAAAAGCAAAAACAGTCAAAGACCGCGCTGGCGAATATCCGAATCGGCACTTGGGCGCTTCATCATCAGCCGACGCAAAACAAGGAAGTGGGGTGAACCATGCCCCCAATAAAAAATAAAGCCCTGACCAGTTGCGAGACTGGTAGGGCGATTGAGTCAAACGCGGGCAGCGAAAGACGACACCATGTTAACCACCCTGATTGTGAATGTCCAGCATGTTTGATCGCCACCCAACAGACGAATGTGCGTAGAGCGATTATCCTAGCGGAACTTGCCGCGATTGAGCGAGGGTATGTTCATGCCTAAGCAACAGAAAATCCCATTGAATGAGCCGCTCAAGACTGTCGTGGTTCATCGCAATGAAGTACTGCTTGTCGATGCTGGCGAGGCGGCACGAATTCTATCGATAAGCGAACGCAAGCTCTGGGAGTTGACTAATCGTAAAGCTATTCCTCACCTGAGGATCGGTAGAAGCGTTAAATATCCAGTTGAGGAGTTGCGGGAATGGATTCGAACGCAGTCAGTGGGATCGTGGGGTGAGCATGATAGGTAATTGCACCGAACGAGTAAACTCCGTCCCAATCGAACTGAGAAGCCGAAAACAGTGGCTAACCTGGACGTTATCTGACGACCGAAAAGTACCGAACGGAAGGTCGAATGATTCGAATACCTGGCATCACTTCGAAGACGTTGAGCGTTTTGAAAAAATCGCTTTCGTGTTCTCGAAAGACGATCCATTCTGTGGCATTGATCTTGATGGTTGCATTGTCGATGGACAATTTACTGAATGGAGCAAGCCTATTCTGGTTCGTTTTCGGGGAATAGCATACTGTGAAATTTCTCCAAGTGGAAACGGAGTAAAGTTTACGACTCGCGGCGAGAAGCCTCAGGGATCTCGTTGCGTGAAAAAGACCGGAGAGGGCAAGCAACAAATCGAATGTTACGACCATGGGCGATTCTGGACGATTACCGGAAACGTACTTGCGGGATTCGAACAAATTGGAGACGGTCAAGCCGCTGTCGATTGGCTTTTAGTAACCTATCTCGAAAAAGATTCCGAGCAGGGCAAGCCGTCAATAACGTCGACCTTTCAACAGCCGGTCAATTACGACGAATTGTATAAGAGGTGCCAAGCGTATGTCGATGCTGCTGGTCAAGCCGTTGAAGGTGAGAGGAATCATAAAGCGTTCCGTTTGGCTGGCAATTTGCGGGCGATCGATGAAAACGGAAGACGTTTATCCGAAAGCGAAATCCTTGACTACGTTCTGACTTGGAACGCAAAAAATCTTAGTCCGATTTCAGATACCGAAATCAAAGAAGCGGTTGCTAGTAGTTTACGAAATGGAACCGCGAGACCGATTAAGGAATCGAAATCAATTCCGACATTTAAGAACTATAAACCCAATGAGAGACCACGGGTTGAGGTCACACTGACGGAAGGATATGTCGCTGATCAGGTTGTTGAGCATCTTGGGAAACTGGGTTGGGATAGTCCGTGGATTCAAGATGCGTTTTGCGAAATCGTTAAGGTCTATTCTCGCGGCGGTAGTCTTGTTCATGCGATAGAAAACGAAGATCCCAATAATCTAGGGCAGTTGAGTATTCGACCGTTGCCGGCAGCGATTACCCGCGAACGAATAACGCAGGCTTGCGAATTGATAAAATTGGTATCCAACAACAAGGGACAGACGGAAGAAGTTCCTATTCGTCCGCAAAAATGGTTGATAGATGCGGTTCACCAAAGGGGTTACTACTGCGGACACGTTAAGCCATTGGTTGGTGTCATCCAGGCACCTACCATTCGTGCCGATGGTTCGATATTGCAGACCCCAGGATACGATGAGGCAACAGCGCTGTTGTATCGTCCGGCGATTGCGTTTCCTTCAGTACCAGAGAATCCTACTCGGGAAGATGCGCAGCGGGCTTTCAACGTACTATGCGAAGTTGTTGAAGATTTTCCATTCTTGGAAGATGCCGACCGGACAGCATGGGTTGCTATGCTGCTTTCAATGATTGGTAGGGCTTCTATTGCGGGTTGCGTTCCGATGTTCGCAATCACTGCTAACATTCGTGGAGCGGGAAAAAGTCTCCTTGTCGATGCGTCGTCGATTGTTGCCTACGGACGAATCGCAGCGCGACGGACATTTACTCGGGACGACAGCGAACTCAGAAAGGCGATAACTGCAATTGCTCTTGAGGCGGTGCCAAGCGTTCTTTTTGATAACCTCGATTCGCAACTAGGCGGCGCGGCACTTGATTGTGTTCTCACTTCGGAGTCTTGGACCGACCGCGTTCTGGGTTCATCAAAAACTACTGGAGAACTTCCAATGCGAACCGTTTGGAGCATTACGGGCAATAATATGTCGTTCGGTTCGGACGTGGCGCGGAGGGTGTTGCCGATTCGACTCCAGAGCGACCTAGAGACCCCCGAGAACCGTTCTGGCTTCGTTCACCCCGATCTAATTGAATGGGTTCGGGTGAATCGTCCAGCCCTCGCTACATCTGCACTCACAATCTTGAGGTCATATTTCGTGGCGGGTTGTCCAGTGCAGATAGGCGGCGAATGGGGCAGCTATGAGGCGTGGTCTCGGGTTATTCGTGGCGCTCTTGTTTGGTGCGGAGCCGCGGACCCGTTACCAACTCGAAAAACCGCGACCGAATCGGACGATACAAAAAACCTTCTTGGAATGTTGATAACCGGAATTGAGGAGGCAGACCCCGATGATGTAGGAGTCACGGTCAAGGAGATCGAGCGATTAGTTTCCCATCGGTCAGATGAAACCACCCCATGTCCAACCCTCCTTGAAGCCGTGGCGGAAATCTGCGGAGATCGGTTCAACGGGAAGCGTTTTGGCAAAAAACTCAAGTCTTTCATTGGTCGAACGTGGGGAGGTCGGAAAATTTCACGAGAACCAGGCAGAGGAAATGTTTCTAGATGGTCGGTGAAAACCGTTGGTTCGGTTGGTATGAGTGGTTTCGCTAACTCAACTCTAACGCGGGTGAGTGAACCCAAAACACCTGATATGAAACTGAGTAAATCAAACCAACCAAACCCACCAAACCAACCATGTCCAAAATGCAAAGGTGTTTTGAAGACTGGTTTTGAGGTTCTAGGATGGGTAAATCTGGAATGCACTTTTTGCGACTACATCAAGCCGGTGGAACTGAATAGGGTGCAAGTATGAGCACGAAACTACCCGTAAAACTGGATCCGTCATCGGTGGTTTGCCTAATCGACACCAGGGAGCAACTGCCATTGGACTTAGCGCCACTTCGGACAATGCCCGCGACACTCGCGACAGGGGACTATAGCCTTTTAGGTTTGGAACATCATGTTTGCATTGAACGTAAATCTTTGGACGACCTTCTCGGATGCGTTGGTCGTGATCGTGATCGTTTCGAACGAGAGCTGCATCGGATGCTCGCTTATCCGGTTAGGGTTCTCCTGGTTGAGTCTACTTGGGGCGAAGTCGAACTTGGGCAGTGGCGAAGCAAAGTGACATCCAGTCAGGCAATGGGTTCCCTCATCGGATGGGCAGCGATGGGCATCCAGTTGGTTCTGGTTGGCACCCACGAGCGAGCAGGGCAGTTTGCATCCAGGTTGCTCTACACGATTGCCCGTCGTCGCTATGCGGAACTGAGTTCATTCTGGCAGGCAATCGATGACTTCCCTAAAAAAAGGGACGACGGTACGGTTGAAGTAACCAATTATTTAGTGACGGAATCCAAGCGAAAGGTTACGGGGGGCATATGAAGATCACAAAACGTCAACTTTTGGATGAGATTCGAAGCACGGGGGGAAACTACTCTGCGATCGCGCGCAAGTACGAGATGACTCGGCAAGGGATCGCGAAGCGAGTTGAAGCCAATCAAACCCTCATTGCTTCCGTGGAAGCGGCGAGGGAGGAATTGTTAGACATTGCCGAATCAGGGCTGCGCGAGGCAGTGGCAAAAAAGAAGTCTTGGGCAATTCGATTCGTCCTTTGCACCCTCGGTAAGGACCGAGGATATGGCAAGCAAGTGAAGGTAGAAACCCATGATAACGATATTCAAGTGGTGCATCACTACATTAACGATGGTCGCAATCCTTACAACCCTGGCGAGTCGCCACCGCTACCAAAGCCCTCCGAGGCGGATGCCAATCCGTGATTTGGTAGAAGCTCCTAGACTATTTTCAAGTTTTTCCGCTGCTCACAAAACGAGCATGCTTAGTTTCTGGGCATGGTGCAGTGAGATCGCAATCAACTCGCCCGCATTGACTTTTTGATAAGACCGTCCCAATATTCCACACAACTCTCGGCTAGGGCATCGAACCCGAAAACCGACCTATCAGCGGTTGCCGAAGAGTTTTCAAACTGATAGTTGACTTGATAGGAGTTCAAAAGACATGGCGACCGTCTACAAACGTAATGGAGTTGGCAAGTACCAAATCGATTGGTACGACCACACGGGAAAACGCCGTACCAAAAGCAGTGGAACAACCGATAAGGCGGCTGCGCAACGAATTGCAAATAAACTCGAGGCGGACGTAGCGCTTCGCGTAGAGGGCGTTATCGACGTACGTTTGGACGAATTAGCCAAGGAAGCCGCAAGATCATTGAAATCGGTACTCGACGATTACGATGCGGCAATGTCTTCCAAAGGCTCCTCGCTGAGCCACATCCAGATGACGCGAAACAAAATCGACGCAATCGTTGAAGCCGGCAAGTTTAAATGCCTGGGTGACATCACAGCCGATGCCGTGACTCGATACGCGGCGGGGATGCGAATGACTCGCAAATCCAAAGTAAGCGACGTTGGACCGAAGCCAAAGGGCAAGTCGGCTCGAACGATTGCAGCTTATCTGCAAGCGATCAAGGGCTTTACGCGGTGGGCGGTCACTACGGGAAAGCTTGCCTATGATCCTCTTGCGAGCGTCAAGAAACCCTCGGTTGAGGACGATCGGCGATTGGTACGCAAATTCATGAGCCACGAAGAATGGCGATGGCTTGACTCAACCACACGGCAATCCGTCGATCGATTCGGAATGAGCGGTACCGAACGGGGTTTGCTCTATGCGGTGGCGATCCAGACCGGCTTACGATCCAACGAATGCAGAAGCCTTACACGGGGAAAGCTGCATTTGAAAGCGATTCCACCCTTCATCATGGCAGATGCTCGAGACACGAAGAACGGCAAGGCGGCTAGGCAGTACATTCAACCCGAACTCGCGATCGAGCTCCAAGCCCACATTTTGAAAAAACTCGGTGGAGCCCAAGTATTCCAGATGCCGCACCCCTCGACCGTTGTCGACATGTTTCGAGAGGACATCCAGCGCGCTCGAACCGCATGGCTCAAAACCGTCGTGGACGCTCAGGACCGTATCGAAGCCGAGCAGGGAGATTTTCTCAAAGGAAACGATTCGGAGGGAGAGCAACTGGATTTCCATTCGTTGCGGCATACCACAGCAACTTGGCTGATTCAGGCGGGAGCGGACATCAAGACGGTCCAATCGGTCATGCGACATAGTGACATCAAACTGACTTTGGACCGTTATGGGCACCTATTCCCGGGGGCAGAAGCGGACGCGGTAGCGAGGATGAGGGACGCTTTTATTCAGCCGGCAAAGCTCACAGGCACGTCCGACCACCCACAGCAATTTCAACAGCACTCGGGGCGCGAAGGCGTGCGACAAGGTGCGAAAGAACGCCATAGTGAGACAATTCGTATCGATCGATTTGGGCACGAAAAAACCCTGGTTTCTCAGGGAATATCCGAGAAAAACCAGGGTTTGGGGGCAATGAGAGCGCTGGGGCTCGAACCCAGGACCCAGGGATTAAAAGTCCCTTGCTCTACCAACTGAGCTACGCTCTCATTCTTCCTATTTATACCCCAGTCAGGTGTATTCCCTGACTGCGGTACCTCTCGGAAAGATTACGATGATATTACCAAGGTCACCGAATTTTTGAAGGGGTTCATTCGAATGCTTTGTTTTTTCAAATTCAGTCCTCGAACTCCAACGACTTCTCCTAAAACACTTGTCTTTCTTACCTCTTGTTGCTCGACAAAGTTCTGCAAAAGCTTGATTGGCGACAGGCAGAGCGAACAACTTCTGCCCTGCCCTACGGAATCTCCGGGCCAAAAAACGGCCAGGGTTTTGAGGAAAACCTTCCGTTTCTGCTCTTTCGGAGTCGTTGTTGCCGTTGGGTTTTTCTTTGCAACTTTTCTTAGCCGGGACGCATTCGCCGGCGCGACCGCTTCCAATTGGGTGGTCGTTGTCAACGGACGATCCTCCAATTCCCGCACAATCGCCAACCATTACTGCTCCGCCCGAGATATCCCAGGCCGAAATGTCATCGTCCTACCGCAGGTCCCGGACTCGGACCAAATCTCCGTCGACCAGTTTCGTGACCTCATCCTGAGCCCGGTCCTCAAAGAAATCGAATCCAGAGGACTCGTCGCACATATCCAAGGAATCGCTTACTCGGCTGATTTCCCAACCGCGATCACCATCGGTTCGGATATCGAAGCCGTCCCGAACAAGTCCCCCTATTTGACTCCCGTCGGGTCCATCAACGGCCTCACCTTTCTTTTCCGATTCGTGCTCGCCAAAAACCCAGCTTACATCAGTTTCGAAAGCAATCTTTATGCCGCTCGGCCTGTCCGTTCCTTGCTTCGCCCGATCGTAGTCTCCCTCGATCAGGAAAAGCAATTGGCCCAACTCATAGAACAAGCCAAACATGAAGAAGCCGCAACGCTTCTCGACTCGCTCTGTGATTCACTGGAAAAAGAACTCCGTTTTCCAATGCAATATCAAGCGGCCCAACAATGGGCTTTGGCCGGGGACGCTACCAAGGCCATTCGACGCATCGAACAGTCGATTCAAGGGGGCTGGCAATATCGCGATCACCTTCTCAACGACCCGACTTTCGTCAGTTTGGTCGACGATAAAGATTTCAAAAGGATTTCAAAACGCTGTAGCGAACTGCCGTCAGACTACCTCCCAACACGAGGTTTTGATGCGAGAACGTTTTACACTTCAAGCACCCTTGGCAGCAATAATCCCAAACTCGGTGTCTCGTACATGTTATCGATGGTCCTCGCTGTCACACGCGATCTTGGAATAACACCAACGGAAGCTAAACAAAATCTGAAAACGTCGATTCTCGCCGACTTCAGTCATCCAACTGGCACCTTCTTCTATACCAAAACCGAAGATGTGCGCACCAAAACGAGAGAGCCCAATTTTGCCATCGCGATCAGCAAGCTTCAATCGCGAGGCATGAAGGCGCGCATCGTCGAACGAGAGCTTCCAGCCCGAGGGGAAGAGTGTTCCGGTGTTATGGTCGGAAGCCCCCAATTCTCATGGAATCAAAGCGGTTGCAAACTCTTGCCCGGATCCATTGCCGACAATCTGACAAGCCTTGGTGGTGCTATGACCACCAACTCTCAAACCAAAGCAACGGAGTTTCTCCGATTCGGTGCGGCCGCGAGCAGCGGGGCGGTTACCGAACCTTACACCATCCCAAACAAATTTCCACATCCAATGATTCATGTGCACTATGTCGACGGACTCACCGCTGCGGAAGCGTTTTACAGCTCAGTCCTCTGCCCATACCAGCTCCTGATCGTTGGCGATCCTCTATGTCAACCGTATTGCAATCCTCCCAGATTTAACATCAATAACGAGAGTAATGTTGACTTGGACAACCAGCCCCTAGTGATTTCGTTGAAAACCGCCGAGTCGAAGGTTGACACGGAACCAGAACTCCTCCAGTGGATGGTAAACGGAATACTACGCAAGCAAGTCCCCTTTGAAAATCAGATACGGATGCAATTTGAAAACTCAGAGCCAGGTGCCCACGAGATTCGATTTCTCAGCCAAGCAGAGAAACCCATCGAACAACGATTCGAGCAAGCGATTTGGGTGACGTTGGGCAAGGCTAACGAACAAATCCAACTGCATTTTCCTAAAGTCTGGCAATTGAGCGACAATAAGCCTTTGGAAATTGCGGTTGAACGCAATGAGTTCCCCGGCGAAATTAAAGTCCTTCATGACTTCGAAGTCGTCGGTACCATCTCGTCTGGCCAAACTAAGTTGGTGCTAAAACCAACCCAAGTCGGTTACGGTCCAGTGCGATTGCACGCGGAGCAAACACTTGCAAACGGACAGACGGTACGCAGCTTGCCGCAGGTCGTTTTGATGGAACCATAGCGCTCTATATCCTCGCTTGCGTAGCTATCAGCGAGGACGTCAGTCGGCGGAGCGACTGACCTACGTGGGCGACGTCGCTCCGCGACTCGCGGTCAGTGTAGATGGAATAACACATGTGAATTGCCTACCAAAAAACGATTCCCAACTTGCTGACACTCGATCCTCGCTTGCGTAGCTATCAGCGAGGACGTCAGTCGGCGGAGCGACTAACCTACGTGGGCGACGTCGCTCCGCGACTCGCGGTCAGTGTAGATGGAATAACACATGTGAATTGCCTACCAAAAAACAATTCCCAACGAGCCTGGGGGCTGCCCACTTTCGCAGAGCGAAAGGCGACAAACTTTCGCTCTTCGAGAGCGGCTCTAGGCTGCTTTTGTTTTGGCGAGTCGTTCGGCAAAGGGAATGATGGACCGGCTAGGACGGTTGAGGGCGATTTGCTCCAGGATGCGAGCAGCCACCTCGAGAGCTTGATACCCTTGCTCGCCTGTGACAGTTACTGCAACGCCTGTATGAATCGCATGGACAAACTCCTTTTGCTCCAACTCGATTGCGTTAGCTGCTGCAGTCTTGTGCTCAGTTTTGCTTAGCCAATCCACGAAGAGGCACTCCTTTACTTTAGCACGCTGGTCCGCCGGCAGTTGATCTGCTTGTCGAGAGCCGTTGGCCACGTCTTCGACTGCCGACGTTTGCGAAACGGTATTCGATGCGAAATCGATTTCGGTTAGCCCGTCATCCGCGTACACCTGCATGGTTCTCTTCGGTACCGGCGAAATTCGTGAAGCTCGCAAGTTGGCGATCGTACCGTTACGAAAACGGAGGCAAGCGGTCGCAAAATCCTCGTTCTCGCCAAGCACGCTCCATCCGTAGGCCGAAACCAGATCGACGGGCGACTTGACCGCGCTGAGAATAAGGTCGATATCGTGGATCATAAGATCCATTACGATCCCGATATCGGTGCTTCGACCGGTATAGGTTCCTTCGCGGGCAGCTTCCACGTAGCGAATCGTATTGTTAGAGAAATGCATAGATGCAAATTGCCACGCGGGATTGAACCGCTCGACGTGCCCTACTTGTAGTGTTAGGTTGTTCGCATTTGCCAAGTGCACGAGTTCTCGCGCTTCTTCCAAAGTACTTGCGATGGGTTTCTCCATCAAAACGTGAATGCCTTGACTCAAACACCAGGCCCCGATTGGATGATGTAGAAAAGTGGGAGCCGCAATGATGGCTCCATCGATGGCTCCGGCCAACTCGCGGAAATCTGCCACAGCGGTAGCGCGCAATTGGGATTCTACGTAGTGCCGGGACTCCGATGACGGGTCTGCAACCGCAACCAATTCACAAGATGTGTTCGAGGCGATGAGCTTGGCATGGATGCGGCCTAGATGGCCCGCTCCGATCACTCCTATTCTGGGCTTCCTTGCATCGAACAAATTTAGGTTCTGGATCATGATTTTGTTCGCCGGTAGCGTTGGCCGTCGGTCTGGGTAAATCGAAGAACATTGGTGCGTTTTTCGAATGCGCACTTTCGCGGAGCGAAAGGCGACAATGGGCGTTATGCTGCCGCTGAGGCAGACCGGCGATCGCGACCTCGACCGTGACGTCCTAATTGTGAATCATCGATGAACGCAAAGAGGATATCCAATTCAGGGGACAATGCTCCGTTGACTTGCAGGATCTCTCGCGCATGCTTTACCCCGACTTTGGAACGGTAGAGCAACTTATGAGCTTCGCCAATAGTGCGGATGGCAGCCACTGAAAAATTCTTGCGTTTTAGGGCAACGACGTTGACGCATCTCGGTCTTGCGGGAAACCCCTCAGCCAACATGAATGGTGGTATGTCCTGCAGGACCCGCGATAGTCCACTCACAAAGCTGTAGCAGCCGATCGACGCAAAGTGGTGAACCGCCACACCGCCGCTCAAGGTTGCATCGTGTTCGACTCGAACGTGGCCACCTAGCATCACGGTATTGGCCATGATGACTCTGTCCTCTACAACGCAATCGTGAGCTACGTGGGAGTTAGCCATGAAGTAGCAGTCGCTGCCGATCGACGTGACCCCTTCGTCTTTCTCTGTGCCTCGGTTAACAGTCACGCATTCGCGAAAGACGTTTGCATCACCGATGACCACTTGGGTCGGAGATCCTTGATAGGAAAGGTCTTGAGGTTCGCCACCGATGACGCAGCCAGGAAAGAAACGGTTGTCTCTGCCAATAGAGGTGTGTCCCGTCAAGGTGACACTGTTTTCCAAGCGTGTACCCCTGCCAATCCTGACATTTGCACCGATGACGCAATGGTGGCCAATGCGAACATCTTCATCGAGTTCGGCGCGAGGATCCACCACCGCGGTATGGGCGATTATTGTTGGCATGTGTAGGCTTCCAAGCGTGTCTTTTGGATTAAGTGTTTTGAATTTCGTGCACTCATGCTGCAACCTTTTTGAGCACTGGCACTTGCGAGTCTTTCAACTTATGGATGGATTCGGCAAGGTATCCATTGAGGATGTGTCCGCTCCGATGTGCGATGATTTTTCCTTGAATTCGCAAGCCGCACAGAGACAAGTCGCCAATCAGATCAAGGAGTTTATGGCGGGAGCATTCGTCATCAAATCGTTGAGAGTTATCAATGGGGCCTCTCGGACCGAAGACGACCAAATCGCGATAGGTGACGTGAGACGCGATCCCTTTCGATTGAAGTCCACGGGCTTCGCTCTCCGTCATGAAAGTCCGAGCCGGGGCGATTTCCCGTGCGAAGGAATGTCGCTCGAGTTGGTAGGTGCAAGTGGTCGCAGGGATCGGGCTGCCTGGGCCATAGTCGAGTTGGTATTGAATGGTTAAGCCTGGATCGGCAGACGGGATGGCCATGATCCATTGACTCTCCGTGCCAACGCGAAGCGGCAACGTCAGCGCTACTTCGGTGCAGGACGCAGTTTGTTTGCGGATGCCACATCGTTCCAACGCGACTGCGAATGCGTGGGCGCTGCCGTCCATGCCTGGCATTTCAGGTGCGTCACATTCTACGATGCAATTATCGATGTCCATGGCATAAAGCGCGGCCGTGACATGCTCGATCATTTCGACATGGCAGGATTTGCTTACAAGCGTTGTTCTGAGGCTCGTATCGCGACGGTTGCTAGCGATGGACTGGATTTCGGGGCGTCCAGGCAGGTCAACTCTGCGAAAGAGGATTCCCGCGTTTGGCAAGGCTGGCAAAAAGGTCAATGTGATAGGCCGGCCGGACCAATAGCCGCGACCGCTCACATGGGCCATATGCTCTATCGTTTGCTGGAATCGAATCTGTTGCATGCGTGACGCCGAAATCCGTTTCGTGTCCGTGGAATAAATGGTAGGATATGGGTTCATCCTGAACCCAGCCTCACCTCCTCAAAATGAGGAAGTGAGTGAGTGGAAAAACACTTAAATCTACTTGAGGTTTTTCGAGTTCATGGGTGGAGATGCCAAGCGATTCCCTGGTGCGCTTGGTGCAGTCGACACAGGGACTGCTTTGGCTGGTTCGTCCCGTTTGAGGACCGCTAGAACCACTTCGGTTACGTCGATTCCTGGATTGAAATACAAAACATCTCGCTGGATTCCGAAGTTGACCGACTGTGGCTTCTTGGCGTCCATTTCGTTTTGTTCGCGGCTATATCGGAGCACCACATCGTATTGATAGTGGCTAGCAACGGCCGTGATAGCTCGATTGATCGACTGGTAGGAATTCAAGATGACGTTCGCTTGCTTTTCGGCGAACTCCTTTTCTTTCCCCATGAAGTCGACACGCAGCTTGCTTTCTTGGCTGATAAGGCTTTCTTGCTTTTGCTTGAACTGCGGTGTGTCCGCTTCGAACATCTTGCCGATGGCTTCTTGGTCCTTTAGCAACGCAGTACGACGGCTTTCGATGTCTTCTTGAGCTTGAGTCATCTCGGCCTTGATCCCTTCCATGTTGGCATTCATGTTAGGGTGGTTTTTCAGAATGTATCCGACATCGACTAGTGCGATGCTAGAAGGGCCAACTTTAGGGCCGGCGGGTGCGGCTTGAGGCGAACCGGCTGGGGCTTGGCCCAAAGCGACAGGAACGGCAAAAAAGCCCATGAGAGCAATTGTCGCGATTGAAATTCGAAAATGCACTTGTCAGCACTCCTTGCTAAGTGAATTGTGGGCGGTCGAGATAAATCTCAACGGCTTTGCGGAAAACACTCCATCGTTTTCCATTTGAGTAATGCCGACCTGGTAAGTCGCCACACTGTTTCATCCGCGATTCTGACAATTCGGTTATGCCGCGTAAATAGCGATCTGGCAGAACTATTCGGTTAGCACGACTTTCAGTTCCGTTTTTTCTTCATTTCGTTCCACCAAAATGGTGACAGCATCTCCCTTTTTCAGTTTTAGGAGAATCCGGTCCAGTTCAACTCGGCTCGTTGTCTCTTCGTCGTTTATTTTTAGTATTTTGTCCTCTGGTTGAAGGCCAATTTGTTTTGCGATTCCGCTTGAAAGGATTCTGTCCACTACCACGCCGGTAACATTCAGTTTCAAACGCGCGCCAAGGGTCGTTCGCCGAGGAACTTTGGCCTGCGGATTGGCGCGCCCCTTGACTTTGACGAAGGTCAACTTCGCAGGATTGGTACTGATTCGATTGGCAATCCCTGTCACCATTTCGGTTATGCGTTCTATTCCGTTCAAATTGATTTTGTCGAAATCGTCACTGGGGCGATGGTAATCGGCATGCAATCCGGTGAAGAAATGCAGGACAGGGATGTTTTTTTGAAAGAACGATTGGTGATCGCTAGGTCCCATTCCTTCGGGTAGTTTTTGAATCGAGAACGACAGCGATTCGTTCGCTTGGGTGACCATCGCATCGAATTCGGTTGCAGTTCCTGTCCCATAGACGGTCAATTCGTTGTTCGTGAGTCGCCCCACCATGTCCATGTTGAGCATTGCCACCGTGTTCTCGAGCTCAAAACGAGGGTGGTCCACATAGTATTGACTACCGAGTAGACCGCGTTCTTCTCCGGAGAACGCGATGAACACAAGAGTGCGTCGAGGAACATCAGGGGCAGACTTTTTCGCGAACAGACTTAGTTGCCTTGCGGCTTCCAGCAAGCACACTGTGCCGGACGCGTTATCGTCTGCACCATTGTGAACGGCGATGGTCCCAGGTGCGAGCGACCCAGGTCCACCCATTCCGACGTGATCAAAGTGAGCACCAAGAACAACGTACTCGTTTGACAAGGCACCTTGACCAGGAATCACGCCCACTACGTTCATCGAGGGCAACTTCTTTAATGAGACAACACCCTCCGCCTTCCATCCCGCCATCTCGAATGATTGCGGCTTGAGATCCTGATCAATTTGCGTTTCAATTTCGACCAGGGACTTTCCCGCTTCCGTCAACCAGCTCTCGACATCGCGACGACGCACAAAAAGTGTGGGCACTTGATCCTTGGAAACCGCGGTTCCGCTGCCAGAAACGGGAAGTACCATATCCGGACCGGTTTTTTCCGATTGTTGGTCGTTCACCATGATCAGTGCGGCAACGCCATGTTTGGCAGCGTTCGTTTGTTTGGCGGTAAACAATGCAAATTGACTGGGGGCAACACCGTCGAACGGACTGTTTGGGTCGTTCAATTGCGGTTCCTTTCGAACAACGATGACGACTTTTCCCTTGACATCTATACCGGCAAAGTCATCGTACTTGAGGTCGTCTTCGGCGGCGGTAATGCCGTACCCCGCAAAGACGATACCAGCGTCGAAGTCGCCACTTCGTCCTATCGATTGCGGTTGGAATTGGTTGGCTAATGCCAGTTCCAACTTTTCACCTGATGGCTTTACAATAATGAGCTTGTTATTGTTTGGTTCGGCAAACTGGGCACCACCCGGCAAAGTGAAGCCCTGAAGTGGCTGGCCGTCGAACAAGTCCGTCTTCAGACCAAGTTCTTGCCAACGATTCGCGATGAAATCGGCTCCCATTTTCAGGCCCGGAGTTTCAGCCGCTCGGCCCTGAAGCTCATCGGACGACAAGTACTTAATGTCCGCCAACAATCTGGCCTGTACTTCGGATACGTTGGACGCAGGAGTTTCGTCTGCACAAATAGGCATCACCGCAATTGCAGCCATGACGAGTGTGCAAGTGACTTCGATTCGAGACGCAGTGGATCTAAAAAGGCAGATTTTCACGGCAAAGCTCTGAGATGTTTGTAACGAAATAGAGTGTGTTTTTCACGCAGTGGACGAGGCAGACTCCAATGGAATCGGTATATGGTACTAAACTTGAGCGGAATGCGTTAGTGGATAAAAAGAGGTTGCTTACTTAGTGAAAACTCAATTGAATCCGGAATTCTCAAGAATTCTGCTGCGTTCGCACTGCCCAAGCTCCGAGCCGACAAAAAATTGCTTTATAGCGTTGCCAAACGGTCTGCGAACAGCTCTCCCAGTCATATCCTTGCGTCCGTTTCCCCAATGCAAAGATCGCTTCTGAGAAAGTCTGGACTTGTGACGTTATTTGCATAGCCGTACACTGCTTGGTTTTCCGTTTCAAACCAATCGCACTAGAACCAGAGGATTTTGAACTACCCAAATGGGCCGAACTGCATTTGTTTTATTGATAATGCCTTTTCTGTTGTGTTTTGCAACTGAGGATTTGCTCGCGCAGGTTCAAGAAACGGTGAATGAAACAGCAATCGTCCCGTCCATTGTAGGTGTTGACCCGGACACGAATTCGACCGCTTCGACTGAAGAAAAATCGGTTGAAACGAAGAAATCGCCTGAGAATGGTTCCAAGAGCAAACCAAGTTTGTTGGAAGAGATCTTGTCGAGTCCGCTCAACTATTTCTTGGTTTTGGTTGTTTGTCTCTATGTTTACCTCATGTTCGTACAACCGCGAGGCGCCCGCCAGGCTAAGAAATTGCAAGTGGAACGATTGAACAATTTGAAAAAGAACGATCGAGTTATTACGTCGGCAGGGATTCATGGCATCGTATCCAACATTAATACGGATGCTGGAACAGTCACTCTCCGCGTTGACGAAAACTCGAATGCAAAATTGACGATTGATCGGGATTCGATCCGGTCGGTTGCCAGTTGATCCCAATTTCCCCCACAACCTCCCTTGATAGCGAAGCCAAAAGCTTCACTGAATCCAACGCACGGACTAACTAGCAGATGTTTGGAAATTTCTTACAGGAAATAATCGCACAAGGCCCTTCGACCGTTGGCGGCATACCGGGCCTACCAGGAACAGGCGCCGGTGCGCCCGTTGGGACGGATTGGTACTCGGGACTATCGAATCTCGGGATCATGGGTGCAGCCGTTTTGCTCCCATTTATTTTGAGCCGCTACTTTTCGAACAAGCTTAAAATGCCGGCGCACATGAGTGCGTTTTACTGGATCATTCTGTCGGTGCTCACTACTTCGTTGGTCCTTGGATTAACGCTTCTTAACCCTGCCAGAGGCGTTAAAAAGCAAAGTTTTAACACGACGGAAAAGCCGGTATTTGATACTGGATTTAAACTGAAATGGGGACCGGAAATCGTCGGTGGAACGAATCTCATCTACGCGATCGACCGGTCCACCGAAGGGAAAGTCAAGAACAAGGTGTTGGCCAAAGATTTCATGGTCCCCCTTATCAATCGCTTGAATCCCTCTGGAACAAAAGAGCTGCTGATTCGCCCGATTGGCGAAGACCAAATTGAAATTACGATTCCGGATGTGGACGATACCGAACTTGCAGAAATCAAGCGGCAGATTACCGACTCTGGGATTTTGCAATTTCGAATCGTTGCAAATCAGAATGACCATAAGAACATCATTGATCAGGCGATTGCTCAAGCCAACAGCCCGGACCAAAACGTTCGCTTGAAGCGAGACATCGTGATGGCCGATAAAACGACCAACGAGGAGAGAGTGGTCGGCATGTGGCGAACGCTGGGGCGCGGGATCGAAGTCGACGGCGTTAGGCAGGTAACTGGCTATCAATCTGGAGATCTCATTCGCAACTCACAAACAGGTCGACTCATTTCGCCCCCGTCCGGAGGCAAGCCCAATGATTTCGAAAAATGGCTTGCAGCTCAGGGGATCATTGATGTGGACATCCTGCTGGCCTTAGAAAAAGCAGGCAAACCGTATGTTGAAGTGAATGGTAGCGATCTAACAACCGCGAAAAAGGGAGTATCCTCCAAAGGGGGCTATGAAGTCAATTTCACGATGTCGGTTGGCGGTGGCGACAAACTCATGCGGTTAACCGGCGCGAATTTGCCTTCCGGAAAGGGTGGCATGGGTCAGGGTGACTTTAAGCGACGAATGGCAATCTTGTTGGACGGACGCATTCTGTCGGCTCCAAGCTTAAATTCTACGATTCGGAGCCAAGGTTTGATTGAAGGCAATTTCTCCGAAAAGGAAGTGGACTTTTTAGTCAATATTCTGAACGCAGGTGCTCTACCTGGTGCGCTCAGCAAGACCCCGATCAGCGAGAATTCCGTGGGAGCCAGCATGGGGCTCGATGCCATTAACAAAGCTGGATTAGCAAGCGGTGTTTCTTTGTTGGTAACCATCGTTTGCGTTCTCCTTTATTATCGTTTCTCGGGCATTATTGCCACCTTTGCGTTGCTGCTCAATTTGGGGATGATTCTCGCGTGTATCATCCTTATCAAGCAGCCGCTGACCCTCTCTGGTATTGCGGGCCTCGTATTGTCTGTCGGCATGAGCGTTGACGCAAACGTTCTGGTTTTTGAACGAATTCGAGAGGAGACGGAGAAAAAAGCAACGCCGCGAATGGCCATTCGAAATGGCTTTGACCGAGCATGGACGACCATTTTCGACTCGAATTTAACGACGTTGATTACGGCTGTTGTGCTGTATTTCGTGGGTACCGAACAAATCAAGGGCTTTGCGATCACCCTAATCATCGGGTTGGTTATCAGCTTGTTCACCGCGGTTTTCGTAACCCACAAACTGTTTGAGATCGCAGAAAAATGGAAATTCATATCGCTCGCAATGTCGGATTATGTCAACACAGCTCGCAAGTCTTTTTTTGGGGACAAGGATGTGGACTTCATGAAATACCGATTCGCTTGCTACACCGGATCTATGGTCTTGATTGTCGGCGGGTTGGTAGCAACCGGACTTCGTGGGAGGCAAGTTTTAGATATCGATTTCAATGGCGGTACCTCGATTGTATTCACTCTGGACAAAAGTATGCCGGTGGAAGATGTGCGGGCTATTGCCAACAAAGCTTTTGAAAAAGACGACGACGGACTACCTATTCAGACTTCCTTGACCAACGTCGAAATGTCTGGGCACGAACGAAACACGGTCTACAAATTGGATGTGTCCATCAAAGACAAAGATGACGTAACAACTCGGTTGGTCAATGGATTTGCAGAGAGCGAAAAAGCAGGGCTGGTTACTTATGACGTACTGGTCACGCCATCCGGGAATCCGCAATCCGATTCATGGAATTCGAAGAATCAGATCCGACTAGTTTCTTTTCAGACGCAAGAGGCTGAAGTCAAAACGGATGGAGAAGTAAAAGGGGATCAGAACGCCCCACCCGTTGTTCCAGTTGTTGTCGCACCAGATGGAGTGCAAGGAGACGAATTGACGGTAAAGACTTCGTTTGATGTCGCATTCAAGAGCGGCAAGGGTGACACAGCCAGAATGAATGCCATGCAAGTTGCCGATGCGTTGATTGATGCTGCCAAAGCAATTCAAATGACCGTGGTCACGGCCCAGATTGAATTGGTACCGAAGAACGCACCCGGTTGGACCTCTGAATCTTTGAATGGGTACACGGATTGGAAGATAACATTGCCATTCGAATCGAAATCAGCTTCGGCCATCGTGGACAAGATGAAAGAAAAACTGCGACACCAACCCGTTTGGGAGTCGGTTAGCAAGATTGAATCGCGCGTCGCAGGCGAAATGCAGAGGCGTGCTATCGCCGGCCTATTGCTGAGTTTGGTGTTTATCATCGGCTACATTTGGTTCCGCTTTCAACGCTTGGCCTACGGTATCGCTGCCGTGATTGCCCTGGTTCATGACGTTTTGATCACGCTAGCCTTCATCTCAGTAAGCCATTGGCTGTTCAAGCCTTTTGGATTTCTGCTGATCGAGGATTTCAAAGTATCGCTAACTACGATTGCGGGCTTTTTGACGATTATCGGTTACTCACTCAATGATACGATCGTGGTGTTTGACCGAATTCGCGAGGTCAAAGGAAAGAGCCAAAACTTGACGGAACAAATGATCAATGCAAGCGTAACGCAAACCCTCAGCCGTACCTTGCTGACGTCCTCAACAACCATCGTTGCGATTTTGTTGATGTACATTTTTGGGGGCGAAGGTATTCATGGATTTGCGTACTGCCTGTTTATCGGCATTGTGGTCGGAACCTACAGTTCGATCTTCATCGCTTCTCCAATCCTGATTTGGTTCGTCAAGAGAGAGCAAGCCGCCAAGAAGGCATTGAAGGTGAACGGCTAAAGCGAGACTAGTTAAAGTGAGGCTAGGATTTTTCCATCCCAACCCGAAGCGTAAGCGAGGGACGATTTCGTAAGCGAGGGACGATTTCGCAGGTCCTTCACTCACGTGTCGGGTTATGATTAGCTTTCACATTGCCGATTTGTTCAAAGCATGCCGGATTTCGTTAATCGATGTTTTTGGGACGTTTTCCATACGCTACACTTAAATGGTAGTCGTAGAGTCTGTACGACCTTCCAATCAGCTGAAGTATCTTCCGTTCAAGGAAATCGAAAAATGTCCATACCAAACTCGCAACTAGAAATCGTCGACTCCCCCAAAGCACGCTGCTGCAACTTGACTTACTGGATGGGTGGCTTATTTTGTGGAATCGCTTTGACTTTTGTGTTGGGATTAGCCTTTTGGGTTGGCCGGCAGTCGGCACCTAGTCTGGAGGAGTCAACTTCTTGGAACAGCATTCCCCGGGATCGCCTTCACCCTGATCTACTTTCAGCAACTTCGACGCATGGTGGAACGAACATGGCGGTTTGCACCGCCGCGGTGGGTGATGATGCGGAAGGCTTCTTCACTTTGGATTATCTGACTGGCGACTTGCGAGGTTGGGTTTATTATCCAAAACAAGGAGCGTTTGGCGGGATGTTCGCTACCAATGTGATTCCACAGTTGGGTCAAAGTAAGAACCCGGAGTACCTTCTCGTGAGTGGCTACACGGCGCCTGCGCGACTGGGTGGCAACGTTAAACTGGCTCAATCGCTTATTTATGTCATCGACACGCGATCGGGATATTTTGCAGCTTACACCGCGCCATGGAATAGCACGCTAGAATCCTCCGCGGGCGCACCGCAAGGTGGGCAAATGATCTTTGTCAGCGGTGCCCAGATTCGAGAATCCAACGCTGGGGTCAAAAAGCCAGTAACGCCAATGCCGAACCCTGGCGCACCAGGCCCAAAGAATCCTGGTGCAGCTGATCCTGCCGATCCAAACAAACCAAACAACCCAAACAACCCAAACAATAAAAAACCCAAGTAAGAACGAGTAGATGGCAATAAGTGAATGGGTTAGCGGACGAGTATTCAAATTCGTTCATGGTAACAATCTTGTCTACAACACCTGTTGGGAAGACCCGCGGTTGGACCGTCAAGCGCTTGAGTTAACCTCTCAAGATCGGGTGTTGGTCATCACCTCAGCTGGCTGTAACGCGCTGGATTACTTGCTTGCGGGTGCTGGACACGTGTACGCAGTGGATATGAATCCACGCCAGAATGCATTGCTGGAACTCAAGCTGTCGGCGATTCGCAACCTAGACTACGATCGCTTCTTTCAAATGTTCGGCCAGGGCTATTTGCCCAACTCGGAATCTGTCTACGCCTCACACTTACGTAAGTCGTTATCTCCACCGAGTCGAAAATATTGGGATCGATGGATCCGATTTTTCGATAACCCAGCCAAGTCATTCTATTTCCGAGGTACCTCCGGTGCTTTTGCGAGGATGATCGGAATCTATATCAATCGAGTCGCTCGCTGCCGAAAAGAAGTCCAAGAGATTTTGGACGCACCATCGTTAGCCGAACAGCAAGAAATCTACGCCCGAACCAGAGGCAAAATCTGGTCGAAAACGCTCCGTTTTGCCATGAATCGCGACACCACGTTGAGCATGCTCGGAGTTCCCAAGGCTCAACGCAAGCAGATTGACGAACAGTATCCCGGAGGCATAGTGAAGTTCGTCGAGGATTCCTTGGAAGCCGTCTTCGCTAAGATCCCGATTCAGGACAACTATTTTTGGCGGGTGTATATTACTGGCAGCTACACACCGACTTGCTGTCCGGAATATGTTAAGCAAGCGAATTACGAAAAGCTTCGAAGTGGACTTATCGATCGGCTCACGGTCAATACCGATTCCGTTCAGGGATTCCTTGAGAAGCACGATGGACAAATATCGAGGTTTGTGTTGTTGGATCACATGGATTGGTTGAGCGATCATTACTTTCCGTTGTTGGAATCCGAATGGCAAGCGATCCTGAGCAGAGCAGCGCCAAAGAGTCGTATTCTATGGCGATCCGGCGGATTGAGGACCGAGTTCATGAACGAAGTCACTGTTCAGCGAAAGGGTCGATCCGTAAAATTGCCCGAACTCTTGAGTTTCAATTCCGATCTTGCAAGTCGCCTGCATCAATTGGATCGTGTCCACACCTACGGCAGTTTCTACATCGCTGACCTTATCGGTTAGTCGTCTGAAAAACAACGGGAGGGCGAGGTTCCCGCCGAGCCAGCGCCGCATTGGATCGGCAGGAGCCTCACCCTTCTACAAAATCGTCCGAATTCTCGCGAATCCGGCTTCACTATTCTCAGGAGCTAGTACCTTGCATCTCCCAGTAGGTTTTCGTTTTGCTGGTGTCGTCGGCGGGATCAAGAGTCGAGTCGGGGCTCGCGATGTAACGCTCATCGTTTCCGATTCGCCATGTGTTGCGGCAGGCGTTTACACTACCAATCAAATCGTTGCGGCACCTGTTGTGGTATCTCGAAGCCGGACGCCCTCGAATACGATTCGTGGCATTGTAGTCAACAGCGGTAATGCCAACGCCTGCACAGGGATACGCGGCCATCAAGATGCCGTCGAGATGACAAAACATGCCGCTGCCGCCGTCGACCAGTCGGGCAAGCTTACTGCCGAACAATTTGTCGTTATGAGCACCGGCATCATCGGTCGGTTTCTACCGATGGAGAAAATCAAAGCGGGCATCTCTGCAGCGGCCAATGAATTGGCAACGACCGAGCAAGCCTACTTGAACGCATGCGACGGGATCCTGACAACGGATATCGCAAGAAAAACGACGGAACGAAAGTTCAGTCTAGATGGCCGGGAAACCCACATTGTCGGAATGTGCAAAGGGGCGGGAATGATTGGGCCAAAGATGGCGACCATGCTCGCCATCATCATTACCGATGCACCGCTCGAAGCGAAGCAAGCACAACGCCTACTTCAGTCCGCGGCCAACAAATCATTTAACTGCATCAGCGTCGAAGGGCACATGAGTACCAATGACACCCTTGTGATGCTCGCATCGCAACCGACCAAAAGCGTTCCTGCCTTACACGGCGAAAACGAAGCTGAATTTGCCAAGCAGCTCAACGAGATGGCGATCGAATTGGCCAAAAAGATTCCTGATGACGGTGAAGGTGCCACGCACCTCATCGAGATCCGAATCCAGGGTGCGAACACCGATGCCGATGCCGACGCAGTGGCGAGAAGTGTTGCATTGAGCAATCTCGTCAAGACGGCGATTACGGGAGGAGATCCGAACTGGGGACGCATTGTGTCCGCTGCGGGCTACGCAGGTGTGCCCATCCGTCCTGACCATACAGCTCTCAAGATCAACGGAATCCCGCTCTTTGATCGGGGTGAGCCGCTAGCCTTTGATGCAGGCAAGGTGAGTCAATCGATCAAGGCCAGCAAACTGACGGAAATCGATTTGCAAGTTGGATTGGGGCCAGGTAGTGCAACCCATTGGACGACGGATTTGAATACGGAGTATGTGCGGTTCAATTCAGAATACACAACATAGTAGGCTATGGTTCTGCAGATATCTGCCATCAACAAACCTCGCTCATTAATCGCCAATGTAGGATGACGGATTTCGATGGCGGCGGACAGCTACGAGCTAAAAAGGACTGCACCCGATTCTTGCGGTACGAACGCGGAAGCGGCAATTAATCCATTAGTTTGCATTGGTCAAAACAACTTCCGCCCAGGGTTCGAAGATAGTGTTGGCCGATTCGGCAGTGCTCCATCCCAGCAAATACCTCAGTTTACTACCTGCGATACGCAATCGGGGCAAGTGAAACGAACCATCTTCCTGCATCGGTACATATTCCGTTGTTGTGTCCAATACTCGATTATCCGCATACATACAGACGATGGTCGCGGGCAGATTTGCGTTGGTTTTTTGGTCTACTCGGACAACGATATCGGCCCCTTCTACTGTCACTGTTCCTGTTAATCGCGGTAGTCCGTCGACGAATGCTTTTTCCTGCGTTGCTAGAAGATCCAATCTCGACTCGTACGAAGCGATAACTAAATCCAAGGACGTTCCACATTTTTGAAGCAGGATTCGCCAAAGTTCAGTGGGCTTTACCCCAGGTGGCAAGCGAGAGTCGCGTAAGGCCTCGAGCATGCGGCGAGGAAGGGTCATACCACCTACGTCTACCAATGCATTGGCTACGACATAACCCAATGGATAAACAACATAGGGCTCTCGCGTACGGCGCAAAGCTTCGTCATCGCAAAGCATGCTAAAGGGAACGCGTCCACGCGAGTCCGATCCTGCCGCCCATCGATTCATCCGCTGTCGCTCGGTCAAGCTGGAATCGCCGTCGCCTTCTAATTCCGCTGCCGTTGCAACGCCTTCGTGAAACATTCGCATCGCATTGAAATGATCCGCTGCCCTCCCCTGGCTTAGTTGCTCGATAAAGACGTGAGCCGTTTCATGACGCAAGGTTTGCAGGAAATCTTGATTGCTAGTTGCAAGCGCCAACGGGACCCGAATCTTTGTCCAATTCGTTTGGCCGGATGCATGGCTACTGACGGCGCTCGCCACATCGACCACGATGCGAGCCGACGGTGAAGGTGGATGCTGAAAGAATGCTCGCGCCTGCTCATGTACTTTGTCGATACTCCAAGCCATTTGTTCGACCGTTTCACGCTGTGACTCCTTGAAAATCAATTCGTAATGCTCTGATTCGAACTTAGCGAAACCATCCATAGCAGACGAATCCCCATGGGCCTGGGATTCGATTCTCGCTGGCTTACCCGCGGCCTGCTCTTCGGGTGATCTTGAGTCGTTGTTTTCTTTTGAGGTCATGAAACCGATGGCAGCTATCCAAACGAGCACCGCAAACGCTCGGCCAATGTTGGTCAGCCATCCGGCGAACTTCCAGGTTGACATTCGATCCATCCCGCGACTCACAAAACCATCTTGCCATTGATAAGCGATGGCTGAAAAGGACCAAGCAACAACGGCCAAGATCGTGTGCCCGGCAATCTGCTTCCATGGCAAAATAAAACTGGCTTCGTTTATGACGGGCGAAAGCAAGGTCGGGGTGTCAAGCCATGCAGCCATTGGGCTGCTCGTCGACCGGAACCAGACCAACGTTAACAGAGCTAGTCCAGCCACCAGCGGAAACCATTGTCTCGCAAAAGAAAACAACACCGCCGCCCCGACGACCGTCATTTCTAAAAGGACGCCAAGGCTTGCTTGCGCAATCAACTCAACTCCAGCAATAGGTTTTGAAAGGGAATCCATTGCAACCCATGCATAAAAAAGCCCCAACAAAAACGAAACAGTCCTCTCAAACAGCACGACCAAAAAAGCTGCTGACACCTTGTGAAAAAAGACCGTGAGACGGCTAACAGGCAGCCCATCCAAAAAGCTCTGCGTTTGTTGTTCACGCTCCCGGCCCAGCACTGTAATGCCAATGAGTATCCCGAAAAACAAGGAAGGAATGATCTCGTCCGCAACGCTTTTTTCGGTAGCGGTTGGCATATCGGGAAAGCCGGTCCCAAGATTGTAGAGCAAGTCCATGCCGTAGACGAAACCGACGAAAAGAACACAAAGGCGCAGCTCCGACAACTCCTTTCGCAGCAGGGTAAGGTTCATGGCTTTGACTCCAGATCCGCGCGAAGTGATTCCGTCCATCGTCTGGCCAACAAGGAAAGATCCCAGTCTGTCGAAGCCCGCACTAAGTACGGTACGCTGTACCATGCATCATGTACGGTTGCTCGGAAGTCATAAGGGGCATCGTAGGCGAGCACTGAACTGAGAAATCGTCTTTGTGCCTCGTTACTCACCTTTCCAAGCTCAAGTATCCCAACGGCCGCTACCGTTGATTCCAGGCTGTCATCCTTCAGTCGATCCTTGAACCTCTTCCAATGAAGCAAATCGTATTCCGTGACGGTGATTTCTCGGAGCATCTCCGAGTGCAATCGCAAGGCGATCAAATCTTGTGGTTTTGTTACCTTCTCTCGAAGTGGCCACCAAGTAGCAAATCCGTGAAGTACCCAGCTTCGTGTGTCGGACTCCAATCGAAAATGCTGATGGGTTGCTAGAATTTTTTGCAGCAATCGAGCCTTGAGCGTTTCACTTTCCGGATGCGTGGAAAGCATGTTGAGACGGATCAGATACCCTTGTCGTGAGTTAAGCTCCCCGTCTTCGAGTTCTTGGTCGTCCATGTCACGCCGATGAACCATGAAAAGCGGTGGCAAGGTCTTGCAGCCTAGATAGTCAGCCGCGCCAGCTAGCAGTTCCGCTGCGGCAGTTGCATGCAACCTCAGAGCTTCCGTTTCTTCGCTAGTCGGTTCCTTTACAGCGGCTGCTGCAGATACATTGCCGACCCCCAACACAACGTCGATCGCACCAGGAAGCTGCAGAGACTCGGATTTCTCCCTTCTCTCCACAGCCGATGCGGCCAGCACCACCCCAAGGACGCACAATGCACTCAGTGCCACCTTTTCCCTTGCGGACATTTTCTCCGAGAGCATAGTGGCAAGACTGGCGTCCCGTACCAATCCTAATGCAAACCCGAAGCTAGTAATGACAATGATCAATACGCCGGTAATCCAGAGTGCTTCGACAGGGATCTCAAAGCGTTCATACGCAAATCGGTCGCTGACAAGTTCGAAGGGTCCGAATCGAGTGACCATCACCCCTGCTTCCTTTTGAGCCCACAGCAACATTCCGATAATGCCGACTCCCATTGCGATACGATATCTGCCAAGGAACGCGTGCGCGAAAATTGCAGACCAACAGAACCAAGCCCATCCCAGCGTCTTAATCCAAAGCAAAAATGCAAAACGACTTGTTATCGCCTCAGCTTCGTCTGCCGACCAAAAAGCCACCCCAAGCAAAGTGCCTGCGGCCACCGATACGAAGACTAGTCCGAAGCCATATTTTACGGCAAGCATCATCCAGCGAGGCATCGGCAGACCCTCAAGAAACACCTGAGTGCGTTGCCGGAATTCGGCTGCGATAAGTGCATTCCCGATTACAAGACACGCGATGGGAAGAAGGCTAAAAAGCAGTTGATCCAGAAGTGCAAAGTTGCTTCCTCCGTATTGAACCAACACTTCCATATTTTGCAAAACAACGAAGCCCGTTGTTAATAAAATGAGTACAAATAAAATCATTGCCCCATGCTGCCGCCATTCTTTCTCAATCAATCCGAATATCACAGATCGACTCTCCGTACACCTACGCAGGCGATGAAAATATCCTCAAGCGAAAGCCGCTGAGCTTCAACGCCGGTCGGCAATTTCCATTGCTCCCATTCTTCGGTTTTCGCCCGATACGTTTGGAATGTTCTGCCATGGATGGACCTCTCGTTCCAGAATTCGAAGGAGCTAGGCACATCAATTGTCTCCCCTTGGAATGCGATGCGTCTCACCTCCGATTGCAGAACATTAAGCGGGCCCTCGAATCGCATTCGACCGGCATGAACGATTCCAATGCGATCCGCACATCGTTCCACCTCATCGATGAGGTGCGATGAGAAAAACGTCGTGCGGTGGTGTTGGCGTGCTTGCGCGACAATTATTTCCATGAACTCGCGGCGTGCGACGGGATCCAGTCCCGCGGTCGGTTCATCGAGTATTAACAAGTCAGGCTTAGGTGCGATTGCCAGAGACAGTGCCAACTTCGCTTTCATGCCTCCGGAAAGCTGCGAGACTCGTCTCGTTTCAGGAATCTCAAAGATCTCAAGCAAGCGACTGAACTCTGCTTTTTCCCAAGTTGGATAGAACGAACCGACGAACTTGCCGAGCATCTTGCACGACATCCAAGGATAAAAGTATTGTTCCTGCGAAACATATCCAATATGTCGCTTTAACATAACGCTGGTTCGGCGAGTGTTTTCCCCCATCAAACTGATTACGCCAGCTTCGGCCGAGATGATGCCCATTAGAATTCGAATGGTGGTCGTTTTGCCTGCACCATTCACGCCGAGAAATCCGTATATCTCACCGGCACGTACCGATAGATCTAATCCGTCCACCGCAGCCACACTTCCAAAGTGCCGCTTCAATCCTCTAACTTCAAGAACATGTTGCTCTTGGGATCCGACCATCTGTTGACATCCTCACCAAGCAACGGACAAAAAACACTTGAAGGGTGTGACATGATTCGCGAGAATTCAATTAAACGCTGAATTCTCGCGAACGCAGACGCAGCAATTTAAACTGTTTGAGCAACACGCATCGGCACCACTTGATACGCCCTCGATCGAAACAAGAAGTCGATCAAGTTTCCTTCGTGTGGCTGCAACCAATTCAATCGGCTTGTCGGCATTGGTCCGATGTTCAATCGATCGATATTGGTAGCGTTGGTCAAGTCATCGATCCAAGCTTCATCCGCCGTTAGGGCAGTACCGACCAGGGTTGGGCCAATCAATTTGATCATGTCCTTTTGGCTGCACTGAACTACCGAAACAAATGGGAACATGTATTCCTTCATCGCAACTCCGCGCTGTGGCGAATCGGCAGTGACAACCATCGGTCGCAAATAAGCAGATCGTTCTCGTTCGACAAGCCGTTCGCCATACGAGGCAGTCATGTCTGTGACTCCGGCCTCAGCAAGATCTTGCTGCACCATGGCGAATGTCCCTTTTGCCATTTGAGGATTAGTGAACGCAGCTAGGGCTGCCTTGGGATCACTAGGAGGAAGGATTTCGACTCCACCGATTCTAGAGGCAATTGCCTCGCCAATCGCTTTGACATTGCGTGAAGCCCAAATACCTGAGCAGTTGATGCAACTGCGGCCCGAATTGCTCAGGACGCTTTCGACCATCAAGTCGATATAGTCTTCCCATTGATCGACAACATCGTCACCGATGAGGATCTTCGAAAATCCGGGACCGTGAGCCTGAACTTTGGGATTCCCAGCATACTGGTCGACGGTTTGCGCGCTGCCGAAAATCATACTGCGAGAACACTTGCTCAAGATAGTAGATCCGACATCGTGTCCGCCCGGATACAAACAAAACGCTTCTGCTGGAATGCCCGCTTCGATATAGGCGCTGATCATTCGATACGGAGTCCAAGGTTCCTGCGAGCCCGGCTTTAATACCAAACCAACCTGTAGCGGTACTGCCGGTAGCCAAAGAGTGTGAACGCCCGGAGAGTTGTTTGGAAGTACAGCCCCGAGAACTGGCGTCTGGCATTGGAAGCTTACGGTTACGTTGCGACCTTCTTCGCCATATCCTCTTGAGAAGATTTCAAGATCGAGTCCCCGGGTCAATGCGTCCAAAATAGTGTCAATATTGCTTAGAACAAAACAGTTCTTTTGCATATTGTTTCGGCACATGTGCTCGGGAAGACCCGTGCTCGCCGATTGTTGATGGATAAAATCATCAACCGACTGCTGACCATCACCCAGTGGTAG
This sequence comes from Pirellula sp., assembly GCA_031374925.1. Classification (GTDB taxonomy): domain Bacteria; phylum Planctomycetota; class Planctomycetia; order Pirellulales; family Pirellulaceae; genus JBKCUI01. The sequence continues at coordinate 11,611 of JANMHA010000329.1, read as the reverse complement.
AGTTTCATGCTCAAAAAGGTAAGCAGCCTTTTTACATCGAGCAATCAATTCCGGAGTGGGTATGGAGCGAAGTGCCTTTCGAGCATTGGCTGCCTTCCTCATGTCCATCTCGACCATGCCGCCGTTGACTTGGCCAATCCTCGCTATGGGCTCACCCGTGTCGAAGTGAAAAACTTCTTGAAAATCAAGCGACTTATATTGCTTGCCCCAGCGGATCGGATTGATTGTCAACACGGCTAATAATACTCCAATGGAATGGTGGGATAACACTCGCCATCACGTTTCCGTTAGGGCGAAAGAAGCGTTTGAAAACTACCTATTAGAACTCTAGTAAACGCCTACGGTCGTTGACGATGCAAAGGCACGATAAGGTCTGACGCCGCTGACGCCATCCCAAGGGTATTTCCTGTAAGGCATTTCCCGCTCTCCTTCGTCCCGCTCCAGGAAGCCAGGAACGAAAAACTCTTTGGTCATCGTATAAAGTTTGACACGCCCCGTCTCACCATATCCAACCACTTTTGTGTTGTCGTCAAAATCGACAACTTCAACGACCGCACGAGGTTGCGGAGCATAGTAGGCGATGGTATATCCGTCATCGATAGTTACCGGGCGAGAACAAGCCAAGCCCATCAACGTGTTTCCATACGTTGGCGTCATGTAAACGCCACTCTCTTCGGCAGGACCGCCAAGAAGTTCTTCAACACAGAAACGAGTCCATTGCGGTGTGAACTCGGTTCCTCCGGAGAAGATCCCAGTAATACCAATCTCCTGAATACTCGTGTCTTTTTCGGCAAGTCCCGCTGCGAGCGACTCAAGTAACTTTGGGGTCGTGAACATGCATTTGATGTCGTGATTCGCCGTCAAAATGGTGATGGCTTGATCGATGCAATGCCTCTTGTATTCTTCCAAGTGCTCCATCCAACCTTTCTTGATGAGCTTCACAACCCACCGCGGGTCCAAGTCAATGCAAAAGCAAATTCCACCGCGATACTGGCAAAGGTGCTCAATGGCCAATCGCAGTCGTCGCGGACCGGAGGGGCCAAGCATTAGCCAGTTGGAACCCTTAGGGAAATACTCATCCGGAAGGGTGTGACTAAAAAGTTCGTAGTCGATTCGGAAGTCATCGATTACCATTCGGCTTTTGGGGATTCCTGTTGTTCCGCCCGTTTCAAAAACATAAGTCGGCTTGCCCAACAATCCCTTTGGTATCCATCGATTGATGGGGCCACCTCGAAGCCATTCGTCCTCAAACTCAGGGAACTTCTTAAGGTCGTCAAAAACTTTCACATCTTTCATCGGATCGAATTTGAACTCCGCCTTTTTCGCGAGCCAAAACGGTGAGCCCGTCGATTCGTGAAAGTGCCACTGCACAGTTTCGTACGCGTGTTGGTCGAGAAGTTGTTTTGCGTTTGCGGTTTGCTCGTTGGTGGCCAACCAAGCGGGTGTGGAAACGGTCATGGGATGGTAGGTGTGGAAAGAGACGTGGGATGATCGAGCATCGGTTCGACCCTGGTGAACTGGAATTGGGTACGCCATTGTAACCGAATTTCAAGTCTGGCAAAACGCGTGCTTTTCAAGTCTAAGAGGCACGTTCGACAATATTGTTTTGCCAGTTGCCGATGCAATCGCTAAGTTGCGAAGTTACACCCCGATAGGAATGATCGGCGCGTTCGATAACGCAAACGGTGTGTTTTTCCAAGTCACTTAACGGTTGCTCAATTTTCTTTCTTAATTCCAGGTCAGCGTCCTTAAAATTAGACGTTCCCCTCTCAACCTCCAACTGTCCAAATGTCCAAAGCGTTGGGACATGTAGCCCGCTTGCCATCGCAAGATAGTCATACTTTTCGCCGCTACCGTATTTATCCCTGTATGTTGACGCGCAAACCCACATCGGCAACGGGAACCGCACTTTCATGACAGACTCGGGATGCCCTGCATCGCATTTTTCGCTTGCGTTTCTGAGATGTTCGCGAAAAACGGTTCCTCGCTCAGGATCCTTAAGCAAGATGTCGGTGTTTAGTCTTGGCGGTGAGACAGCGACCAGTGCTTTTAGACGCTCGTTGTTTTTGAGGCTCCACAATATGCACTTAATCGCCCCGAGACTGTGACCCAACAACGATACCTTTTGAACGCCCTTTCGTTCAAGAAACTGCACCCAAGCATCTAAATCAAGTTGGCTTGAAGAAATACTTTCCATCTGGGAACCTGTCCGCATTGGCGTCGGTCCAAAATTAAAGCTTAAGATATCATGTCCACGGGTGTTTACGAGCAAGACCGCAGTATCGGGACTGGCCAATCGACGACCGAGATCGAGAAGTAAGCTGGAACTATAGAAATTGCTATTTACACCGTGCACCAAAATCCAAGCATTCTGAAATCGGGTTGGTTCTGTCAAGAATCCATGTAGCCGAATTCCGTCGCTTGTATGTGTGTGAACTAGCGTCCCAAGCATAGTAATCAGATCGCATGCAATAAAAAAAGGCCACCGAGCAAATCGATGGCCTTCCGAATTTACTAGAAATCTATTTTACAATTGGACTAACCACTGCAGCATCCTTGTTGTTGTCTGCAGCGATGATACCTAGTGCTGTCAAGCCGCCAATGGCCGCTAAGCCCCCTAGCCCAATTCGGCCACCGCCTAAGCCGCCGCCACCACCGCCGCCGCCGAATCCTCCACCGAACCCGCCGCCGCAACCACAAGTCGACGCGGAGCCGCATTTATCCACGGGAACAGCACACGCATCGACGGGCGATTGAACAATCGTTTCCACAACCGTGTGAACGGGTTGTTCGCAAACAGCTACTTCGCAGCATTGAACAACTTCAACATTCATCTGGCCGCATGCGTCTAAAAGACTGGAAACAAATCGGCTACCGTCCGCACCAATCGAAGCAGAGGCCGTATCAACTAGCTGGAACGAGGTTGCCGCAAATCCAGAATTGCCAGCTGCAACGAAACCATAAACACCAGACCGAAGTCCTTCTACGCTAAATTTCCCTTGCTTGTCAGAAATGGCTCTCGCGACTTCTTCACCATTCTTAAGAACGTAAACGACCATATCGCTCATGTCGGCGGACGGAAGAACGGATCCAAGTTGGCCGGTTAACTTTCCATTCGCATCCAGCTTGACGAACTGGGACTTGCTAAACGAACGCGAATCACCCAAAGGGTCCTTAGAAACCTCTGGAAGCTCGGCTCGGACGGCGAAAGTTGGAAGTGTCTGCGATCGCAAAATTTCCTTTACTTTCAACCCAGCGGGGCGAACCACTCTCACTTCAACGGAACTGCTGAGGTGAGTGTTTTCTGCATCCAGCACCTGGAGTGAAAACGCCGCAATGGTCTCATTGGTACGAGTCACCAACGAATAATACCCAGTTCTAACGTTTTCGAATTTGAACGAACCCGCTTCGTCGGCAAGTGCGGAATAGGCAATTTCGCCATCTCGAACCAATGCGATCGGGAGTCCAGCGAGAGGTGTCTTGTCATTGCCCACTAACTGGACCAAGCTTCCGTCTATTGAACCCTCTTTAGTGAGGCAAACCCACTGCTTACTAAATAACTGGTTTAAAACCGGTCCAGAAGAGACACTTACCGCCGGAATGCTTTCGTCTGCCATAAGGCACGGGGCAACCCCAAACGACAATCCAGTTACCATTACCAAAGCAAAAGCCCTCAAGAAGGCTTTTGAACGCGATCGAATTCTCATGATGTATATCCTGTTACAAGAGTGTTAGCTCTTCCAAAAAATTTCCTACTATTTGATATCCTAATCAATTCGCTAGCACAAGCAGTTTTCTTATAAAAGTTGAGAAATTCGATAGAATCTGCAAACTCTAACTGACTGGAAAAGTTTAACTTATTTTGGTTCTGGTTGAGCAGCGTTTCTGTTCATTTTTCCATCGCGATTTTGGAAGATCTCCGACACGCGAGCTGAATTTGCACTCGGGCGGGCGTCGGTCCTGAATTCCGATACTTTCGATTTCATTGCGTTTCCCAACGGCGAGACTTCATTAACCCCTGAACCTCGAAGCCAACCCATCAGCTTGTCCAAATTGATACGGCTAATTCCAAGCGATTTTGCCTCGGATTCGAGCACGCTTCGCTCCTTGGCTGTCGCTGTGTCCACCGACGTCATTGCTCCACGTACTTTGAAGTCTTCCCCCATGACCATCCAACGGGTTTCAACGCTCAATTTACCGGAAGTCTTTCCACCCGGTGGTAGATCGACAGTAACCTTACCGCCATTTTGTTCAATCAGTGCTTTTACCGTTTCGCGGTCGTCCCTACCATCTCCATCAATGTCCATTTTTCCAACCAAGGCGAATTCGACTTTGCGTCCTGGTTGCCAAGCTGGCGAGTAAATGGAGTCCATCCTTAAGATTGTAGTGGGAGCCCGATCCGATAACACTTTGCATCGTGCAAGGTGGTCGGACCCTGAGACAAGTTCGACGACTTCAATCTTTGCTTTCGGCCTAGCATCTGCCACTCGACTAACATCGGAATCGACCACTCCAAAAATTACGCCCGGTCGCAATCCATCTGCTCTTCCAAGGTTGATCCAAACCACATCACCTCCGTTAGAAACTTCGGTAATTTTACCCTGCACATACTGGAAATCTTCTCCTTGGATTTCGTCCAATTTGCGAACCAAAGCATCCAAGCGCTTCTTTAACTCCCCGACTTCGGTTTGAGATTGCTCTAATTTGGCAGTGACTTCTTGCTTCTGCTTAGCAGAAATTTGCAATAAATTTCGCTTTTCTAATTCGATTTTATCGATTTCGTCCCGCTGGGCTTTTATGTCTTCGGTGTATTTCACCAACTCTTTGTCACGCAAGTTTGACAAGTCTAGCGAGTTTTGTTTTTCCGCTTCTCTCGCTTTGGTTTCTTGGAGAAGCTTTGAATCGAACTCGGCCTTGAGCGTCAACTCTCGCCTTTGAGACGATTCCACCTGCTGGTTCCGAGCTCGCAACTCGGTCATCAAAGTCGTAACTAGCTTGGTGTAATTCCGATCCGTTGCGCCCGGTCCAAAGAGCGCCATATTGTTTGTGTAGGTCTTGATGGCACTGTTGAGTTGCTCGTCCGCGGTGATTTGAGTTAACATCGTATTAAACTCGGCTTCGGTGACCGGTTTGCCAACGCCAAGCATGCTCTCAAGCACCTGGCGACGAGTGTTTTCCTCTCGCAAACTCGTCTGGGCCTTTTGCTCCCGATCAATTGCACCCTCAACGGTTTTGGAGTTCGTACCCGACTGGAAAATCACAAACGCCATCGCTCCCAAGCAGGCGAGGCTAACTATCGACATGACAGTGACGTAGGCTTGCCAAACATAAACGTTGCGATCGCGAGCCATAAAAAACCTCAAAAACCCTGAAGAGATGGAACGATTGGAGTGGGGACAAGCACTTAGCAATCCAAAAGGTTCAGATCGCTACCAGGCAAATCAACTGACTTCTGCCTTATCCACCTCTAGCATCCTAAATCCTACCGGTCCTGCCGTCAAACATTCTCCAGATGCTCCGCTCAAATTCTGGGAAACAAGTTCCTTTCAGATGTTCTTTTTTCCACGATGTCTCACAAACCCACCCGAAAGAGGTTGTCGCCAAACTCGGGGGCATTTCACCACTGTTCCGCGAAATAGGATTTCTTGTTCGCAACTTCCATCCACTTGAACTACTATTTACCGCAGGACTCTTCCCGTTTTCAAACGAGCGCCATTTATGAAATTCCACTCGAATCCTTGCCGATTTCTTGCCGTTCTTTTGTTTAGCTTGTCAGTTGCGGCATTGAGCGTACAAACGCGGGCGCATGCCCAGTCCAATAAGGGGGACTTGGCGTCTGCAGGATTGGTTATTCATTGGGAATCGAATATTGGTGGCGCTCCGCTCGCCAACGGTTCGCAAAGCTTCGTTCTTTGGTCACACACCACTGAAAAACGGGAGTATGTAACGGTACGAAGCGGCGGTCGCGTAATCGAACGAATCCGCGGAGATGAAGTTGATCATAAAAAGGTGGAGGAAGCGGTTGTTCAAGGTGAAAAACTGCTCAAGTCGCCGCGGATCGGTCTCGAAGGAGCAAAGAAAAAGGCCGAAAAATTAGTAGCCATGTATAAAACGCTGGGGCGAAAAGTTGACGTCGAACCGTACAGCCAACAACTCATCTACGCGGTAAGCCTTACCACAAACGGCATTGTTTCGACGATGGACGCCGAATCTGGATCTTTGATTTGGAAAACCGAGGCTGGCAAGTCGACTCTTCCCATGTTCGGTCCCGGCGTATCCGACGACTACGTGGCTGTAACCAACGGAAACACGTTGTATGTCTACGAATTAACAACCGGCAACATTGTGGCCACGCGAGGGCTTATGTTCACGCCAACCGCCAGTCCAATCGTTTTGCTCGGCAAAGCCATTGTACCTTCGGTGGATGGCCGACTGGTGGCTTATGACATTAAAAGTGAGATCATCCCTCCGGGTATTCTGCGAACCGGAACCGAAAACCGACTCGGAGTGATTATCTCTGCTGATCATCAATTCCTGTGCTGGCCCACCGGTAACCGACTCGTGCAGGCGAGAATGGAAAGATCGCCAGTTTTGTGGGCAGCTGCCAATGTTGGTGAGCCCATTTTTTCATTGCCCATCGCAACTCAAAATGGATTCTTGGCATCCTCGGCCTACGGCACCGTTTTTCACGCGTCAACCAATCGCGATGAACCACTGTTTTGGAAGACCAGGTTAGCTGTTCAAGTTTCTCAATCTCCTCTTGCAAATAAGGAAACGGCTTTTCTCCTCAGTGACGAGGGCTTGCTTTTTGCTCTGAACTTATCCGATGGAAGTGACGCTTGGGGGCACCAACACCCCAACGTTCGCCACATGATCGCCGTAGGAAAACATAACATCTACGTCATGGACTCTCGAAACGCTTTGGTGGCGATCGATCTTGCAAAGGGTTTCGAATCGGGACGTACCAATTTGATTTTGCCAGATGTTATTCCCAACGCTGTCAACGACAGACTGTTATTCGTTACCAAACAAGGACAAGTAACCTGCCTCCGGGAAATCGAGGCTACGGCACCTTCGTTTACCACCGTCTATTCTGGAGCCGTTCCTGCTACACCGATCCAAACCGCAAAGCCTCAACCAACGCCGACAAAACCCATCGAAGAAGATACAAGCGTTTTCGATGGAGCTGGTGAGCCGATTGGCGATTCATCCAACCCTTTCGGCGGAACCGATCCGTTCTAGATCAGATCTGCCGATCCTTTAGATAAACGGACCTGTAACGGAATTGGGATTTGCCCGAACCGTTTCCACAAGACCTTCCGCAATGATTCTGCCACCCTTTGGACCAGCCCCAGGCCCTAATTCGATCAGGTGGTCTGCGGAAGAAATCATTTGCTGATTATGCTCGATCACCAAAACGCTGTTTCCGTGATCGATCAACATATCGATGCATCGGAGCAACCGCTCGACATCGCTGAAGTGTAAGCCGGTGGTTGGCTCGTCGAGTACAATCAACTTACCTGGCAATCCTCCAGCCTCGGAACTGACATCACGTAGTTCGAGCTGGCTCGCGAGCTTGAGTCGCATCGACTCGCCAGCGGACAATGTGGCAAGACTCTGCCCCAGCGGCAAGTATCCCAATCCAATCTCAATCAATGGCTTCAATTTGTCCTGGACCTTGGCGCTCCCTCGAAAGAAAGAGTGGGCTCGATCGACACTCATGTCCAAAACTTCCGAAATACTCAAATCGCGATAACGGACCTCCAAAACTTCGCTGCGAAATCGCTTTCCATCGCAGTCCTGACATGGCAGCTGGACATCGGCCATGAACTGCATATCGATGGTTGTGATCCCCATTCCCTCACAAGTTCGACACCTACCTAGATCGCTGTTGAAACTGAAATGCCCCGCTCCTAAGCGTCGCGACTTAGCATCCGGAGTCTCGGCAAACACTTGCCGAATGCAGTCCATGGCTTTCGAATAAGTGACGGGGCTACTGCGCATCGATCGCTGTATTGGGCTCTGATCGATCGCTATACAGCCCGAGATATGCTCCAATCCGAATAAACTGGTAAACGGTAGGGCCGGGGCTATGGCCTGCTCTTTTGCTTGATCGATCGCCGGGCAAAACGTATCCAGAATCAACGTGCTCTTGCCCGATCCGCTCGGACCGATCATGACGGTCAAGCATTTCAAAGGGACTCGAAGCTCCTTTACTTGTAGATTGCGTCCGCTCGCATCTCGGATACCTATCCAATTGGATTCAATCGATCTAGGACTGCGCTGCGTCGTGCGTTTGCCGCATAGATACTCACCCGTAGAACAAGAACTTCGCAGCAACTCCGCGGGTGTTCCATTGAAGGTGACACGCCCGCCAAGGTCACCTGCTTGCGGCCCAATTTCGACGATCTGATCCGCCATTCGCATGAGATATGGCTCATGCTCTACCAGGATTACTGTGTTGCCTCGATCCCGAAGCCCCAGAATGGCTGTTGCCATGCGTTCGGTATCCTGAGGGTGCAAGCCCACGGTCGGTTCATCAAAAACGTACAGCATGTCAACCAAGCTGGAACCCAAGAGTGTCGTCATCATAACCCGTTGCGACTCGCCGCTGCTTAAGGAGTGCAGCGGCCTGGCCAGACACAAGTAACCTAAACCGACAGACTTCAAGTATTCTAGTCGAGCCAGAACTTGACGTTGCGGCTCGGTCGCTACATAAACGGAGCCTTTTTCCGCCGCCTGCCTCAAGTTCATTGAATCCGCCGTGGCAACGTTATTTTTGTCGGACAGCACCTGCCGCAGTTCGTCGATCGTCAGTTCGCACAATTGCGAAAAAGTCTTGTCGCAGTGTTTGTACGCCAATGCACCCTGATTGAGTCGCTGACCTGAGCAGTGCGTGCAAGTAGAATAAGTACGCCATCGAGCCAAAAAGGCTCGTATGTGCATCTTGTACTTTTTGCGTTCCAGCCAAGCAAAGAAACCGTTCAGACCACCAAAATTACGCTCGGGCACTCCTTCTTGGATGAACCGCCATTGCTTCGGCTTGAGTTTCGATACCGGCACGTCGAGCGGAATTCCATACTCGGTTGCCAATTCACGCACTTCATCCAGTTCATGCGCATACGCTGGCGTTCGCCAAACAGCTATCGCCCCCTCATTCAAACAGAGGGACTTATCGGGAACTACTTTGTCCATGTCGATTGTGACCACTTCACCAAACCCTTCGCAGGTTGGACAAGCGCCAACTGGACTGTTGAAATTAAACAGTCGGGGCTCGCTGACGGGGTAGTCGATTTTGCAATACTCGCACCGGAGTGAAGTCGAAAACCGGTGTACGGAGTACACTACTCCATCGACGTTGAGCTTTTCGACGGAAACAGGACCAGCCTCCAAATTCAAGTCTCCCGATGGATTCACTAGGACGATGGCGCAGCCACTTCCCGAAGCGTTGCTATGATCGAAAGCGGTGGCCAACGACTGTGTTAGGCGGTCAACATCCTGACCGCGTCCAATCTTCAATCGATCCACGACCACTAGCGCAACCCCACTCGCTTCAAAGTGACTTGCGACTTTTTGTCGATCCTCGTCTGCCAAATGGACGACATGGCCGTTGGCAATCAAGCGGACGAAACCGGAAGTCTGAAGGTCAAACAGCAGTTCCGACAATGCGTTTTTGGTTTGCCAGCCAATCTCGAAACAAAGAATTGCCCGGCTTTCTTCGAATGGAGCAAAAGAATCGATCACGGTTTTCGGGTGATGTGATTCGACTCGCCGATTGCACTGATAGCAGCTGAGTTGGGCATTGTTGGCAAACACGATCCGCAAGTATTCCAGCATTTCACTGGCTGTACCAACCGTACTTCGATTGTTTCGCGAACGAAGTTCGCGGGTGATCGCGATCGACGGCGGTAAATTGGTGAGTGAATCGAACGATGGTTTGTCGATGCGTTGCAAAAACTGACGCGTATAAGCGGAGAAGCTTTCGATGTAGCGACGTTGTCCTTCGGCGTACAAAGTATTCAAAGCCAAAGAAGTCTTACCGCTGCCGCTGACACCGCAAATAACAGTCAGTTTCCCGATGACGAAGTCGAGATCAACCCCCTTGAGATTATGCTGCCGAGCCCCACGCAAGGAGATGGTGCGAACAGGCTCAACCACAAGTCTGAATCCTTAGCAATTGCTCATTCACCTACAAAAAAGCCTTAAAAACCGTCAAGTCTCGCCCAGGATTTGGGAAATGCGTACGAACTGATAATCACGTGAGCCAATCACAAAAAGGTTGCGTTTTCGACTTCGGCCAGCGCCCCACATCCAAGTCTACCAAGCCTATACAGATCATTGACATCCCAAATTCAATTTGCCCTGAAACGCGACGCTATTCGCTGTTACAATGCTTGTCCGGTTGGCCTTGACCATTCAAAGGTGACATCGGTTGCTCTTCCTCGCCAAGAAAGTTTCCCATGAGTAGTTCGTCCCTTCCCCAGTCCGATTCCAATACTTCCGAAAACAGAAAGACCGCCGATTCGGTCTCCGGCAAAGGTCGTGGCCCAACCAAGATTCGCATCTATAGTCACTCCGCGCTGCTCTATTGGTGGCCTGTTTGGGTCGTTGGCTACATCATGGCCGCCCTCACTTATTATCAAGGGGAACAGGTGAATATTGGCCAGGGAATGACCCACATTCATGCGAGTAGCAACTTAGGATTGATCTTTTTTGTGGTGTTGTTTCTCGTAATCCTTGTAACCAACTATTCTGTGCGTGGACTTGCGTCGGGAATTGTAATCCTTGGTTTGGTACTCACCTTCGTACTGCTTCTTTATTTTGATGTATGGGAAACCGTGTTCGGTTGGTTCCTTAGTCACAAAATCTATTTGAACGTCGGTGCGTATCTATGGATTTCAACGGTCATGTTTGCGATGTGGGTTATTGTGGTGTTTGGATTGGACCGATTTAGTTATTGGGAAATCGATCCAGGGCAATTGACTCGCGACTCGCTTATGGGTTCAGGCTCAAAAAGCTATACAACGCAGGGCATGACGCTTGAAAAGCACCAGGACGACCTATTTCGGCATTGGTTGCTCGGCCTGGGTTCGGGTGACTTGCAAGTCATGACATCCGGCGCAACCCGGGAGCAACTCGACATCCAAAACGTGCTCTTTGTTGGACACAAAATTGTAGCCATGCAACGACTGATCGCTGAAGTCCCCGAAGAGTAGTCGGTAAATAGACGGCTCGAATGTCGTACCGCCAATGGAATCGACTTTGGAGTCCAAACATTTGCCATCGGTTGTCCAAGTCAGCGTAATGGGCGTACTGATTCCAGCGCCAAGCAGCGAGACGAAGTCCGTACGCTTGACGAGGGGACCAATGTCGACGGATTGCATCATGGGACCGCGTTCCGTCAATAGCTTGGTTTCCGATTCGAATCGCATGTTCTTGGAAAACAACCTGCCGTGCTGGTTGAATCCGACGCGATGCATGATTGAGTATTAGCTAGGTCGGAGTGATTTTTTGGGAGGCGATTCGCCTTGGCTGTTCCGACAAGAGGGACCGCGAGTCGCGGAGCGACGTCGCCCACGTAGGTCAGTCGCTCCGCCGACTGACGTCCTGG
>JANMHA010000307.1:0-2618 GCA_031374925.1 Pirellula sp. | reverse complement strand
GGATAGTATCCTAGTTAGCCGATGTAGGGTGCGCATTCATTGCGCACCTTTTCTCTTCAAAACATGCCATGACCTCCCCCCCTCCTCACCCTCTGGCACCCCTCCACCCGCTATGACCGTGCCCTGATGGACGCCACCTTCGCCCCCGATTTCCACGAATTCGGCCGCTCCGGCCGCCGCCACACCCGGGCCGAACTGCTGGACGCCGCACCGCACGACATCACCGCCACCCTGCACGACTTCACCGAACACCCCCTGTCCGGCACCATCACCCTCTGCACCCATATCTCCGAAATATCTCCGAAGTCCGCTATCCCACCGGCCCCGAACGGGCCAACCGCGCCTCGATCTGGGACCGCTCCTCAGGCCGCTGGCAGTTGCGCTTTCACCAGGGCACGCCCCTCCCGTAGGTCGGGGCATGCCCCGACTCCCCCCGAAAAAAACCTTTCCACCCGGTTAACGGAAACCCATAATCTATTGATATCAATCTTAAAAACACGATGTCGTCAAAAGCGACATCTCTACCCCCACGCCCCCAGCAACACATTCCGCGTCACCCGCTCCACCGTCGGCTCGCCCATGATCAACCCATTTACCCACTCACACGACCCCGCGTTGAACACCGCCCCGCGGCCCCGCCGATACTCCGCCATACAGCCATTCCCGCGCGACGCCCGCCCCATCGTCTCCTCAGTCACCGCCCCATAGATCACCCGCGCCGTATCCTCGGCATCCAGATGCCCGATGAACAGGTCCCGGTCCGCCGCCGAGGTGTGGTGCGACAAGGTCGTGGCAGGCGACATCCCCACGATCTCAAGGCTGCCCTTCAACCCCCCATCCTCCGCAAAGGGCAACCCATGCTTCAAGCCCAGTTCCACCCCATCCACCACATAGCCGAATATTTTCGCCGACGCCCCCAACACGTCCCCGTACCCCAGCCCCGTGTCACGTAAACTCCAGTGCCCCGGCCGATAGATCGCAAAGCCCCCGACCCCTGCGCCGCGCAGCGGCTCCACCCGGCATAGACCCCCATCGACCCCGTGAGCCCCATCGTCGCAACCGCTGGCCGCCCCACCTCCGGCGCGTCCCAATAGGTCGTCCGCCGGGCGCCCCGCACCGGGTCCGGGCCCACCTTCCAGCAGGTCTGAGTCAAAAGATCGTCGGACAACCGCGTCTGCCAATAGAAATTCCCGGCAAACCGCGCCACCTGCCCGCCCCTGTCCACCCAAGCCTCCAGATGGTCGCGCATCTCCCAGGTCCAGTATTCATCATGGCCCACGATCATCACCCGGTCATAGCCCATCGGCACTCCACGCGCGTGCAGATCATGCTGGGTCATGTAGTCCAGCCCGATCCCCTGCCCCTCGCACCACAGCGCAAAGGGCTTCTCGAACGCCGCCCAACCGGATGAGGCATATTTCTTCGACACCCCCCGCGCCCGCGCAAACTCCATATGCGGATAGCGCGGCCGCGTCAGCAGTGGAGAGGCATGGGGGATCCGCGGCGCCCCCTCGGGCCAGCGGACAAACCCCTTGGCCCAGGGCCGCAGCAAAGACACCTCAAAGGCCGCGTCTGTCTGCCCTGGCCCAAGGGTCCCCTGATAGTGGTTCGACCCGCCCCAGTCGTTATAGGCACACCATGTTCCCGTCGCGAGGATCATCAGCAGGCGCGACCGGGGCGACGCCGGACGCACAACGAACATATGTTCCGATTGATGCCCCAAGATCGTCAACTTGATCGTGTAGACCCCGCTTTTCCAGTCACCCGGGACGGCAATCCGCAGCCGCTCCGGCCAGCCACAGCCAGTTACTGAACAATCATTCGTAGTGGTACTGAAACCCGCCGCAACCTCCCCCTCCCAGACGGTCGCAGGCACCATCCCGTCCCGCGCGATCACCACGCGAATTAGCGGCGCCGAGGACATCAGATGTAGTGCGATCTCGTCCCCCGGGGCGTAGGAAAGTGCGTCGGTATAGCCCCAGACCTGCGGGCGGACCGGATCGGGTGAGGCCATCTCGAAGTAGTGCCCGGTGACCGGATCACCGTCATCATAGGGGCCGGGCACGAAGAACCCCTGCAAGCTCACGATGAAAAGGCCCGTTCCAGAAAGGCCGCGGTCCGCGCCAGATACTCGGCCACGTTCGAGCGGCGGAAGACGCCGTGGCCCTCGTTCTCAAACAGCAGGACCTCGTGCGGAATTCCCGCGGCCTTCAGCTCTCCCACCGCCACATGGGTGTTTTCCGGGCCGACATTGCTGTCTGCAAGGCCATGCACGATCAGGATCTGGCCCCGGACAGCCCTGATGAAATTCCCCGGGCTGGCATTGGCATATTTCTCCGGCAACTCCTCTGGCGTGCCCCCCATCATCTCGCGTGAGTAGTCGCGGCCATGCGGCATCCTGGTCTCGTGATAGTCGATGTCCAGCCGGTACATCCCGCACATCGGGATCGCGGCGTTCACCAGATCGGCATGGCGGGTGATCGCGATCCAGCTGGAAAAGCCGCCATAAGAATTGCCTGCCACAGATATTTTCCCTTTGGTGGCAATGCCTTGGTCCAAACATGCCTCGATGCCGGCGCGGATATCGGCCTGCTCGCGGCCGCCCCAGCCATCGTCCT
>JANMHA010000301.1:0-2161 GCA_031374925.1 Pirellula sp. | reverse complement strand
CACTTGCACTTGCAAGTAGAGACCGGCGTACTCGACCAGTGCGTCTGTCAGCACCTCAGCGGTCTTGGCTCGTTTGCCTGCCACTCGATACTCGGCACCGAACTCAAGTTGAATCGCGTCGATTGGTTGCGATTTGTGGCTTCCATACGACTGAACGATGTAGCCACCGGTGAAGCCGGATTGTTCTTTTTCATCGTGTGGCGAGGGATGCACTTTCCAGCCCCGTGCGCTTAGCAGTCCAAACAGGCTCTTGGTACCGATGTGGGCCGCTTCTCCAAACGTCTCTCGAAGATGCGTGACTGTAAGTCCATTTTTGGTACCTCGAAAGACCGTCTCTTTGCTTGTTCCCTGACCATGCAAATCGATCAAAACACCTGCCTTGAAGCGGTCCGTCACCTCCCGATCGAACTTCGATAGATGGTCGTGGTAGTGTTCGTAGTAGGGTTTCATCTTCGCATCTTCGAAGGAGATATCAGGGGGACGATTTGGGTCCATGTATTTGCGATGGACTTTGGAGACTACGACATACGGAGATTTCCCAAATCGCTTCTTGATCGCCTCGACGACCTCCATCGCAAGCTCTTCGGTACCACCGTCACGACCGGTAAAGAACCCAGATGGGCCTGTCGCCAATCCTGCACCTGTCCGTTCGGATACTCCTGGTACCTCGCCCGTACCGCCATGAGGGGCCGAGATGATGATCGGCAAATCACCCGCTTGAACGAACACGAGTTCGTCTACGGCAACGGATGGTCTCGTCGACTTTTCCTGGCTGCAGAGCGTCGCAACTTGGCAAAGCCAAATGACGGCAAACAGCGTCCAACAACGGCGATTTCTAAGTTTCAACATTTACGAATTCCTGTTAACCTGGGTTAAGGATCTTGAGCAACCTGCCAGCCGACTCGAACACAGCTCAACAGGCATTGTAGTCTTGCACGCACTTAACGAATGACTGGGACAGCGAATTTGTGTCAATTCGTTAACGCTTAGTGATCCCGTTCAGGATCAATTGCATAACACTTCCCACACCCCGGCATTCGGAGCCGCATTTGGCGGTTCATCTCTTGGAAGAACGTGGGGGGCAGGAATACAGCAAACGGAAGTGAGTTTACCTAACCCAACTCGCACCAATTTGACATGCCGGAGCGCCTGCTGTTTAGTAAAATACGCCACTGAATCGCGCGAACAACTCATTTCAGCTCGTGTCCTTAAAAAGAACAAGGACAAAAAAGAACAAGGACATGCATCAAAAAAGAACAAGGACATGCATAGAAAAGAACAAGGCCATGCATTGCATTTTTAGATAGCGATTGCCTGCATTGTTCCGATGGACGTGGGGAGCTCGTCGGCTCGTTCTATGGGGTCGGAAGAAACTCGCTCGTCTATTCCCTTGGTTTTTCGACGGATCGGTCCGCTTCCCCATGCTGTCAGCGCAGACCTTCAGACAGCTGATCCTCGTCAGTGCTCTGCGGAAATTCGGGACGAACAGTCTGGCTGCGTTAGCCGACGTTGACTAGCCACTTGCGGCCTACGCGATGGGCCACCTCGCGTAACCGCTCCACCGTTGACGCTAAGAAGGATCCGATGAATCCTCGCTCCTTGAGCTTTCGGATTCTTGCTGTCCATCGATCTACGTTGCTACCCAACCGCTCGAAAATCGATTCCAGTTCCGATGACACGGATTGCTTGTCGTCCCGCACTGTACGGCTTGTGCAATCCACGAGCATCAAGTATTGACCCAACGTGAATCCCTCTTTGAAGCCTTCGCGTATGCCTCCTTGGCTTCGTTGGTCTTCCATAGGGATCAGCCAACAACTGTCTTCGATTCCTTCGCTCACTTGCTGAGCCGCGATGCTTCCGTTGCGAATCGCTTCCACATTTTCGAGCTTGCCTGCAGCAATAATGTTATCGACTCGTTCTTTAATCGATGTGTGGGGACTCGATTCTGGGAGTGGAGCCATACCGGCTGCGACAGGATTGAGGTCGATGTATGCAGCGACGGTCAACAAGGCTTCTTCATCCAGAATCGCAATGGATTTGAAGCGTGCCTCGAAGAAAGTCCCTTTGCAATTGTCTTGCTTGTTCGCCAACCGAGACAACGGCTCTTTGAGGCACTTCATGAACCAACTCAACGAAGCGAGTCGCTCGCGAGCGGTTTGAA
>JANMHA010000440.1:0-2418 GCA_031374925.1 Pirellula sp. | reverse complement strand
GCGAGAATTATCGACGCAGGCACGACGGAGTTGGGACGCCCGTACTTCGTCATGAAACTGGTGCGGGGCATTCCAATCAACGAATTCTGCGATCAGGTATTTCTGCCTGGTCTATACCCAAAGAGCGGTTTTTCATGGTGTGAATTGGACATTGGATTCAAATCCTAAGCACCTATGCATAAGTTTTCGAACAAAATGAATGAACATGGATGGACTTGGATGGACAAGATGTACAGGATGATTTCACGAAACCCGGTTCCCAACTCATAACTCATTGATGACTTCGAATGAACAGCTTGTTTCCACGCGGATTCGAATGATTGCATCACTTAGACTTTCCTGGATAAACGGTATGCCCTCTTGCTGGATTGCGATAAAAAGGCTGCCGTCACAGTTAGTCGATAGGATCGAATGAGACTGGAGCCCCATCGCCGCAGAGGCTATTCATTGCTCGGGTAGAACATTAACCCTAGATAATTCGGGAGTCGAGTTGTGCTTTCCCGTTGTTGGGCATTCCGAGGCTAGATACACTGAACTTGGGCCAGGATACCGAGCTTTGTTAAACCAAAGGAACTCAACGGGGAGCTTCAAGTCATGTGGTGGTTCAACCATTTTTCGATCTTATCTCTGATGAGCGTCTTGTTGGTCGGAAATGTTCAAGCCCAACGTCAAATGGAGAAACTCGATCGCGGATTGATTGCGTTTAATCAAGGCAAAGAAGTGGGTGTTTTTATAAGTTGGAGACTACAAGGAACGGAACCGCGGGATCTTGGATTCAACATTTACCGGCAATCCGGTATTGCTGCACCGCAAAAGCTCAATGACCAGCCGTTGATAGGCGGAACAAACTTCATCGATCGCAATGCGAAGCTTGATGATATCATACTTTACTTCGTTCGCGCTGTGCGACAAGGCCGCGAGGAAGATGCCAGCAGGCCGTTCAAACTCACGCCTAGCCTGCCACCCAAAGACTACTTGTCAATCCCACTGCAGACTCCGAACGGTTACACTGCGGGCGATGCTTCGCCGGCGGATCTCGATGGCGATGGTGAGTACGAAATCATCATTCATATGACGGGCCGTGGTCGCGACAACTCGCAAGGTGGATTTACTGACGAGCCGATCCTCCATGCCTACAAACTAGATGGGACTTTGCTTTGGGCTATCAATCTTGGAAAAAATATTCGAGAGGGCTCGCACTATACGCAGTTCATGGCGTACGACTTAGACGGCGACGGTAAAGCCGAGTTGGTGTGCAAGACGGCAGACGGAACCATTGATGGAGCTGGCAAAGTGATCGGAGATGCAACAGCTGACCATCGACAACAGCCATCGCTCGCGATTGCAGATGGCATTAATCCAACACCAACGGACACCCCTCGAGTGATCGGGCGTCAAAGAGCACCGGAGCCGCGTGGCCGATTTGGCTACATTCTCAAAGGCCCCGAATATCTAACGGTTTTCAACGGTCTAACTGGAGCGGCCATGTCGACTGTTTCTTACGAACCGCAACGACACCCAGACACCCATAGCCCTACTCCAGAACAAATGAATGCCGTTTGGGGCGATAGCTACGGCAATCGCATCGATCGGTTCCTCGCATGTGTCGCATACCTTGACGGAAAACGTCCCAGCGTGGTCATGTGTCGAGGCTACTATACACGCACAGTACTTGCCGCCTGGGATTGGAGGGACGGAAAGCTGTCACAACGTTGGGTGTTCGACAGCGACAAAATCTCGTTCGAGGGAGACAAGAACCCTTGGCGTGGCCAGGGGAATCACAGCTTGATTGTTGGAGATGTGGACGAGGATGGCAAAGACGAAATCGTTTATGGAGCGATGGTTGTCGACGACAATGGAACAGGTCTCTATTCGACGCGTCTGGGACATGGCGACGCGCAGCATATGAGCGATCTCGATCCGAGTCGACCAGGAATGGAAATATGGAGCATTCATGAAAAACCACCTGCGGACCGGGCTGGCGTTGAGTTGCGAAACGCGAGAACTGGTGAAATCTACTTTGCAGCCGCTCAGGGTGTTGATGTTGGGAGAGGCATGGCTGCTGACATCGATCCACGGCATGCCGGGTACGAGATGTGGGGTGGTACGCGGAACTTGTTCAATACCAAGGGAGAAGACATTGGACCGCGACCTAACTCGCAGAATATGGCGATCTGGTGGGATGGCGATTTATTGCGAGAACTACTCGATGGTGTCTCTATTTTCAAATGGAATTACGAAGCTGGCCGTCAGGAGACGTTGCTTGACGGTAGGGCACTAGGACTTGCATCCAATAATGGAAGCAAATCGAATCCATGCCTTTCGGCAGATATTCTTGGCGATTGGCGAGAGGAACTGATTGCCCGTACGTCTGACAGTCGCGAATTGCGAATCTACTCGACTACAATACCCACTGAG
>JANMHA010000248.1:0-1635 GCA_031374925.1 Pirellula sp. | reverse complement strand
AGTTTCTAAAGGCGGATCATTTCATTCACAATGGCTTGATTTAAGTCTATTGATAAAATCCACGCGAATCACGTTTCACCCTCTTCCCCCACTTATCGTACTCAGTGTTACATTCCTCACAGGTGTGCCCGCCCCATAATGCCTGTCGCCAATTTGCAGGTGATCGCACATAAGGGGCACGCTCTCCACAATCTGGACAAAAAAGTGATTTCAGATTGATTCCCCAACGACCATTTTTTCTCCTGGTATCTCTAATGATTACTGATTCGAGCGTAAGTAAAGCTATTGATTCTTTCTGACGTTTTGGTTCTATTTCCACGATGAGAAGCAAAGGATCTGCTTCCGCATTGGAAGCGTTGCGGCGACAGGCCGTTGCTCGGGTTTTGAGTGGGCAAACGCAGGCACGCGTGGCCGCAGGGCTCTGCGTCCATCCCGTCACCGTTGCCAAGTGGATGGCTCGGCATCGAGCGGAGGGGGAAACGGGCTTGGCCGCCAAACCTACGCCGGGACGGCCCCGGTTTCTAACTCCCGCTCAAGAGCAGCAGGTCAAAACCTGGCTGGTGCAAAAACCGACAGACCACGGCTTTCGCACCGACCTTTGGAGCGCCCGCCGGATCGTCGAATTGATCCGCCGCAATTTCGGCGTCGCGTTCCACCCGGCCTCAATGCGGCGTTGGCTCACGCAACGCGGCTACTCGCCCCAACGGCCCGCTCGGAAGGCCCGCCAACGCAACGACGACACCATCGTTCATTGGGTCGCCAACGACTGGCCCCGCATTCAAAAAAAGCGAGCGACACCGGCGCCCACCTCGTCCTGATCGACGAATCCGGCTTGTTTTTGAATCCTTTGGTCCGTCGCACTTGGGCGCCCAAAGGCCAGACCCCCGTGCTGGAGGCCGATGGCGGGCATCGCAAAAAGGTGTCCGTGATCGGCGGCATCAGCGTCTCGCCCGAACGCCACCGCTTGGGCTTCTACTTCGCCACGGAACCCAACGGGTTCTACACCGCCGAGAAGGTTGTCGAATATCTCCGCGACCTGCTGAAGCACCTCCGAGGGAATGTCATCGTCGTCTGGGATCGTGGTCCGAATCACCGAGGCGAGGTCATCCGCGAGTTCTTGAGTAAAAACAAACGCCTGCGGCTGGAGATGCTGCCAGCTTGGGCGCCCGATCACAATCCCGTAGAGGCGGTTTGGTCTTGGCTGAAATACGGCGAACTGGCCAACTTCGCCCCGCTCGACCTGGAACAACTCGACGACGAAATCATCGACCGGCTGATCGAATTGAAGTTCGCCCCGGAGTTGCTGAAAGCACTATGGAATCGCAGCGAATTACCGTTTCCAACACGCGAAGTTAAATAGCTTTACTTACGCTCGTATCAGTAGACTTTGCTGAATTGCAGGCAATGAACCGTAAACCGATGGTCATGGCAGATTGGATTCGGAAGTTAGACGATTTTATTCGAATGACAGACCGGCAGATTCTGAAGGATGACGGAAGAGTGTCACACGAAACAGCCAAACTGAAAGCGGAAGGACTGACAACATTCAAAATGGCTGAACTCGAGGGGTAGTGGGCTGGTGAGGACGGTCTTGAATCTCTGGCTTCAACGTGCTGTATCTGCTAATAAATTCAT
>JANMHA010000234.1:0-2356 GCA_031374925.1 Pirellula sp. | reverse complement strand
AGAGAGCGACCTATTGCTTTTGCATTATTCGCGACTCCATTTGGCTGAACAAAGCGTTAGACAAGTTTGATAGCATTGTCTATGCTCTGATCGACTTGCGACTGCCCAAGGATCCGAACAAGCCTGATATCGTCGAGCTTGAGAGTCGAATCCTATATAGCGCTAGCCCATTCTTTATGGGTGGCGGCGAAGTCGCTGAGCCTCTCGGTGAATTTGAGTGCCCTGATCATATCAGCCAAGAGTGTTGGGACTCGTTCTTGTTGGAAATTGCCCAAAACGCGACTTCCGAGCCACTTCTCAAGGTCGCTGAGGCAATCAAGGTCGCTCGAGGCCTGGACGCGGACGCGACGGCCGGCGCTGCTAATGTGGCTAATGCTGGCAGCATCAGCCACGTGGCGGATGCTGCTAGAATCAGCCACGTGGCGGATGCTGCTAGCATCCGTGACTTGGACGATACGAGCGATCTTGACTCAAAGCTCAACAACGACGACTCGCCTTCCTATGATACCGTCGACGACCTTCTAAACAACGATGGCGTTGTCCAAAATAGACTTGAAAACAGCTTTGAACAAATCGAAAGCTTGCTAGCCGGTCTCACCGACCCTAATGACACGCGTGATGTGTTGCACGGCACCGACGGCACGGACCGGTTCGGATCGCACTGGCTGTACTATGGCGATGGTCATAATGCCAACGTGGAGCTTCAGCATTGGGGAATGCGACTGGATGAGAAGGGCAGCACGCAAGTTTACGGTTGCGATTTAACCAATTTCGATCGAGGCGAAACGCTGTTAGAGGCCATGACGATAGCCGTATCCAAGCATGGCGAGCCTGCCAGCTCGATGGACCAATCGGCCATTGGAGAGCCAACCGGAAATGGGTCCTTAGAATCGCACCTTGGCGAAATCGAGACGCTCAACGCCTTCCGCTTTCAATTGCAAAAAAGCTACGAAGGCTTGCTGGCAAGGTACACCTTGGCCAATGCTCCCCATGAGCCGTCGGGACTAGCCATGGGTTTCGAATATGGGATAGAGCCGACGGCGATTGCCGCGGGTGTCTTTCCCACCGATGGTCAATCGACCCTTTATCTGATTAGCGAACTGCCAGCGGTCGGCGATCCGGACTATCTGGGCACCAATATGGAACTGCTCCTAGTCGTCGATGCTCCTGCGGGCATGAACGTCGGAATGGCTTACCTGTGGATCCACGGAGACAGCACGCAAGCCGGATGGTTGATGGATCGAACCGCGCACGTAGTCACTTCAGGAATTGCGACGGAACTGGTGGCAAGCGAGACGACTACCACATCGATGCTTGGCCGTGGATTGCCCGTATTGGAATCGCAGGGCTATGCCCAGTCAGTTGACCTTAAAGATGCATTTCAAGGAAACGGGCATGCCGATCCGAGCCAGGTGAAATTGACGGCGATGTGGACGGATTCGTTGATCATTAGACGGTTTTCGGAGTTGTTTCAAGCGGTAACGCAAGCTGATAGCGGACTACTAGCTGAGCCGACGGCGCTAGCCGCGGGTACTTCGCTCTTTACCACCGAACCGCAGGTATTGGTGATTGGTGATGCGGCAGCGAGTGTAGAACAGTTGTCCTCAACTGTTTCCGCCCAGCAATCGCCAGAGCCAGACACGCTTGCGCTCTCACAAGATGCACGGAATAGTCTCGAGGCCAACGCAGCGCCCGAACAGTTGGGACAACTGTTCTACACTGGGCCCGAACAGTTGGGACAACTGTTCTACACTGAGGGGCTGCACCAAGAAATCGTCTTCGTCCAAGCCGGGTTGCAAGATACAGATGCACTCATCGCGGATATCGAATCCCAAGCCAACGCCCTAGGGCGTATGATTTCGGTAGTCCTACTCAATGGCACCGAAAATGGTTTCGACCAGATCGACAGCGTACTATCTCAATACCATGACCTAAGTGCGATTCACTTCGTCTCGCACGGAACGAACGGCTTCATCCAACTGGGTGGCTCATGGCTATCTGCAGCTAATGTCCAAGAACACCTCGACGACCTGCAGCAATGGGGTATGGCTCTAAGTGAAGACGGCGACATTGTCATCTACGGTTGCGATGTAGCCGAAGGCACCGCAGGCCAATCGCTGCTTGAAACCATCGCAGCAGCTACCGGCGCTGATTTGGCCGCATCGACAGACAAAACGGGTGATCTGAGCCGAGGCGGCAACTGGACCTTCGAAATGCAATTGGGTGAGATCGAAACGCTCAACGCCTTCAGTCTGCATCTCCAAGAAAGCTACGGCGGATTGCTCGCGACGTACACGGTAACCAACACCAACGACAGCGGAGCCGGTTCACTACGTCAAGCCATTATCGATGCCAA
>JANMHA010000232.1:0-3625 GCA_031374925.1 Pirellula sp. | reverse complement strand
AACGAACTGTGCACGAGCCATCCGGAAGTATCTCGGAGTGTGCGCAAGGTATTTGAGATGACCGGTCGAACGATCATAGCCAGCAATCCATTTCAATCCGAAGCGTGTGTGCAGCGCTATCTCAATGAATTTGGGCTTCGCATCAATCGGACAGTCGCCTTGCGTGACGTTGCGTCGCGATTGGATTTAAGCATCGCCACGGCGCAATCGATACGCGAGAGGGTCGTTGGATCGAGAAAGATTTGGTCTATCTCGATTAACAAGTGAGGGTGCCACAATCGATCTTGTGGTGGACGGTTCGCGAGGCAAAGGCTGGGCTGACGCTCTGGAGCGGATTCTGGCCGCATTTTGGCATCGAAATAAAACTGCTTGCTACCCGCTATTAATACCTCTCGAAGACCTGCGACAACATGTCCACAGGTTGGTCGTAGCCTGGAAATACTCCGCGCTCCGGTCTTCTAACATCTTCCTTCAATTTCCCACACATCCGCTTGAGCTTCCCTCCCACACGAGGTAACTGTCTGCGCAACGGCCAACAGTTATCTTGGCGTCAGAGCAATATAGGGAAGAAAAACATGAAACCGTCGGAATCAGACGCGATTGAGGGTGCCGATGCGTCTAAGAGAATTCGAGCGATTACATACTACAGACAGTCTACAGAGCACCAAAGGGCCGATTCCATTACCATTCAGCAAGTCCGAGTTCGAGAATGGGCCAGCAACAATGGCGTTGAAATAATTCACGAATTCTTTGATAGGAATAAGTCGGGACTTAACAGCGAAGATCGTCCTGCCTTCACCGAGATGATGGAACAATGGGTATAGCCGAATCCTCACTAGCGACCAAAGCCCTGCTTGCACAAGGCTCTGGTTCTACAGTATCGTTTCAAGTGATGAACATTTTCTACTCGCCTCGCTATCGAAGCGTCGATTCGAACAGTTCATTCGCAATTGTGTGCAGCGAATCACTTAGCTCGTCATCGGCCAGTGCTAGATCGATGCTCTGGTCCTCGGCAATGCGTGTTCGCGACTGGAAGGGCATCGATTGAACTTTGTTTACCGAAAACGGTGCGACGGGCAACGAACTGGCTAGTTGGCTCATGAATTCGTCCACGCTCTTTGTAGCCGCAAAAACGCTTTGCGATTGAGCAGCACGTTCTGTGGAAGGAACAACGAGAGACACAATGGGTGCTTGCATGAATGCACTGTAGCTAACACTAGATGCTGGTTGAATGGTCGAACCCGCACTTGGTGGTGGTGGATCGGCGATGCCTTGTGGGTTGGTGTTGCCTGCCGCAAGCGCCCAACTAGAATTGGCTGACTTACTACCTGAAGTTAGTCCAACGGCATTGTCGTATTGATAGACTTTGGCCGTACCACTGTCAACGATCCAAATGGCGGATGGGTTGGACGGATCCAGCGTGATTCCAGTCGGACTAGAGGCACCGGATGTGGAAATCGTCCAGCTCCCAACGTACGTTCCGCCGATCGTGTACTTGAACACTTTGTCGGTCGAGCTGTCGTTGACCACCCATAGATAGTTGCCGTCGGTGACGATGTCTTTGGGTGAAGTGTTGCCGCTATTCAAGCTGAAACTGCTGGTCGCGACTGGACTGCCGTTGGTCAACGAGGCAGCATTGGCATAGCGATAGACTTTATCGGTCTTGTTGTCGACCAGCCAAACATCTGTGCCGTTGGTTGCGATCCCTTCGAGTTGAGCTGTGGATTGAAGCCCACCCGCAGCCCAAGAGCCTTGCAAAACTCCGCTTGTATCGTATGTATAGACACTCTTGTTCGCGTCAACGACCCATACTTTTGTCCCCAACGTCGTGCTTGCAGCACCACGCGGTGCAGTGTTACCGCCGGCCAACGGATAGTTCTCGACCGATGCACCTGTAGCACCATATTCGTAAGTCCGATCGGTGGATAAGTCGCTCACGACATAGAACTTGGTGAAGGGATCGTTATCAAGTATGGACCCGATGCCTTGACCAACGGCAATGCTCGCTCCAACAGGATTCGACAAGTTGACGGCAAATGTTTCCGTTGGCTCGGTGGTTGTATCGTCAATCGTCTGAATCAGAATCGTCTTAGAAGTTTCGCCGGGTGCGAAGTAGACCGTGCCAGATGTAACTGCCTGATAGTCGCTTCCGCCGTTGGCGGATCCGTCGGTCGTTGAGTACGTTAGCGTGACGGGTACGCTAGTGGATGAACTCAGCCTTACCGTGAAAACGGCTTGGGAACCAGAGCCATAGCGCACGACGCGCGATTCCGTCCCGGATCCGCCAAAAGAAACGTAAAGATTGTTACTACTATCAAATGCCAATCCCGTCGGCGCGATTAAACCACCAACGGTCGGAACCACGACATCAACAAACGTTCCATTCGTAGCAGAATATCGCATGACTTGGTTAGAGTTTTGGCTCGAGACATACAGATATCCGCCGTGGATGGTCAGGAATTCTGGATTAGCAAGTCCACCGCTGCCTGAAGCAACGAATACATTGAGAAATGCCCCAGTAGCTCCGTTATATCGATTGACACTATTGCCACCACCGTTGGTAACATACAGCTCAGGGACTCCATCACCAGTAGCGTCTTGCCCAAAGACCAGTCCCCTCCCACGATCAATGGCATTAACTCCGCCAGCACCATCCGGGACAAAAATTGCTCCCGTTTGCCCGGGCGCGGGAAGTGGCGAACCAGGCGCTGGGTCGCCGACATGGGTAAGCGGTCCCTGGAATCGCAGCACCTCGTCTTTTACGGCGATTGTGCGATGAGCACTACTTCCAACATACAAATTCCCGTCACCCCCAAACATTAATGCCCTTGGGCTGAGCATGCCCGCAGTTCCTGCAGCAAGAAACTCGTCGACGGCTTGAGTTGTGAAGTCGTAGCGGAGCACATTATCCGAATCGGAGCCGGCAATATAGAGATTGCCGTCGGGCCCCAATGCCATCGCCCAGGGCGCAATCAACCTGGAATCCTGCACCAATACGCCTAGGTAGCTTCCTGTCACGCCATCGTACTTCAGGACTTGGTTTGTCCAGCGACTTGGAACATATAGGTCGCTCTTCCCGTCGTTGTTCGCGTCAGGCCCAAACAACAAATGTCGCGGACCTGACAGCCCGCCGCTTGCCGAAGTAACAAAATCATCGATGTACTTCGTCGCCTCACTGCCTTCGATTGCCGAAGCGTCGCTGATTGAAATATCCACTGCCATCAACGCTCTTTCCTCCAATTGCTCCATTCGAAGAGGTCGTTCATTTCGGATCTGCGGGCGTGTTGACGACCTAGAATTTTTAGTGAGTAAACGTTTCATGGATTGTTCCGGTTCCTCGGTCTGCGTTAAACTAGGAGCCATCCCTCCAACGCGCAGACCGTGCGTCGGAGAATTGGAGAGGTCGGTGAGGAACTTGCTTGGCCGTAAGGCCTCACCGACCGATTTAATATTCGTTTCAAAAATGCCTTCTTCCGAAGATCGATCTCGGCCTTCTCCCAACACTTTGCGAGTATCAGCAAGCGAACTCGTAATCGTGCGCAACAATTCGTTGCTCCGATCATGCGGGCCAATTCGATCCACTAACTTCTGCAATCGATCTCGCGATTGAGTTAGCATCGACATG
>JANMHA010000141.1:0-15779 GCA_031374925.1 Pirellula sp. | reverse complement strand
GAAATATCGCCTCGGAGTTAGGCACCATCCCGGATAGTTCGATTGCAGAAAAAAAGGAATTTCTGTTTTCAGATGACTTTGAAGGAGCCAATCCGGCGACGGTATGGCAGAGCTGAAGAAAGACCCCGCTAGCAAGGCTGAGGTCGCAAAACTCATCGCCGGTCGCAGTGTCACCTATCCGGCGAAACTTGAGCAGAACAGGTGGTATACACTCGTTGTCGAAACGGTCGACGACGAGATGCGAGTGACCCTTGACGGAAAGCCTGCGGCCTATCTCAAGTCATCGGGCATTGCCCACGCGACCAAGTCAAAAATTGAGATCGGTGTTGCGGGAAAAGACGGGTACTTTGACGATATCAAGGTTTGGAACGCAAAGCCAGCCAAGCAATAAAACAACGGCGAGCGTTAATAGCCAAAAACCTAACGAGCCGCAGGGTGAACCTGCGAGATTCGGCTGCAAATGGGACGTCTAACGTTTCAAACACTCGGCATCATGACCTCGTAAAAACTAAAGGTGATCAGGGAGTGGCTGGCCGGATCCAGCGAGCGGTGTTCAACGCGAAATATAGATTCAAAAACGGCGGCTGCTTTCGACTTGCATACCAAATCCTAAAGCTGCCGTCCTCCAACTGCATAACGGAATGACTCGATACGTAATGAGTCTCCCATGGCCTTGTAGGGTCCGAGCGTAGTACGGGATTGCCACTGTGCTTATGCCAGTTCACTCCGTCCGCGCTGGCAGCGAATCCAATACCTGTCGTCTCATGATTCTTCTGAAGATAACTGGCGTACCACATAAGATAAATTCCATCCACTCGAAGGACGCACGGATAGATCTGAAGATCATGCTCCCAAGGCTGTGAAACCTCGAGGACGGGCTTGTCGGTCAATGTCCAAGAGTTTCCATCCGGACTCTTCGCATGCCGTATGTTCCATGGATAAGCTCCCGGTTGTGTGAACCACATTTCGTAACCGCCGTCTGTATTCACAACCGATGGAGCGTACGCTCGGGGGATTTGGATCGGCGAGACATCTGACCATTCGATTCCGTCCGAGCTAATCGCTTGCTGAACTGCATGAGGTTGGCCCCCGCCCATGCCAGCAGACGTAAACCACATCCGCATCTTTTCCTGTTCTCGCAACACGTTGCCCTTCGAATCGCGAAGGATGGTTGGAGTCAATATAGACAAACGAGGTGTTGCCAGTTGTAGAACTGGCCCTGGGTGCCGAACGAACTGACGACCATCGTCGCTGGTTGCGAGTCCCAGGCAAAAGACCCGTTCATCTCGAGTTCGGGTCGGCGATAAATCGTGCGCAAAGCCCTGCGAACCACAATACCACATCAGATATTTCACGTTCTCCTTAGCGCCGGTCGGTGCAAAAATGTGGGTGTCGTCAAACTCACCGGGGCTTCCAAGCGATAGAACTGGACCGTCCACATCGCGCTTCCATGTTTGGTCAGTCAGCCAAGGCACAAGTTCGGAAGGAGCTTCCCCCAATACACGGCCAGCGAAAAATAGAAGCGTGAGCGCCGAAGTTTGGAATAACGCAAACCACCACTGAATATGTCTCAATTGCTCGCCCTGCAACTGCGCTCATTACGATGGCCGCTACGCAATCAGTGTTTGTTGCTATTCTCCTAGTTTGTGGGACAGTGGATTTTGTTAACGGAAAATTGTCCACATCGGAAACGTTACCGCTCTTCATAGTGTTCGTTCAGTTTCTCGCACTTGTTGTGATCGCAATCGGCGCTGCCAAGATGGGATTCCTGGAGTCGTATACGATGGGGTGTTTCGCTGCCATTCTTGCATGTATTCCGTTTGTGTCGCCGTTCATGATCATTGGGATTCCCTTCGGTATCTGGTCGCTCAGGCTACTTGCGGAACCTGAAATCATTCAAGCGTTCCAGACTGCGGATGAGCGACGAAAAACGGCGTAGCAATCGCATGAACGTGCGCACTGGAAATCAATTGAATGCAAGCGGCTGCGATCCCTGCAGGCTTCCCTCCGAACGGCTTCTGCGATTTCCACAAGTTTGTGCCTAGCTGCTAGATTCCCAGATTCGGCTGGATTCCGGCAAGCTCATCCACTGTGGAAGCGTCTTACTCCTGCAGGATCGTCTAACAAGGATCGGCGAGCTTCATTTCCACAGTGGGGTGCTATCGGTTTTCTGCTGCTATGGCGGGAATCTGACAGTCTGGTTAGCAATACGACCGTCAGTGAAGTTTTATCGGAACAGTTCTTGAAAACCAAACCCATAAAACCCGTAATAGAAGTTGGTCAGCACATGACTGTGGAAATCGGAATCCGGTGGGATAGGCTAGCTTCATGTCCACATTGGGGTGCTATCGGTTTTCGGCTGCGGCTGGCGGCGAAAGCGACACGCTGGTTAACAGAAAGCGGCCAGCACAAAACTGTGGACATTGGGGTCTGCTGGCAAGCGACGACTGGCGGTAAGCCATCGAAGCGTCGAATTCTAATGGCCTTTCACCCTCAACACGGATCGACTGGCGGCGTAAGAATCCTGGCCAACTGTGGAATGGGAATTGGCCAGAGGCTGCAGAATCGGTCGGATTCATGTCCACATTGGGGTGCTGTCGGTTTTCGGAAGCGACTAGCGGGAATGCGACAGGCTGGTTAACAAGAAGCGGGACAGCACAAAACTGTGAACATTGGAATCCGTGGCTAAACTAACATTCACAGAATGGACTGGGACGCTGGGACTCATCTTGGTAAGAATTTTTCGCAGGCAAGCGCAACTCATAGCATGGAATCAAACTCGACTCCCAACCTTTCGCTGAAGCAAGGTCAGTATCTCGCATTCATTTATTACTACACGAAACTGAATGGACAGGCACCTGCTGAGGCCGACTTTCAGAAATACTTCCGAGTGTCACCACCGTCGGTCCATAACATGATCGTGAAACTAGACGAAAGCGGTTTCATTTCGCGTGAACCAGGACAGAGCCGGTCCATCAGGTTGTTGGTCGATCGCAAGCACATTCCCGACCTCGATTGATCCCAGGTGGATTCATACGGATGGACCAAGCATGTGGATCTTGCGCTTCCCTCCAACCCGCTTCTGCGATTTCCACAAGGTTGTACCTAGCTGCTAGCTTCCCGAATTCGGCTGGATGCAACGGTTAGCTCATCAACTGTGAAAGCGTCGTACTCCTGCAGGCTTGGCCTAGCCAGCAACCTATCTTCCTTCCCTAGCCGCAAGCTTCCCATCCACATGTGGTCGTAGCTTTGCCGGAAGCAGCCGTTTTCCACAAGGTAGACCAAACACTGTGGGCGTTGGCGCTGGCCTAATCGACTAAAACTGCTTGATTGGCTAGACTGTGACATCAACGGATGCGTGTTGGACTAGCGCATTTTGGGCTCCTGATTCGCGTTGCCATCGTTGAAGTTGACTATTAATCCTTGGGCTGCAGAGGAGACCTGAATAATTCGGAATCGCAATCTAACGGTTTCTCTAATTGCTTGGGTTTTAGTATGGGTCTTCTGGCTCGCCCTCACGCACAAGTTCCATCCCGCATTCTCGCTCGCGGTGATCGTTACTACCAGCTTAGTGGGCGCCTATGCCGCTGCGGCGTACGTCAATCATTTGTTACTGGTACCTCGGCTTTGGAAGCGAGGATTGCAGATGAAGTATACCCTGACTTTGGTCGCAACGATGGCAATTCTCACGGCCAGTGCACTGGCTGTAATTCGCTTGGCATACTTTCTTGTTTTGGGGCCCGACGCTGACCCACTAGGCGTATACAAACACTTTGCAATCGACATATTCGGAATGGTGGTACATGTGTCGGCGGCCGCACTTGTTGTTTGGCTGGTAAAATACAATTGGCAAACGTCGACTCCAGCCTAGCCCCCAACTTCCCGTCTCCACGTGGTCTTACCTCGATCCAGCCATCAGCCGCTTTCCTCAGGTTGGCCTGACTCCGCGTGGGCTACGGCGCTGGCTACCGCCAATTCGACTAGACTTGCGACGTCGGATAGACTGCAGCGGATGGCGACAAGGAAGCGTGATGAGTTGGATCATTTAGCCGTTTGTTCCGCTTCGTGACTTTTGGGATAGACTACTTTCGATATACGCTGCTGCCATTTTGATCATGCAAATATTGCGCACCGAACGAACCATCATTGAAACCATCTCGTTGAACGACGCGGAATTCTTCGTGTCCCTGGTAAATTCGCCAGATTGGTTGCGTTTCATCGGTGATCGAGAAGTCAAGGATGCCGCTGATGCGCGGCGCTACCTTCAAGCGGGATTTTTGAAATGCTACAACGAAAATGGGTTCGGATACTATCTCGTCAAAACTCTAGATCGGACGCCGATCGGAATTTGTGGATTCTTAAAGAAAGCTAATCTAGAGAACGCCGACTTTGGATTTGCGCTGCATCCGGATTGGTTCGGTCTAGGACTTGGGCATGAGTCAGCAACGGCGGTTCTTGATTATGGGATACGGACGTATTCATTCAACGTCCTTGACGCCGTTACCTCTCCAGATAACGTAAGATCGAAGAGGTTGTTAGATCGACTTGGGTTCATTCGAATTGGCGCGATTGGCAACATTGAAAACACCGAACTTTATCGATGGCGAAGTGAGTCATGTAATGGCATCAAAACAAAGTACAGTTGATTTCATACTGGATCAGATTCGCGCCGCTGGTGACGTTTCTGCCAGAAAGATGTTTGACGAATACTCGGTCTATTGCGGCAGGAAGGTAGTCGGCTTGGTTTGCGATGACATGCTGTTCGTGAAAAAAACGGATGCAGGTAAATCCTTCGCGGTTCGATGCCTTGAGAAGTCTCCCTACGATGGGGCTAAGCCTTGCTTATCGATCTCGCAAAAGCGAATTGAGAATCGTGAGTGGATAACCGAACTGATCCGGATAACTTCGAGCGAACTCCCAGAACCCTTGCCTAAAAAAACACGCCCGAAAAAGGCGAAGTAATCCCCTAGCGCCTTTGTGCTTGACGACAAGATGCGATTAGACTGAAGCGAGCAAGCGGCGAGGAAGCGTATTGACTTGGAGTATTTATTTTGATCCGCTTTGATGAAAAAGACAAAGGAGCCCACAATTGAAGACTGGTAGAGAGGTTCCAAACAAATGGCGTTGGCGATGGACTCGAATTGCAGTCGTGATTGTGCTGATGGGTGCATCTTTTGCCGTCGGCGTGACGCTTACAGTGGTCGTTGCTGCAAGGATTTTGTTACCGATTGCGGCAATGGGTTTGGTAGGATTGGCGTCGGCAGGTGCGAACGCGACCATCAGCGCCCTGTACTCCGGCGATTCAGAAACGCGACTGACCATTCTGACTCAACTCAAACAATCATTTGAAACACAACCTTCGCAAAACTTTGATCCACAAACGGCAGATTGGATTTTGCCAGCACTTGAACAATGTCTAACTGATGTTGATCCAAACGTAGTTGCGCTGGCAGACGAAATGATCGTTTACATCAATATCAATAAGTCCTCAACGCCTTAATGGCGACCATTTTTGACCACCTTGGTAATATGCCTAAAACTGGCTTCGGTATCTGATTCGAAGCGAATCGCTGTCAACTGTGCAAGCCTTCGCTTCCCTCCGACAGGCTTCTGCGATTTCCGCAAGGTTGTACCTAGCTGCTAGCTTCTCGAATTCGGCAGGATTCACGGCCAGCTCAACTGTGGAAGCGTCGTACTCCTGCAGGATCGGCCTAGCCAGCAACCTAGCAGCAACCACTTCCACAGGTTGGAATGAGGCAGGATTCCGGCTTGCTCATCAGCTGTGGACATAATGTCGACTGAGCGAGAACTTGTGCAAACGTCCATTCATCCAAGACGCTTTTTATGTGTCCACATGTGCAAGTGGCGTGCGCCTGTTGGATCGGATAGAATGAAGCATGCCAGTTGGGAGCGGAAGCGTGCAACTGCAAAACAAGATCTCGGGTCAGAGTCGCCAAGTTTTATTCAAAGGCTCCCGCTCCAAACCCAGGACTTACATAGATTCTTTCGTCCAGAAGGAGAGTAGATGCGAGTAGCCGTGATAATCTTAATTGGAGGCGTACTAACAGCGACTGCTTCTTGCCATCACCGAACTGAGTCAGCCCACGATGATTCTGAAACACCGCTTACCGAGGTTATTGATCCAATCGGTACCCCGATTTCCGAATTACCAGAATCAATTGACGCTCCCGACGGAAAGGTAACATTGACCGCATCATTCGAGAGATTAGAAACTGGTTCAGTTCCCGTGTATTTGATAAATCGGACTGATGAGGACGTTGTTTTGGACGCACAAGATGGTGACGTCTACCTGAAACTTGAAATGAGGAATGATGACGGGACGTGGGTACGCGCTCAGCCCCATGTGTTTAGTTGGTGCGGCAACAGCTATATGGTTCGTCCGAAGTTGAAAAGAGATCACTTCTATAAGATCGAAGGGTACCAGCCCGCAGACGGGAACAAAGCGATTGTACGATACCGCCTGTTCATGCAAAAAGGGTTGGATTTGGTGACATTGCCCGGAAATGGCATCGTACATCAATCAGATGTGCATCGGGCATCAACGGATGAAATGACGATTAGAACCGCAACACTTAATTTCGTCCGTAGCGTTGCTCTACGTACCCCGATAATCGAAACGGAAGGCGGTTCCATCAAAGACCCGCAGATCTGCGCGATTCTCGAACTCGCATCGGGGCGCTTTACTGCAGAGCATGTATCACCTATTCTTGATCAGGTCGAAAGGGAATTCCCTCGGTGCAGGAACCAAGTGCTTTATGCCCGAAGTCGTCTGAATGCAGATCAGAACTGAGGACGAACAAATAAAGGATTGAATTCTGCGTAGTCGTACTTGGGACGAGCGTTGGCTGGACTAGGTCGATTGCCGATTGCGAATCCCGCAGGAACCTTGCCTGCGCCGATTTCCACAGGTTCGTGCGTAGTCCGTAGTACCGCTTTCCAAACTAGCACAAACACTGTGGACATTGGAACTGGCTGCTTGCTGTTGGTCTGTTAGATCGGATAGACTGGAGCGATTAGCGGCGGGGAAATGGATTGAGGAGGAGAATTTTCTGAGAAACCGATGCCTAAATTTACTTTGAGGACAATGTTCATCATAACCGCGTCAGTAGCTGTCGTTTCTTCGATTGCGATGGCGTTCCGGCCGCGAGATTTGCGTCATGAAATCGAGAAGATTGCGGAGACAGCACAAGCATTTCAAAATGACGAACTAGTTGGCGACTATGAAATGCCGTATGATCGGTTAAGGATCTATTCAGATGGTACCTACTGCTTAGCCGTCTATTCTTCTTGCGCACATGGAATCGATTTTGATGAACGCGGCAGCTGGTTGTTAGATCGAAACATTCTCACCTTTCAAGTACTTCCCTCTCCGACCAATAGCGGAGCTCCGCTGAAATGGGCGTTCGCTACTACACAAGATGGAGAGGTCTCGCTCATTGCTGACTTTTTCACGAAGTCTTATCTCGATCGGGGATACGTCAAGAACCTTTCCTATCGTCGGATCGGAGAGCAAAATCGGAAGAAAGGCGAAGTCCTAGCGACTGACTGAGGTTGCCGTAGCCATACCGCTCCTTCCACAAGCGAGACACCACAACACTGAGGGAGTAGCCGTAGCGACAGTTTCCACAAGTTGGTTCAAATCACTGTGGACATTGGCTCCGGCCGATTAGACTACGACTGTTGGATCGGATACCAAACCCAAACAATGAGCCGCGTCCCATTTTTGTTTACTATTTGACCTGCTAAATGGGCTACAATGAAACTTTCGTTTACAGGCGCGTGCGCCTGAGAATTACTAGTTCGTCCTTTCAATTCATGACTACCTCCAATCCCAATGAAATTCTCTGCCACACTCGATTGTCTTCCGCACAGATAATCGCAGTGCTTGTCCCATCTCGCTCGTCCGTGGTATTCGGCAGTCTGATGTTTGTTATCTGGTACAATCTTGTGCCCGTCGCAAACATTGCGGGCACGTTACTCATTGCCGCACTTTGTCTGGCACTATTGAAACTCGCACTCGTAAGTACGTTGCTAATTGCCAACCCGTGGCGGGTTTCCATTGACGGGTATCGTGTTGATTTCCGACAGGGTTCACGCGTAGTTGCCACTTGTTTAATGACGCCAGAAGAAGCGAAAGCAATCGCCGTAGTGAATTCACGATGGTTTCCTGGTATGTTGCAGGTTGCAAGAATGGATGGGACTACTTTGGAGACGCTGTACGGTGTTTGTAGAACCGATTTGGAATCGGTAGCGGGAAGGCTTCAACTGCTTCTCGCGCTAACTCGAAACGGCGAGCTAAAATAGGACGAAATCGGGTAAGGATGCCCGTTGCCGGGAACTATGGCGTCTTCCCTAGCCGCACGCTTCCTTTCCACAATGTGGAGGTAGACGTATCACGGATCTAGCCGTTTCCCCCAAACTAGCCCAACCACTGTGGACATTGGAACTGGCTCGATTGCACGGCGACCGATAGATCGGATAGACTTAAGCTGCTTGTGGCGGGGGAGCAGTCCCGAACCGGGATGATAACAAGTTACGTGACGAACCGACATGCAGCATGAGGAATCACCGTATCGACCGCCAGTCTCATCGGAGCACGATGGCGCAACATCTAGCCCGAAGACAATGAATTCCTCTTTCGTGATTGTAGGATTCGGTCTGCTTCCAATCCTCGGTGGCGTTTTCGGATTTGGCGGCTGCATTTTTGCTGCCTCAATGTTTGAGTCGCGAAACACAGCAACAGAACCGATACTTTCATATGGTCAACAGTTTGGGCTCATTTCATTGCCCTTCTGCACAATGATCGGCGCTGCAATCGGGCTGGGGTTCGCCTTTTCGGTAGCACGCCGATACACAGTTTCAATTCTTCTTCTTTTGCTTGTTTCGCTGGCGGGTTGGACTCTGAACAACTCGTTCTGGAACGATCAGATCGCACGGTATGGACGAGATCCGTCGGAAGCTGTGCTATACTATCCATCACTTGCGTTGTCCGGACTTGCATTTATTACGGCCGTGCTCGTTGCGTTCGTCGCTGCAGCAAAAAGACATCCGCGAGTAGCGTAAATTAGGTACGAGCGGCCATTGCTGACCGCTCTCCCCCAGTCGACCCTGACGCTGTGGAAGCGTCGTACTCCTGCAGGATCGGCCTAGCCAGCAACCTAGCAGCTACCGTAGCAATTGCTAATCCCATCCATTGTGCAAGCGTCCGCTTCCTTCCAACACGCTACTTCCACAGGTTGGACTGAGGCATGATTCACGGCCATCCAATTTAAATATTTCGCTTCCCCCCAACACGCTTCTGCGATTTTCACAAGGTTGTGCCTAGCTGCTAGATTCCCAGATTCGGCAGGAAGCGTCGCTAGCTCATCAGCTGTGGAAAGCGTCGTACTCCTGCAGGATCGGTCTAGCAGCAACCCAGTCGACCCCACGACCAATTGTAGGGCTACAGTCGCGTCATCACCACGGCAAACCTTCCTGTCGAAACCCGTCACTCCCTAGACAGCCGTCTATGGAGATGCTTTATCATATTCGCCGGGTACAGTCGAAGCCCTACGTGCTTCGAGGTCCATGGGTTTAGCGTATTTCTCAGGTTGTTCGGTCAAGATACGAATGTTCCTAAACCTAATCGCGCTCTCAGTTGCCTTGGGCTTGTTTCCAACGGAATGAATCTTGAACGCGATATAGCCTTCTCGATACTTTTCATCGATGAGATTGCAAGTGGGAACACCGTTGACCCACACCTTGATCGTTGGCCCAATGCATTCCATTCGAAATCGAGCCCACTCCTTGAACTTGAATGCCTCCCTGCCAGCAGCATTGTCTTTGAGATCGAACAACCATCGCCATCCATTGCCGAAATCATCGAAAACTCCGCCGGTCCATGCTCGTTTGGTATTGTCGATCTTGACTTGATAGCCGTTCAACATCGAATACCGTGCGATTGAAACTCTCGCCGTTGCGCTTCCTAAACTCGACTCCAAGATGATCAAGGGTGTGCAGACTCGCTTCGACTCCATGCCCTCATTCGGTAATCAAGCCACCGCATTGCTAGCATGCGAAAAAGTGACTATGGAATGGTTTATTCGCAAGGTCCAGCAAACGAAAGACAAGGAAGAACTGCTAACTCTCTTCGGTTGGATTGGCATCTCGGAAGACAAAAACGTCGATAGTGGCGGCAAGGCAGCAAGGTTTCTGGAAGAGTGCGGCGGCACAGCTGAAGGCGTGGTCAAATTCGCGGTCGATGCGCTTCCGTCATATGACCAAATGGCCAAGCACCTCGATCTGCCACTCGACGCGTTTGAAAGGGAATTCAAGCGAGACGGAATCAAGCACGCTAGTAACCCTGTGTACAACGTGTTCTTTCCCGCACTCGCAAAGGCTCGCCAAGCCAACGCACGAGCTGAAGTGCGCCGAGCCCTGTTTTCCGCAGCACTCGCCGTGCAGCTTGACGGGCAAAATGCGTTGACAACTCATCTCGATCCAATCGTGGGCGATCGATTTGATTATACACCTTTCAAAATGGGCTTCGAACTCAGTTCCAAAACGAAGGGACCAGACGGCAAGCCGCTATCGCTCAGCATCGGTCGACGCGAATGACAAATGAATTGGTTGGCAGGATGCGTACGGGTCGGACGAGGGTTACCTTTATATTCGCAGTAGAGTCTCAGGAGGGGATGTTTACGAAAGGCGGAATCCACAAACTGGGCAACTTTTACACAGACTTGTTACTCCAAAAAGCATTGAAGACAATCGTTGAGTCACTGTCACTTCCCTACCCCATGTGGTCGTACCTCGCTCCAGCCATCGTCCGCTTTCCACATGTCGGTTGGTAACACTGTGGCGGCTGGCGCTGGCTGATTGCGGTAGGACTGTTACATCGGATAGACTGGAGCGGATACTCCTAGTACGTTAACAACTCTTAATCCTTAGCGTTTCGCCCCTGCCACATCGCTCGGCAAAGTCGATAGGTCATGCGGGCGATCTGAACCCACGACTGCGTTAGATTGGAGGTCCTACGAAGTACCAAAAGGCTTAGCGGATTTAGCTCATACCGCGTCGCGAAAAAGAGGGGGAATTCCTCGCCGCCAAAGCTTCGTTTGAACTTTTCTTGACCACTGAAATTAAACACGACCCCATCCCCATATCGTCGGGTGTTGATTAGATCTTTGGTTAAGGTGTAACTACCCCTGAATCCTGATGGTTGATCCACTTCGTGGAGCGGCATGGCTCCGAGATGCAACCAAGTTTTTCCTTCGCCCTTGAATTTATCGATAGCCAGTAGAGTCACCGCCTGTTCGAGCCCATTCATAAGACCGGGTATTTGTCGTTTGAAGGCGGTCGTATAACCGATGACCTTGCCTCCCTCGTAAAGGGGATCGAAATAGAAAAAAGCGACTGTTTCCTTGTTGCGATCTTCGACGAAAAACTTGCGCACGTCGGCTTCGAAACCGTAGACGATTGGGCGCTGCCGAAATCTGACTTCCTTATCGGAAACAGTCTTTGACCCTCGCCACTTTACGGAAATAGCCTCCGCTGCAAAGTCTAATGCGGGATCGTTTTTCGGGTACTCTTTGACGGTATAGCCGGACCTTGCCAGGGCGTTCTTGAAGCTTCTCAATCTGGATTTGTCGCTGAGACTGTAAGTTTGAATGGGAATACGCACATCACTCCCGTAACGATTGATGCGAAACCCCCGATCCTGAAGCAGCACAGCGGTTTCACGACCAATGGCGCAGAAAAAGGGACTTGAATGCTCAGCTAAAAAACTGTCTAAAACCGCGTCTTAATCGTCTCGGCTCGCTAACGGATCGCCCAGTACCAGAGTGGTGAGGAAGTGCTTCTCAAACGCCACCAGCCCTTTAACACTAGCAAAGTGTCTTATGCCAGGTTGGAATAATGAATAGGAGAGTGTATGGCGTCCATGCTGTCGCAGCGGTTTTCGGCGGCTAGTGGCAGGAATGGGACAGGCTGGTTAACAAGCGGCTAGAGGACACATGCCTGTGAATATTAGAATCCGTCGGCCAGCGATGGCTGATTGAAGACGAGCTTTCGAAGCGTCGAATTCTCGAAGCACTTCACCTTCAACACGGATCGACTGGCGGCGTAAGCTTCCTGGCCAACTGTGGAATGTGAATCGGTTAGAGCCTGCAGAATCGGCTAGCTTCTTGTCCACATTGGGGTGCTTTCGGTTTTCGGCAGCGACTGGCGTGTTTCCGACAGACTGGTTAACAGAAAGCGGCCAGCACATACCTGTGGACATTGGAATCCGACTGGCAAGCGACTGCTGGTTGAACACGAGCCATCGAACCGTCGAATCCTACAAGCCTTTCAAC
Source organism: Pirellula sp. (assembly GCA_031374925.1). Lineage (GTDB taxonomy): Bacteria > Planctomycetota > Planctomycetia > Pirellulales > Pirellulaceae > JBKCUI01. Next base: position 3,426 of record JANMHA010000141.1, on the reverse strand, counting down.
CTCAACAAGGATCGACTGGATCATTTCCACAGTAGGTTGTTCTACGCGAGGATGCATACGGCTTGGAATCGAATAGGCTGGTTATTTTCATCTGGGATCGGCAAAGTGGACGCGAAGTGCGTCGATTGCATTCGAGTGACAAAGAGGTCACTCGGTGTTTTTGTGACGTTTCGCTTTTTTTTCGTGAAAGGTTTGAAATCCGTGATGGGATTTCCGTTGAAACAGCGTTTTACATTGTGCAGGGGTATTTGCGAGAATCTTGGAAAACGTTTAGATTGATTAGCAAATGTTCGATCGTTGCGGCAGTTTCGCACATTGCAATCTGCTCACACGTTTCCTTACGAGAGAGCAATTTTCGGGAGAAATTTCATGAATCATTGCATACCTGTCCAGTTTTTGGTGTTTGGACTGACCGTAATATCATTGGCCGGTGACGCGACCGCACAGGCGCCGCGTCCTGAACGACCATTTCAGGGCCGAGTCGAAGCGGTTTGGGATAACGTCTTTTTGGGCCTGGTCGCGCCGCCAGCTAGGTTTGTAGGCATAAGCCAGGTGTCGCACATGGGGCGATCGACGCAAGCTGGAACGCTTACGCTGTCGCCGCCAAACATGTTCGGCATCGCCCCGGGAATTGGCTCAGTAACGATCACCGCAGCCAATGGCGATACGCTTTCATTCGACTACACCGGCGGGCTCAACGCGGTCACGGGTGAAGGATTAGGCACATTTATCTTTACAGGCGGCACCGGACGTTTTGCAGGGGCAACAGGAAGCGGAACGTTTCGCGCGTTGATCAACCTCAACTTCTCTGTAAATCAACCGATGACCGTCGTGCTTGATGGGCGAATCCGCTATTGAACTGGCTCAGGCCATGCCGGGCAGATCAGCACGTTGTTGGGCTGGAGTGCCTTTCGGACCACCGTAAGGCGCATTCTTCACGAGACTATTATCATTTGCCGATGAGATTCGCCTATGCTGCCCTTTCGCTTAAGTGCTCACAAAGTTCGCGTCAGTAAAATCAAGCGTCGCACTCGCCGCTGATTTAGAAAAGCGGAAATAACCCGCCACACCAGTGAACAGAGTTAGCCGAGAGCACCCACTCCCGGCTTTCTTCGTTTTTCCACAGTGTTTTCATTGGTGTGGCGAATCTGACAGGATTTCGAGAGCGCTCTCTGTTTTTTCTGCGATCGCCTTTTTGAGCCGGTTTCAGCGCCGAATCCGTCGAACTCTCAGACTCTCAATCCAGCCGAAAGTTTTAGTTAACAACCCAGGCGGCTTCCGCTATCCGTAAGCAACCCAAAAAGGGAAGCGTATATTAGTTAACAGCAAATTGGTCGTAGACATGGCAATTCGTTGGTCGGAGCACTATTGCATGAGATGGGTAGAGAAGATTTGGCGACCGATCGAAAGCGGACGGTTTTGAAAATCGCCTAGGACTGTTAACTAGCCTCACTGCCGTTCGCGGAAATACGATCGGGGTCCGGTAGCAACCCTATCTTGAAAGGCGACAGAGGGATGAACAGAACCAACGTGTGGACGTGGGAATTCGTTGGTGGGCGATGAATTGAGAGGGATAAATCGGTCCCAACTGTGGAAGGGGAAGCGGTCTTAGCCGACGAGTTCAGCTAGCTGCATGTCCACAGAGGGGTGATGTCGGTTTTCGGAAGCAAACGGCGAGAATCCGACATACTGGTTAACAGGTTGGCCAGCACAAAACTGTGGACATAGGCGACTGGCGGCGTAGGACAATTCCGTTTCGAAAGCAACCCGATTGCGAACGGCGACAGAGGGATTAACAGCACTAACCTGTGGACGTTGGAAAACGTTGGTGGGCGATGAATTAGGTCGGGTTCAACTTACCAAACTGTGGGCGGTGAAGCGGTCTAGGACGGCTGAATTGGCTAGCTACATGTCCACAGAGGGGTGCTGTCGTTGAGAGGCTAGATTTTGCATGATCGCGACAAACTGGTTAACAGGTTTGCTCCAGCACATACCTGTGGAGATCGAAGTCCGATGGCTCATACCAACATGTGGACGGCGTAATACAAAATTGGGACAGGAAGGCCAAAACATGTCTCCTTCATTTAGTCTCACGTGGCAAATTGTCGAGCGATTCGCCGGGGTTGAGAGCATCAGGATTCCGCATTTGAAGATCGTTTAGTATAGATCGAACCTCATCAATTTTCGCATGCGAATCCCGCAGAACCTTCTGAGCATCGATTTCATTGTCACGCCGCATCATGGGAATCCAAGCAAAGAACAACCAGCCAATCGCAATCACGAAAAGAGTCCACCACAGTATTGGTTTGGCAGAGTTTTGCTTCAATGAACACCTCAGTTTCGTTTCTGTGCATTTAAGTATTTTAACGTTGGTTTCATAAAGCGTGCTCTATCGGCTTTGTAAGATCCAGCGCGCTTCAATCGTGACGAAAAGCTTTTCCGAATGTTCCTGTCTTGTCATCCGTAGGGAATCTTCTGTTTTGTTGGATTGATCATGGCCGATGTTCTTGCCTTAGGGAGCATTCGCATTTTGTTCATCCGGCAAGCTTTGATGATTAGGCATGTTTTGCTTTTATTGACGCTGATCATTCCAGCGTGTCGGTCCGGTACGCCCGTTGCAAATAACAGCTCCCTAACCTCGTTTTACAAACCGGTATTTAAATTAAGTTCAGCTGTTGATACCAGCACTTGCAGAACAGTGCCCACGGAAATCGTTCAAACAGCCTCCGCAGTATCCTTGAGTATTGATACGTCCCGTACTAATGCAAGCAATCAGGCACCAGTCGTGCAGTCCGCTGAGTTCTTGACCTTGGATACTATTTCTAATGAAATCCTGACCGAAGGCCAAATGCTATCGATCGATCAGGTTGTTGCGTTGGCTTTGGTAAATAATCCGACCATTCCTCAGGCTCGCTCGTTAGAGCAGCAGCAGAATGGAGTTACCGTTCAAGCTGGCCTCTACCCGAATCCTCAGATTGGCTATCTGCGTTCTGATCCGGACAAATCGGATAAGAGCCGCTCCAGCGGTGCATTTCTAAGTCAAGAATTCGTCACCGCAGGTAAGCTTCGTCTGGCTCAATTGGCTAGCCGATACGACGTGACGCTTCGAGCATGGCAGGTTACCGCTCAAGAACAACGTGTCATCAATGATGTTCGTATCCGATTTATCGACTTGATCGCCGCACAAGAAGCCGTTTCTCTCAGCGAAGATATGGTGAAGTCGGCAACGGATGGTGTGAAAATTGCCAGCATCCTGCGCGAAGGCTCGGTAGGGACCAAGCCCGATGTCTTGCTAGCGGAGATGCAGTTATCAACAGCTCAAGGAGCCAACTACGATGCGAACTTGCGTCTCGAAGCGGCGCGTCATAGCCTTGAATCAATCGTTGGAACTTCCATCGGTAGCTTAAAGGCGAAATACGACTTAGA
>JANMHA010000137.1:0-14374 GCA_031374925.1 Pirellula sp. | reverse complement strand
AATCACTTCATCAATCAATTCATCGATTTTTGCATCCGCCGCATGAATTGGAATTTTTACAGCCTTTGCATACTCCAATGCTTTGCGTGCCGGCGCCCAAATCGGAAGGCGGCGGTTCGCGGGTTGTTACGTAGGACGCCAAAAAAAAGGTTGAGGGGAGGCAAGCTCCCGCTCAACCTAAGCGAATTGTTCGTGAAAATGCTTCACAGCGTTGCCTCCCGGAGGGAGGATGAATCCAGGTTGCGGTACTATTTGCCTGTGCAACGCTTAACTGAGTTTGCTGCGTAAGATGTCGCTGGCAAGACCTTCGAGGTAGTCCAACTCTTCTTCGCCGTCGATTTGCTGTGCCAAATATTCGTCCAGACTGAATGCGTTCTCCAATTCGTTGGTGGAGGGCACTGGTCCATAAACTAATTGTTGGCTAGCATTGGGCCGTTTCCTGGCAAATGGAAGCTCTACCAATTCGGCTTTGAACGTAGAAGCTGCTGTAGATGCCGGTGGAGCCGATTCGCCTTCCCCGTTGCTACCATTTTGACGATCGTTTAGTTCGTTGATCACCATCAGAGCATCGAGGGGTGACAAATAATTGTCGCCGTTGACATCCACAAAGTACTTACCCGAACCTCCTTCGCCGCTTCCGGCCGTAAATCCGGTTGTCAGTAACCCGCTTCCGCCGGTGTTCAACGAGTTAACCAAGATGAGAACGTCGATCGGCGAAACAAATCCGTCGTTGTTTACGTCGAACGCATTGGTTAAGTTGGTATTTCCTTCGCCGCCACTCGAACCACTACCGCCGGAGGTCGAAACGATCAAGATCGAGTCCGAAACATAGCGGATCTGAGCAGGGGTTAGCGGTGTTGTCGGATCGAAGACGAAACTGTCGTGGAACGGTTTGATATCTGCAGGGTCGCCAATAAAGTTTGCGGTTCCAATGTTGCGAGCCGTAAGCGTAATGGTGAATTGCAGTTTCTCTCCGAGTCCTGTTGGATTGGCACTAGTTTGTACCGATCCGATTTCGTTGATAAGACCTGGGATCCGAATGTCCCCTGATTTCGCGTTGCTGTAGAGCGGATCATAATCGACTTGGAAACCCGGTGCAGTAGTGCTTGTGTTGACTGAGACGAGTCCCTTGGAGTACAAAACGTCTTGAAACGCCGCGAATACACCAAATCTATTTGCTGTCGATCGCAAGTCTTCGACATACCCTCTCAATTGGAATTGTTGTCCAACTGTGATTTGATCGATTGGTGTACCAGCCAAATCAGTCGCACTCAAACGCAATCTAATAATGTCGTCAGCGGTTGAAACACCGACATGCAGCGTCACGGTTGCAGTGGAGATGAATCCGCGTTCATCGGTGATCGTATACTTGAACTGATCCAAACCGATAAAGTTCGAATTTGGAATATAAGTCACCGTATCATCGGCAAAATTGTTCGGCGTATTGTTGTTGTTGATTTGGGTTTGGCCACTGCTAGGCTGAGTGACCGACGTGATTCGAATCGGTGGTTGCGTGCCCACTATATCATTCGTTAGCACATCTACATTGAATGGATTGGCTTGTGGAACATTGAACCGAGTATCGTCGACAGCGAACGGGAAATTAACACCATTTGGTACGATTTCGATGGTCGAACGTCCAAATCGAATTTGTTCGTTTGGAACGCGGGCAGAGGATGGAGCGTTATAAAAAGTTACTTCGGAGCCAGGGATCTTGTCCGCGGGATCACCCACGAACTCCGCAATGCCAGCCGATGCAGCCGTGAAGTCCAAAATGACAACTGGCAATTTGTTAGGCTGATTGAACGAAGTGACTTGTCCGATGAACGCACCGAGTTCGTCGATGATACCTGGAGTCACCGCTGTTCCGCCCCGCCCCGTTTGATAAGGAGCAATGAAGGTCGCAGCAAAATCCTGGGTTCCGCTGGTCGGTGCATTCGGGGTAACCAAACCGGAACTGTAAAGCAAGTCCAGGTACGCAGAGTAAACACCTGGGTCCGTGATACTGCGAGCGGGAGTCTCGGCAGCGGCTTTTTCTGGTCGCAAATCGTCGACGTATACGACTACCTTGAACGTATCGCCTTGGCGAACTTCCGTGATGGGCTCGTTAACGGCATTCAGGAAAGAGAAGCTGAACTCCACTTCATCGTCAGCTCTGTCACCTTGAACCGTGTGCACCGTAATGTTTGCTGATGAAACTTTGCCGGTTCCATCGACTGCGGTGTAGCTAAATTGTTCTGTCCCACCGAAATCGCGACGAGGCGTATAGCGAATGCTCTGGCTCCCCGAACCGATGACCACAGACCCACCTTTGTCCGGCGTGGATACGCTTTGCACGATCAAGGCGCCGCCACGTCCCTCGACGTCATTGGCAAGCACGCTAAGTGGGAATCCAATGGAGTTGGTAGGGACGTCAAATGAGTCGTCTACCGCAACAGGATCTACGAATTGCAACGCAACAATAACGGTTACTTCGGCAGTCTCACGGCGCCCGGTCACACTCGTCGCAATGTAGGAAAAGGTGTCCCTACCTGTAAAGCTAAGTGCCGGCGTGTACTTGACGGTTTTTGTCGTCTGATCGATGGTGGTTCGTCCACCCTTTGACCCGCTGCTTACACTGGTTATCGTCCATTCATCGCCTGGCAAATTGAAGTCGTTGGCCAAGACATCCAATACGTTATCGCGACTATTTCGAGCAACGGTGAAGGTGTCTGGTTGAAGAAGTTGGCGAGGACCATCCACGATAGAGTAAACGTAATCCTCTACTTCACCTGTCCTGGAGCGACCGGTCGGAGCAAGATTCTGATCCTGAGAAAGTCGGAACCGTGCGTAAGTTTTACTTACAGCGTTGGTTGGGGCTGAAAAGGTAATATTCGTCGCACCGCTTGCTGCGACTGACACGTTGGTTGCAATCTGTTCGCCCGCATCCGTCCAGACTCCGTTACCGTTGAAGTCAATCCAGCCTTGGATGAACGCTGGAGAGCCAGCTGTGTTGGTTACGTTGACTCGAATTACATTGGAACCATCGCCTCGAACGATAGGCGTGAGGAGAGTCACACCGTCTTCATCGTCAATTCCGGTCGTATCGTCCCCGTCCGCATTGGTAGTCGGCCGACCATCTGGATCTGAATCAAAGAGATTGCCCAGTTTGAGTCCAGGTGTTGTTCCATGAGATGCTCCATTTTGAGCGCGCGTTGTCGCATAAGGAACTGGAGCATCACCCCAATCGGAGGACTCGTTGTTGCCGAAATCATAACCGCGAAGTGGGTTGGTTCCATCGTACGTAACTGAATGCACGCCAGCAGCCGGGAACGTCTGAACGTATCCTGAGTCCACTACTTCGCGAATGGCATATACTCCGGGGCTCGGCGGGGTCAACGAGTATGAACCGTCTGCTTTCGTAACGCTCGCAGGCTCACCGATATCGGGTCGGGAGTCACCATCGAGATCCAGGTAAATGTAGACACCAGCCAAACCTGGCTCACCTGCGTCACGGATACCATCGGCATTGACGTCGAGCCACTTGAAGCCTGTCGCAGTATCCGACGGGATCACCGAACCAAAGTTGGCGGTCGCTGTTGCGCTTCCAATGACAGTTATCGTCTTTACTAGTTCAGACGCGGCTGAAGGAATCCAATTGCTTGGACGGACAATTCGCACGTTGTATGTACCCGGTGCAACTCGAAGTGTGTAATTACCAACACCATCGGTCGTCGTGCGGGGTTCGCTCGAATCTCGAACGCTATTGTTGTTGATGTCGGCAAAGACTTCCCAGCCACCTATGCCCTCATCACCGGAATCCTTACGAGCGTTTCGGTTGCGATCATTGAAGGAATTTCCGACAATGGAAGCACCTATTTTGCCTGACGGCATGGTAAACGCGAGCGCTTGTGCTGAGTTATTAACTCCTCCACCGAAGACTGCCCCTTGGGTTGGTGCATACTCGTCAGTTAAGAACCTAAGTGTCACATCGTCCGCAGTTCCAAATATTCCATCCAACCCAGCCCCGGAAGTGATCACCCCAGAGTAGAACTGGTCGATAATGCCATAGACGTTGTTATTTGGGTCCTGGTGAATCGCACCTAGGTTATGCCCCATTTCGTGCGCAATAACGACTGACGTCAACTCGATAAATAGATCAATGTTGGACACCGTTCCCGACCTGGGAATGTAAAACGGATCCGCAATATCTAGATTAGTTGCGTCGAAGATAAGAGTGTCCAGCATCACAAGTGAGGTATCTTCACGATCAAAATTTCCAATATCCACCCGTTGAGCAATCCCTAACAATCCCGGAATTGCAGGTGCGAGGGTCGGCTGATCACCGCCAATGAGAACACGAGAAACATTTGGTTGTCCCCAAAAATCCCCGTCGTTACTGCTAACGACCTTAATATCGAAGTCGCCTGGATTTCCTGAGGTAGGATAAAAACCATTGCTAGTATTCTGGGCGAGGGTTGTTCTTAGCTTCGCTTCGACATTCCGAGTGATGCGTTCGATAATGCCAGGAACTTGGGCTTGGGTAATCCCGAGTTGGGTTGCATAGGTTGAAAAGGCGGGTACTCGACGTGTGATACCGGCCCCTGCAGGCGCTAGGTTGATCAAGTCGGTGCGAAAGGTGGATCCATCAAAATCCAAGAAAACTATTTGTTTCGTTCCAATCGGCTCTTGCTCAAGAGTAGGTCGGTAAACTCGCAAATTTAGTGTGTAAGCGCCGGAAGCATCACCAACGCGGAAGTAGTAACGAGCGTCCGCATCAACCACGTAGGTTAGCGTTGTCGCACCGGTCGTGAATCGCGGCGATTTCGTCGCGGCTGCCCCCGATACCGTTGGCAAGAAAAGCCCCCTGGTGTAGAGCAATTCAGTGCCAATTGAGTTGTAGAAAATTGCTCCGGGGAGGGGACTGGTCGGTGTGGTGGTAATTCTCGCGTCGAAAATGTCCCCCTTCTTTAAGTCAAAAGCATAAAAGTCCTCATCGAAAATGTTCTGCATTTGGCCAGCAACATTGACAACGGTGGTCTGATTTGAACCGGTTCCCAGCGGAAGAAAGTTGGCTGTTGCTCGAGCGTTGTTCGGTTCGACTTCGTTTGTATTGAAGGGAGTGTTGTTTTCTCCTGCTCCAGAGTTGGAACCAGCCGATGTACCAGCAAACTGCTTAGTCAATGCCATTCCAGCAGTGTCATAGGCTGCACTATCCCGGAACAGCATCGATGCCAAAATGGTATTGACCTGAGGGGAGAAATCCATCGTCATCAAATCGCGACGTTCTAGAATCTCGAACTGCCGGGCACGTTTGGCCAGTTTTCGGCTTTTTGCCTTTTTTGATGACTGGGATTTCATTGGACCAAGAACAGGCTTACGTGAATTCACCATGGGATCCCCAAGTGACGAACGGACAGAAAAGAAATGCAGTGTTTTCGTTGTCGTAATAGCTAACTCCCCGCTAAAATTGGGGATCCCACTACAACAGGCGAATTTCTATGGTAGTTGGAGGCCATTCACTGTCAACAAAACGAACCTCGAGTACGATGCACATAAATGTGTCAAAGTTCCGTTTATCCGGAGTTTTTGGCAATATCGACACAACCAGACCTTTTCACAAATTTGTAAGTTGGTTGCTAATTTAGGTAATACGACGGAAAATCAAGGCATTGTTTCCAAATGCAGAATTCTGACCAAACTTGTGGTACTGTTTTGATTGGCAAAAAAACCCCGTAATTATTAACTGATTTGTGGCAAATCCATCTAACCATTCGAACAACACCGCGAATTTGGATCTACTCCAACGTCGAGACCGTAGTCTTTTTGTTTTTGAACAGAAATCTTGGTCCGATTTCCGTGCATGGATCGCTAGTTGCCTCGTGCATACCACACTTTTTGTCGTAATTGCCCTACTGTGGCGACCGCAAACCCGCGGCACTTCCGGTGAATTAGATCGCCCTGTTGGGATCGCACATCAAACGAACCCCGGTGACGAATATTCGCTCGAAGGCGGAACGAGTGGTGCATCTAGCTCGAGCGCAGCCATGTCCCAATCCGTTCCGTTTGCATTAGACAACACGACCGGGCCACCACTTTCCATTGATAATATTCTTTCGGAACTAGTTGGTAACCAATCTGGGTCAAACGATAACAACGTAGGTCAAGACGGCTCTGGCGGCGTGGGACTGGCCGGTGGCGGCGGGACAAGCACAAGCGGCTCAGGACGTGGCCCCGGTACCGGCAAAAAGACGAAAACCTCTTTTTTTGGAGTCGAGGGCTCTGGCTCGTCGTTTGTTTACGTCGTCGATAGGTCGGATTCAATGAATGCCAACGAATCTGCCCCTTTGCGCAACGCAAAACGGGAGTTGCTCAAAAGCTTGGAATCGCTCAACGAGTACAACCAGTTTCAAATTGTCTTTTACAACGACTCGCTTTCTCCGTTATCGGGCAAAATGATTTTTGCAACGGATACCAATAAACGTCGGGCCATGGGCTTTGTAAAGGGAATGCCGGGCGATGGGGGGACATCGCACCTGCCTGCATTGAAGCAGGCTTTGGCGTTGGCTCCGGAAGTTCTCTTTTTCTTGACCGATGCCGATGATCCTCGCTTAACATTGCCGCAATTAGACGATATCCGTCGACGTGCCGAGCTTACAAGGACGACAATTCACACGATACAATTCAACCTTGGCCCGGCAAGCAACGACGGCAGTTGGATTAAAGATCTGGCGGAAATGAATCGTGGTACCTACAAATACGTCGACGTAACTTCCATCAATCGAATCCCAGGCGAATAGGCATGCAGAACGTTTTTGAGTTGGCTCACCCGCTGGCAGCCCATCACCTTTCGATTCTGCGTGATATCCGAACTACTCCAGCCCAATTTCGGACCCAAATTCACCTGCTGGCCATGCTTTTGGCCGTGCGTGCAACAGACGACTTGAGTCTAGAAACGCATGTTGTTCAGACCCCGCTCACCCAAATGAACGGTAGTCGAATGGCGCAACGGATTGGAATCGTGCCAATTCTCAGAGCCGGTTTGGGGCTTGTTGAGCCAGTCTTGCAGTTGATTCCCGAGGCCGCAGTTTGGCATTTAGGGATGTACCGAGACGAAGCCACTGCTCAACCAGTCGAGTACTACTGCAAGTTGCCTGTCGGCAATGCCGTTGATGTTGGCCTGGTTTTAGACCCGATGCTCGCCACGGGAGGATCGATTCGGGCCGCAGTCCTAGCCTTGAAGCGCTGGGGTGTGCAAGACATTCGCGTTCTAAGTGTCCTTGCCGCCAAACAGGGCGTCGAGCAATTCCATCAAGAGTTCCCTGAAGTCAAGGTTTTCGTGGCTGGAATCGATCCTGAGTTGAACGATCACAAGTTTATTGTGCCAGGACTTGGTGATGCAGGCGACCGCATATTCAATACCCAACGGGACTAACGCATTGTAGCTGAATTTGTGAGAATTCAGTGCATTCATGAATCTTGACGAACGATTCAGCTTGGTTTTCGCGCTGCCAATTCCAAAAAAAGTTGTTACATTACCAAGTTGTCTCTCCATTTCGGAGAACCCCACTGTTGGATATTTGAATAGGAATGATGATTTATGCGTTGGGAAGGCCGGGAACAGTCAACAAACGTTGAGGATCGACGCGGGATGGCAATGGCTGCTGGGGGGCTCATCGGTGGAGGTGGAATCGGCACAATCGTGCTTATGTTGATCATGATGTTCCTTGGCGCCAATCCACAGCAATTGATGGAACAAGTAGGTCAACAACTAGAACAAGACTCTACAAGCGCACGATTAACCCCGGAGAACGACCGGGATGCTCCACTGGTGGAGTTTGTATCCGTGGTAATGAAGGACACAGAAGACGTATGGGGAAAGCTCTTCCGTGAACAACTCGGTTCTCGATACCAAGAACCAAAACTTGTCCTCTTTAAGGGTGAAGTGCGATCCGCCTGCGGTCAAGCGACAGCGGCGGTGGGCCCCTTTTATTGCCCTGGAGACAGCAACGTCTATTTGGATTTTGACTTCTTCCGGGAGTTGAAGGAGCGTTTTCATGCTCCTGGTGAATTTGCGATGGCATACGTTATCGCGCACGAAATCGGCCATCACGTCCAAAATCAATTGGGGCTTTCTGCGAAGATCCAAGGGATGCAGAATCGTGCCGGAGAAGTCGAAAAAAACCAGTTGAGCGTCCGACTGGAATTGCAAGCGGACTACCTTGCGGGAGTTTGGGCAAAACACGCTCAAGAGACTAAGCATATTCTCGAAGCTGGCGATATTGGCGACGCCATGAATGCCGCCACACAAATTGGGGACGATAAGATCACTGGTGGACGAGTAAGAAAAGAGAAGTTCACGCACGGTACTTCTCAACAACGCAAAAAGTGGTACGCGGCAGGATTTGCATCCGGCGACTTGCAAGGCATGATGAAACCGTTCGAAGTTGAATTCGACGCACTCTAAAATCTGTTACTGTGACTAGAAAGTCGCGACCGTCGCATGGCAAATCGGATTCCTGTCGTTATCAGCCAACACGAACGCCGTGCTGGTTCCATCGCGGACTATGAAGAACAACTGATTACGCGCATCGTGATGGAGAGCGGACTGGATGCGACGCTCATTGCCGACTTGAAGTCAATCGAATTGGATACCACAGATCACCTTTGCATCGAAGGTCTCAAGGGGGATTTTGCGCTCGCAACATGGGAGTCGGCCCCTTACGTTTGCAGTCACCTGCATCGATTAGGCATTCCTTTATTAGAGATCATTCCTGTCGATGGAAGCCAGAAAACGCAAAGCGGGAACGCTGGTCTGCAGCCTCCCAAAAAGATCTTCTTGATCGCTCTAGCAACCAGCAACAGTATTGATTCGACAATCAAAACGCTCAAGGATTTGCTTCTGTCCCGATCGACTCCCGTCTTTTCGATCGGTGGCCTAACCAACAGAAACATGCCAGATGTTGCGCCTCATGCGTCAACGATAGATGCAAAAAAACTTTCCCCTACATTGACCAACATCCTGCCTAAGTCCATTCGAGTCGACACACCAAAACAAATCGTTTCCACGCTTTCGCCATTGGATGGGAATGAGGATTTTCCGAATATTGACCAGTTGATGGACGAACTGGATCGATTCGAAATCTAGCTGATCCATTTTTATCAAAAAAACCGATACAGGAGTATGCAATAGTGACCTCACTTGCTCGACGGATTCGTTCGCCTTTCGCAATTGCGATCCTCTCGCTGACTTGCTTGCACGCCAGCCATTCGGTCAATTGCGTCATCGCAAAAGATCCGTCTGATCTTGCATCCCTGAAAATGGCGCCAATTGACGCTGATTTCTACATCGCAGCTTCTAGACTCCGTGAACAATGGGATCGATTCGTCTCTGGACCAGTTGTCAAAGAATTCTTTGAATCGTCGGGTGTTGAGAATGCGATGGAGCAGTTCCGGTCTGAATGGCTTGAACGGGATGGGGTTGGGATGAATGCAAGAACCTTGATGGAAAACCCAAACACCAAAGAGGCGTTGACTTTCATCCAAGACCTTCTGTCGACCGAAGTCTTTATTGTTGGCGACAAAAACGTTTCGAAATGGTATGAGGCGGATGGGAATTGGAACGACGAGACGCCGTCTCAATCGCTTTCAACCAAGGAAACGGCAGAAGAACGAGCTCTGGCGGTCTTTACAAAGTTCCTTGAAAAAATGGATCGCCTAACAATACCAACTGTGGTGATTGGAGCACGTTGCCAAAATGAGGATTTGGCGCTCGGTAAACTAGACCAACTGGAGGGTGTTTTGCAGCTTGGCCGAGGCTTTGTCCCCGGCCTCGATTTGGTATTAAAAAACTTGGCTCGCATCGACGATGCACGTGGCAATAGACTGCAACTGCGTTTGGACGGCACACAGATTCCTTGGGATTCCATTCCGACAAACGAATTCTTTGATGAGAAGGTCAAAGACAACGTGCGCGAAGTTGTCGAAAAGAAAAGCATTACGATTACGATCGGCCTCTTAGACAGTTTCTTTGTCGTCGGATTCAGTCCCTCTAGCAAAGCGATTCTGGAACTAGGAAAGGGAAAGTCGATTCTCGAACATCCCGATATGCAACCAGTTCGAGACGCTACTTCCCAATTATTGACATCCGTAAACTACACGTCGGACGCACTATCGAAAGCAACTTTCGAAGCAAATCTCAATAATCTTTTGTCTCGCAATTTCACCGCCTCTATCATTCCATTGGTGCAGTCACTGGATGACGATAGCGAAATTCGAGATTTCATTAAGGATGTTTTGGCAGACTGTTTATGGGTCGACGAATCCGTTGCAAAACTGGTTCCCGAGTTCAAGGGAACGACTTCTCTGGCCTATTTGACTGACGACGGTTGGGAGCGGCACGACTATGTCCGTACCAAGAACATCTTTATGGAAGCAAGTTCGCCGTTGATTTCCTTAGAACACTTGGGTGAAGCCCCCATAATGTTCGTTGCAGCCAAACTTCAGGATCGGCCCGAGTATTTTCAGCTATGTCGCAAGATCGTGCAAAAATTGAAAACTCGATTGGACGAAGCATCCAAACTCGACTGGAACGAGGTCGGGGGTAGCGTAGATCCTACTAATCTTTCGTCTCTTGTGGATTTCTTTATTCCTGGACTGGATTGGACCTTCCTGGAAGACAATCTCGAGATTGAAAACATCACGGAATGCACCGACCTACTCTGGCCCTATTTGGTTCGACTCGCGAACACCTGGGAAAGGAAGTTCCTGCCTGCGATGACAGGAGAACACGCCATCGTTTTCACGGGCGGAAACTTGTCAGCCAGGCAGTGGTCCAAGGACATGTCTCCCTCGGTTGATCCGCTCCCGTTTCCCGAATTTGCAGTAATCACTGGTGTTATGGACAGAACGCTGCTGAAAAACGCCTTTGAAGATGTGCTGACGGTATGCGATGAAATCGTCGATTCGATGCGGGAAAAGGCTCCAAACTTCATTCCCACCAGCTACCAAGTGCCACGCCCTATCAAGTCAGAGACGAGTACTGGTATAAAATACGGATATGCAATCCCGGCTGACTGCCCTGCCCCAAAAGAGATGATGCCACAGGTGTTGTTCTCCGGCGATTATCTATTCGAGAGTTATTCGGACAAGCAGTCCGCTGAGTTGGCTGGTATTAGGAAACTCTCCGTGGGTGCTGGGATCATCGACTCGTCGGCTAAGCTGTCGAGTGCTTCCTATGTCCATGTCGGACGGATTTTCGATTTTGCACGCCCCTGGATTCGGTACGCATTGACTGAAGGTATGGAAAGCATGGAGGCATCTCTATTGGAGAGAACGTTACCCCCAAATTACGAACTCACCGGCAAGGATCTTCTTTCGGCATGGAGTGTGTTATCCATGATGGGTGAGTTCTCGAGCGTGACAACCGCATTACCAAACGGTGGCTCGCACGTTCGGTCTGTTTACAAGAGCCAGAAAATGGATTAGGCAACGGCTATGAGTGATTTGATCCGATACGGAATTACCAAGCGTTGGTCGGATGCCGTAGTTGTAGGAGGCCTGGGGTACTTTGTTGAGGTCCCGGACCACGCGTATGGTTCGCCACGCGAGCAATTTCAACTCGTGTTCCAACAGGTGGATGCTCGACTCGCTCAGATTGGAAGCGATAAGTCCCGTTTAGTTCAAGTGTTGGTCTATTTGCCGTACGCGGAGGAATTTGCCATTTTTAACGACCTTTGGGATGCATGGATACCAATGGGACACGCTCCATCTCGAGCGTGCACACACCCTCAACTAGCAGCCCCAGGTTACCGGGTAGAACTTGTCGTCACAGCTGCTCTTGCTTAGTTCCACTGCCTCAAGCAGTAGGGCTGTAAGCGACGGTTTGAGCGGTCCGACTTTCGTTACCAGGTCTTTGCTAAGTCTATATGTGGAGCATAGGCGTAGTCTACCGGGAGATATGGAATGAGCAACTCAGGAGTCTCCAAACGACGATAACTATCCTTTCGCGATGTCAACAAACGGTCTAGTGCTCCCGATGTGAGCATCGAGCGTTCGACAGGATAGGCAGGAAGACCCGTGTGGATCATTTGCTCGATTCCCTTAAGCAAGTAAGCAAAATGAGGATACCTCGGTTCAGGTCGCTCTTCGGTTCTGGTAGAAATCACACCTGCGTCAGACGTCTTGAAGGCGGCCGAAATTCCGCTAGCGCGGCCAGCCAACATTAGTACTGGAGCCAATAATCCGTCCTCGAATTGAATCAAGAATACGGCTCCATCCTGGATCGGCGATTCGATAACAGCCCTGCGATTGGCCTTGCTCGTCTTCAAAGCCGCTTCGAAGAGATCTTCGCGGATTATCCCTTCGCTTAGCAGTCGGGGTATTGCATCCGATGGCAAGCACTGCACCCAACGTATGCCCTTTTCGGCGTTTGCTCTTCGTTCCAAAATACACTGCAAGAACTCTAGCGTGTGGAATCCGTAGACATCTAATCCTGAATAACCGACCCCTAAGCATGCTTCAATTCGAGATCCCCAAGGGATCGTGATGTCGGGTTCGCGAAGACTAACTGGCAACGAAGACCCCGCCATCCAGGGCAATTTCAACTCCGTAGCTTTGTCGTACATCCATTTGGCATCCGACCATTCAGGGCCAGGATGTTTGTCATTAAAGACCGGAACTACTTTCCCAAACTCAGAAAATGTCGCCGTAATTTCTTCGAAGAACCGTCGTCGCGGATAAAGGTGTTGTTCTTTGTCGTTCCACGGATAGTCTCCGTGTTCGCCGATGCTCAAGACGCCGTCGACCGCTATCGATTTCGAGCCCAGCGTGATGGCTTGACGGATCGACGATGCAATTGGAAACCCATGTTTCGCGGCAAGCGACTTGGAAAGATCATCGCTTGGAAATTGATCAACGTACAACGAAGCAAGTTTCAGTGCAGGACCTTCTCCGCCATCTTGCTTCCAGCCTTCGAGAATTTTTCCTACAAGTACATCGGCGTGCGAATCTTTGCGATAAACCGTAACGATGGCGGCGACTGATTTCCTTTCGGTAGGATTAGCCCAAAGTGGATTGATCCGTGAACCTGACGCCGTCGCCGCCACGCCAGACGCAATCAAAAACTCGCGTCGGCCAATTCTACCTACATGCTTGGACATGGTATTCTTCATTCTGGATAAGTGTTGCGGGGAGCAGATACAGTCGACAAGTTACGGATTGTCGATGATCTCAAGGGGACGCTTTCCTGGAAGGATAGCGACCGGTTTTCCTATCGCCATTTGGATTCGGAGTGAAGTGAGTATAGCAATCGCGAGTCTACTTCGACGCCGTGTAGATCGTGGCGGATGCTGCCAGCATCCGAGTCGACGCTAGCAGCGTCGGCCACGACGCGGGGACCGCCGTGCCACAACGGCTCGAAAAAAGTTCTGGCATTCAAACGCGGTTGTCGTGCTCGTGCTCAGTGAAACGGTGCTCGTGCTCGCAATCGAACGGAAGCAACCATGACAGAATACCTGTTTGACCATGATCGACTTGACGTCTATCGCCTTTCGATCGAATACGTCGCGAATGCATTTGATACCCCACGATTATTGTCGGGGTTTCATCGTCATGCTCGCGATCAATGGTTGCGGGTCGGTCCAACTGTAGGTGGTTGTTAGAATAGACTTGCACTCCCTTTAATCGCGGAAGCTCGATTTCAAGATTCATGGCAAACGTAGTCGCAATAAAACCTGAAATGATAAGCTGGGCCGTTGATCGGTCCGGAATGCCGCTATCGGATTTCCCAGCCGACGTCTCCGAATGGATCAGGAAAGAAAAACAGACAACCTTCGTTAAGCTTGAGGCATTCGCAAAAAACGATGACGAGAATGGCTACGGCACACGGAGTGTGCCTGCTACTATGAAAGTCTTCGATTCGGTTTTGGTAATTTCTGATCGGAACGTAATCGATGGACAATTGCAAGACGCGGTCCGGGATTTCGAACGTACAACCGGCGAGGGATAATTACAAGTTCTGATTTCCAGTGCTCGATTGATTCCAGTCGCGACAAGACAAGCAGCCGCAATCCTACGGTCGGACCTTTGCTTACGCCGAAGGCGTTCGACAACAAAGCCCAGGGTCGCCGCGGACGCGGCGCACCCTGGGTTCGCCACGAACGCAATGCCCCCAACCCCAACGGGGTTGAACATCCGTCGCGCGGGATGAACCCTCGACATGCGGGACATTATCCGCAGGATATGGCCATCCAAGTTGTCGGACCCCGTTGGGGTCCCGCGCACCTTTTGGCGTTGGACCCAGGGTGCGCCGCCTTCGCGGCGACCCTGGGCTTTGTTGTCAAACCGTTTCACGGTAATAAACACAGGTGCGCCGCCTTCGCGGCCACCCCTCCGT
>JANMHA010000080.1:0-1833 GCA_031374925.1 Pirellula sp. | reverse complement strand
TTCAGTTGGAATACGACAACACTATCATGTGATCAGGTGGTCAAGCTGCTCCCGACCTATGCATCCAATACACTCTCCGTGACTCAGCGAGCACAAGTTGAGCGGCACTTGAAGAAGTGCCCGCTTTGTGCCGAGAAACTTCGGACGATTCAAACAACGCAGTCCGTGGCCGAAATCTCGGGTGGTTGGATTAAATTGCATCCCGTCGCGGATAGAAGGTCGCGATCGGTCGTCTTGAATCGAGCTGGTCCGAAAAGTCTGTGTGTCTTCATGCACTTCGACCAACCGACTCGGCCAGTCGCGCAATGTCGGACAGGATCACCGTCTGTCTCTGTCCACTAATCAAGCCATCCGTTTTCAACTTGCCCATAAGAATAGTCACGGTCTCTCGCGTGGTTCCAATAAGGTTCGCTATTTCTTGGTGGGATAGTTTGAGGCCAAGCCGAATACCACCTTCGATGGCTATGCCAAATTGCTCTGCTAAGTCGAGGAGCAAATGATTCAATCGATGTTGATTGGATGTAAACAACAAGGTCGTTAAGCGCCGTTCGATCCGCTGCCGTCTTAGTCCGACAAGTTTCGTCACAGCCAAGGCAACATCCAGATCACGGTTCATCAACTCTTGTATGCGCTGTTTGGGAATGCGAATAAGTACGCTTGCTTCGACCGACTCGACGTACTCGCCGCGTTCACGAGAGTCGAAAAGTGCCAACTCGCCAAATACTTCGCCCGTTTTAACGAAGGCCAATGTCGATACTTTTCCGTCAGCGGTCAAATGGCAGATTTTGACTAAGCCACTTCCAACCAAATAGATTGAATCTGCGGTTTCCGATGGCAAATAGATGGGGCAGGCCGCCGCGAACTTCCGCCGCTGACAGTGCTTCTCAAGCGAATCGAGTTGGTCAGGGCTCATTTTCTGCAGTAAGTCGCAGTTTTTCAAAAGCCAGATCCGCTCGTTCATTGAAATCACAGCATGCATGTAATCAAGTTGCCAGACAGCCTAACACAAGGAAGTGACGTCGGACGCGTGGTTGGCTTACAACTTTTTTCGAAGTTTTGGTAAATCAATCCGAATGCCGACGAATTGCATCCCGCATTCGTGTTTTTGCCTCCAAAGTCAACGTCGGGTTCTCTGACGGATCCTGGCTACTCATTTCGCGAGCTGAAAACTTGCGGAGTGCTAATAAGTTGGCTTGAAATCGACGGCACATGCCGCACAAGATCAAGTGTGTGCGCAGGTCAATGCGTTGCCAGAATGAGAGTTCTCGCTCCATTGAATCCGATATTAGCTTGGTAATGTCTTTGCAACGCGACACTTCACTTATTCTCCATTGCCAACCGGGTCTTCACACATTCGGCCAACGCCAACCGCGCCCGGTGCATCAAAACCCAAAGGTTAGACGTCGAAATGCCTAGCACCTTACAAACCTCTTCGGCACTGTCTTGCTGCACTTCACGGAGCCAAAAAGTGGACGCTTGCGTGGGTGGGAGTTTTTTTAGACAGTCCTGGAACACGACTTTAAATTCTTCCCGCTCGATCGCATCCAAACGCATTCAGCCATTTGCCTTTGCCGATTTGGACCAATTCCCACGTTTGTCGAACAGGGCCTCAACCATTGAATCGTTCTCGAGCGAGGCCGGTTGTTTGGATTGTGCGCGAAATTGATCGATCACTTTTCGTTTGAGAATGCCCATCAACCAAGCTCCTTCGGAGCCAGTTTGCCGATATTGGTCAACAGACTTAAGCGCCGATACGAACGTTTCTTGAACCGCTTCTTCCGCTAAATTGCGATCACGCAGCCGAGATAACGCAAAGGCAAAGAGTGCATCGCC
>JANMHA010000038.1:0-5123 GCA_031374925.1 Pirellula sp. | reverse complement strand
GTCGAGAAACTGCCTGTTGATTTGTCGGGTGCGCAGGGTCTACTTTGGAAGTCTGGATGTTTGTACGCGTCGATTACCGGCAAAGGGATGTATCGCGTCACCGATACCAACGGCGACGATTTGCCGGATCATGCCGAGTTGCTGTCGGCGTATTTCGGCAAAGGCGAACACGGCAATCATGGGTTGGTTGACACCGAAGACGGTGATCACATTTTTGCAGTGTCCGGAAATCATACGCCATTACCTGTTGATGATCGCGAGGTTCGTCGCCGAAATCCATCGGCGGCAGAAGACCTGCTCTTGCCTCGATTGTCGGACCCCAAAGGTCATGCCGCGGGCATTCTCGCGCCAGGCGGCTGGATCACTCGATTTGATTTGGTCAATCGAACGCACGATCTCTACTGCGCTGGCTTTCGCAATCAATACGACGTGACATTGAACGTCCTCGGTGACCTATTCACTTACGACGCCGACATGGAATGGGATCTCGGGCTGCCGTGGTATCGACCGACTCGAATCTGCCACGTCATCAGCGGCGGTGACTACGGCTGGCGCAATGGGTCAGGCAAGTGGAAGGAATACTACGAAGACAGCCTACCCGCGCTGGTCAATATCGGGCCGGGTTCGCCAACAGGAATGGTCAGTGGTCTTGGGACGCGTTTTCCAGCCAAGTACCAGCATGCCATCTATGCACTCGACTGGACCTACGGACGCATTCTGGCAATTCATTTGACTCCAGATGGAGCCAGTTACAAGGCCGAAGCAGAAGACTTTGTCTCCGGTCCCGCTCTACCAGTGACAGATGCGGTCGTCGGTAAAGACGGCGCACTGTACTTCACAACCGGTGGCCGAGGGACACAGTCGGAACTGATGCGTGTCGTCTACACCGGCAAGGCACCGACCGCTCCGGCGCCCGCCCAAGCGTTGCCAGCTGCGGCGAACACGCGCCGGCAATTAGAAGCGTTTCATGGCGTTGTTGATCCGGCAGCAGTGGATTTAGCATGGCCACATCTCGCCAGCGATGATCGCTTCCTGCGTTACGCCGCCCGCGTCGCAATCGAATCGCAGCCGGTAAAGAGTTGGTCCGCAAAAGTGTTCTCTGAAGTTAATGCACAGGCTCGCATCACGTCCACTGTGGCGCTCGCCCGAATGGGAAAACCTGAACATCGCGAACTGCTCCTAGATAGACTCAATGAATTACCCATTGCGAGCCTCCCATTGTCGCAACAGTTGGGACTGTTTCGAGCTTACGGCCTGGTCATGGAAAGACTGGGCAGTCCATCTATCGAGCAACGCAACCTCATGATCGCGGAGCTCGACCCAATGTTGGCTGCGCCCGATGCCAATGTTTGCACGGAAGTGCTACGACTGCTGACGTATCTGCGAGCACCCAGCGCGGCGCCAAAAGGGATGCAGCTGCTCGCGGATCGGGGCCTTGGCAAACCGGTTTCGTGGAACGACATCGAGGATCAGAACGAAAAGAAAGGATCGACATTAAAGCGGATCTCCGGTAACCCGCCGCCAACCGATGCGATCGACATCGCTTTCACGCTTCGTCATGTTCACCAGGGCTGGACGCCCGAACTGCGGCGTCAGTATTTCACGTTCCTCAACACTGCCGCCAAAGGCAGTGGTGGAGCCAGCTATCCCGGGTACCTAACGAACATCCGCAAGGACGCGCTAGCATCCTGCAGCAACTCCGAACGGCTGGCATTGATGGATTTGACCGGCGAAGATTTCAATCCCGTCCCCGACTTTCCCATTGAGCCACCAACCGGACCCGGTCAGGAATGGACGCTTCAGGACGCGCTGGCTGCAATGCAAGAGAGCTCGCCCAAAAGGTTCAGCTTTGAGCAAGGCCGCAGCCACTTTCATGCGGTCAGTTGTGGAGCATGCCATCGATTCAGCGGGCTGGGTGGCGGTGTCGGGCCCGACTTAACGAGCGTTGCCAACAAATTCGACACCCGCTATCTGCTGGAATCGATCATCGACCCTAGCAAAAATATCTCGGACCAGTATCAGGCTTCGAGCGTTTTGCTAAGCGACGGCAAGGTCCTCAATGGTCTGGTGGTTGAGCAAGACGACGCGATCCTTGTCTATCCATCCGATCCCAAAGCCGAACCAGTGCGCGTGGAACGGTCTGACATCGAACAACTCAAGCCGTCTGCGACATCGCAAATGCCCACCGCTCTCCTTAATCGTCTGAGTGCAAACGAACTTCAAAACCTCGTAGCCTACATCATGTCAGGTGGAGACCCAGCGCACAAAGTCTATCGGACCGTAAAAAAATGAACTAATTAAACTGTTCCTTTTGCTGCTTCTGCCCCCATTTTTCTGCCTGTCACAACCATGAAAAACCTGATCACCTCTATTTTCATTTTGACTGCATTCGCAGTTAGATCGACATGTGCTCAGGAAGATTCTAAACCCAATATTATCTACATCATGGCAGATGAATTTGGCTACTACCAACCGGGGTTTATGGGTTCCAAAGTAGTCAAGACCCCGAACTTGGATCGGATGGCGAACGGAGGCATGATTTTTCGCAACATGCTAGCTGGCAATGCATCCTGCGCACCGACGCGTTGTTCGTTGATGACGGGCAAACATCCTGGACACGCTGCCATTCGTTCCAATCAGGATCATTCGATTCGCCTTGAAGAAGTGACCATTGCCGAAGTGCTGAAACAGAAGGGCTATGCAACCGGCGGATTCGGTAAATGGGGTATTGGTGCTCGCGGTTCCGAAGGTGTCCCGGAACGGAATGGGTTCGATCTGTTTTTCGGTTACTACAATCAAGCCCATGCACACAGCTACTATCCGCCCTACCTGATCCGCAATAGCGAAGAGGTGCCTCAAGCGGGAAACAAAGGGGGCCGAATTGGCCAGACCTACTCAGCCTATGTGATTCATAACGAGGCTAAGACATGGATTCGCGAACACGCCAGAAAACCGTTCTTCGCCTATCTCCCCTACACCCTGCCTCACGGCCCGTTTGCGATTCCTGAAAGCGATCCCTCGCTCGAAGTCTACAAAGGCCAGGGGCTAACCAAAGACGAACTTCTTTACGCGGCCATGGTTACGCTGCTAGACACACAGATCGGAGAAATCGTAGCGATGCTTGACGATCTAGGTATCGAAAAGAACACACTCATCCTATTCTCCGGCGACAACGGATACGGAAAGACATTGGACGGGAACAAAGCCCCCAACTCCCATCTCGTTTTTCGCGGCGAGAAGTCGAACCTTTACGACGGCGGTATACGAGTTCCTTTCTTTGCTTATTGGCTAGGTAAAATTCCTGGCGGCAAGACCAGCGATCACTTGTGCTATTTCCCAGACGTCATGCCTACAATCGCGGAAGTGACCGGTACTTTAGTTCCTGACGAGGTGGATGGAATTTCCATTCTTCCAACTCTCATTGGCGAAAAGGCTGCCGGGCATGCGCAGGCGATGCACGACTATTTGTATTGGGAACATCTGAATTGGAAGGCACTCCGCCAAAATGATTGGACGATCGTTGCGTCCAAATCAAAAGCTTGGGAGTTGTACAATCTCAGCGACGATCCGGGGCAGACCAACAATCTGGCCGACCGCAACCCGGAGAAACTCAAAATGCTAACGATGCTTGCAGATAAAGCTCATCAGACTCAGCGTCAGGGTGAGTATGAGACTCATGAATTAGATACTCGCGACAAGCGGAGTAAATAGTATGTTGGCGTTGGCCAACTTGTACCGCCCGCCATGTCGGTTGCATCAATTTTGGAATAGGCAGAATGATGGGGGCAGGAAAATGTCAAGCACTATATCTTTCTGCCCCCATTTTTCTGCCTATCACGGCGCACTTTCCAGAACGCTAGTTCGTTCACAGATTTCGAATTGTCTGATTGGATATGCATAGAATGAAGACATCTCAATCGGCTTTACGATCTGGATGCGAATCCTTTGCGATGTTGCTTCCGTACATCTTAGCAACGTCGTTGCTTGGCAGTGTAGCTATGGTAAGCGCAGAAACGGCAAATGCAGCTCAGCGCAAGCCCAACATCGTGCTAATTTTTGCCGACGATCTCGGCTGGAAGGACGTCGGTTATCAAGGTGGGGTTGGCTTTGAAACTCCTAAACAATCTCAAGTACGACATAGGCGAACGGAACAATCTCGCGAATACGGACGCAGGAAAACGAGATGAGTTGCTTGACGACTTGCTCGCATGGCAAAAATCCATCAACGCCCCAATACCGACTGAAGCCAATTCGAAATACTCGTCGGGTGCGGGGCCGAAGTCCAAGGGAAAGCGAAGGCAGTCAAAAAACCAATGACTGGAAACGAGCTTGGCAGTCACGATTGCAATTTCGGAGTAGACAGAAAAATGGGGGCAGAGATATTTTGCGCATCCAATTTTTCTGCCCCCATTTTCCTGCCTCTCACCTACACTTTGATCGAATCATCTACTCAAGAGCAATGCTAGTATGTCCGATTATTTCGCCTTCGTTAGACATCTACCCAACACTAAATGAAATCTGCGGGCTGATTCAAACGGTTCCGCAAAAGCTGGCCCGTCTCTTAATCGCATTACTGCTGAAAAATCTTAATGCAAAATGGCCACATCTGGCGGTGACGTAAGGAAAATGGGTCAAGTGGAGTCATTGTCGGAGACAAAGAATGAGTTAGGCGTCGCCGATTTAGTACACTTTTTCGTCCCCAAGTTTTGGTTTCCTCACTAACCGGCTCCGCGGGCCGCCTATTTTACTCCTAAAGGCGAGTTCCACCCCATCGCAGGCTGAAGGAGCTAAATCGATGTACCTTGCAGCTCTTGCGAGCTAGAGCACGGGCGGATGGCGCAGGACCAGCTTGTCATATATGTTCTATCTTTGGGAGTCGATCCAGATGTGTAAGAAGCAATTAGGACGAAATCGGGGGTTCACGTTGGTTGAACTTCTCGTAGTTATCGCGATTATCGGTATTTTGGTGGGATTGTTACTTCCCGCTGTCCAAGCAGCCCGTGAGGCCGCTCGTCGGATGCAATGCACCAACAACCTCAAGCAACTTGGACTTGCAGTCCACAATCACGAGAGTGCTTTCAAAAAGTTCCCGGTAGGAACGACTGGTCGTTCGCTTCCATCTG
>JANMHA010000032.1:0-8032 GCA_031374925.1 Pirellula sp. | reverse complement strand
GTGTGCCTCGCGAACACACTTTCGCGGAGCGAAAGGCGACAGTAAATGCGAAAGGCGACAGTAAATGCGAAAGGCGACAGTAAATGCGAAAGGCGACAGTAATTTCGAAAGGCGACAAGGATTTTACCAATGGGAGTTTGTCGATGACGCAGCACAGTGATCGTTTGGATGTAATTGTCGTCGGAGCCCACCCCGACGATGTCGAAATCGCATGTGGCGGAACGATCGCGGCCCTTGTCGAACAAGGCTACCGCGTTGGAATCATCGATTTGACGGACGGTGAGCCAACGCCATTGAGTCCTCATCCAGACGTGCGACGGGCTGAAGCCATGGCCGCTGCCAACGTTCTGGGTGTCCATGTTCGCAAGATTTTGGACTTTACCAATCGGCGATTGATGGATGGATTTGACGAACGTGTTGCGCTGGCTAAAGAATTCCGTCGCTATAGGCCAAGGATGGTTATCGGCTTTGGCAACAAGACACCGATGGCGTCACCCGACCACTATCAAGCCATGCAAATAACCGACGCGGCGGTTTTCTATTCCAGGCTAACGAAATGGGATGATGTGTTTGAAGGTCTGCCAGTTCATGCCATCGAACGGCAGTTGTACTTTCGATTGCAATTCGAACCGGCGGCCATCGTGGGTTTTGAAAATCAGATAACCGTTGATATCAGTAAGACCCTAGAGAAAAAAATCGCCAGTATCGCTTGTTACGCAACTCAATTCCCACCGGCCAAAGCGCACGTCTACGACCGAGTACGAGGCCTAGCAATAGCAGCTGGGGCTGCGGCTGGTTGCTCGGCAGGCGAAGTCTTCGCCTGCACTCGTCCGCCTGCTACACTCGACCTGTACGAAGCCGTAGGGCTTAGAAAATAGTGCGGCGCGGCACTCCGTGCCGTGGCCATTTCGTGCTGTGGCCGTGGCCGACGCTGCTAGCGTCGGTACGGATGCTAGCAGCATCCGCCACAGTTTGCGTCGGTTCGGATGCTAGCAGCATCCGCCACGAAATTTCTTGAATCGCGGGGCAAAGCCGGTACGTAGAGGCGAGATTTGTGCGACAATATTCAAGCATTCCTTTGGTCGTTCCTGCCTTAATCCCTCCTGGTTTCGAATTGAGACCCAATCATGTTGTGTTGCCCTTTCTTTGCTCCTAAGTCGATACTTTGGACTGCAATGGTGTTCCTTGTTCCGCAATGGCTCCTTGCGGATACCGCTCAAGACGCCTCCAAAATCCTCAAAGAGACTGGCGTGACTGGAGGATTTTTTGTTCATCTTGGGGTCGGAACAGGCGAGCTGACGGCTGCCCTTCGACAGGGAGAAGGAATCCAAGTACAAGGCCTGGATCGGGACGCTGCGATCGTGAAAAAAGCCCGTGAGCGTATTCGTGCCATGGGGATTTATGGCGATGTTGCAGTCGACCAACTCGATGGTTCCCAACTCCCGTATATCGATAATCTGGTCAATTTGATGGTCATCGAGGACCAAAGCAATATTTCTCCGGAAGAAGTGCTTCGAGTCTTAGTGCCCAACGGAGTCGCCTATCGCAAAGAAGCGGCTGGAAAATGGTCGAAGACGGTAAAACCTCGTCCTAGCAACATCGACGAGTGGTCCCACTACCTTCACGACGCAAGCGGAAACTCAGTCGCCCACGACGATGTTGTGGCACCCCCTCGGCATCTGCAGTGGGTGGGCAGCCCGCGATACTCACGCCATCATGATCGCATGGCCAGCATGAGCGCTTTGGTTTCCACCGGCGGTCGCATGTTCTACATCATGGACGAAGGGAGCCGCATTTCCATTCAGCTACCATCGAAATGGAAACTGATCGCTCGTGACGCCTTCAACGGAACCGTTTTGTGGAAGCGAGATATAGAAGATTGGCAGAGTCATCTTTGGCCACTTAAGAGCGGGCCGACCCAACTCTCGCGACGTTTGGTTTCAACCGACGACACTGTTTATGCCACGTTGGGAACCGATGCTGCCCTGTCGGCCATTGACGCCGCAACAGGTAAGTCAAAACAGACGTACGCGGGGACCGAAGGTACGGAGGAGATCGTCAACACCCAAGGAATTCTGTTCCTTGTGGTGAGGAAAGGCAAGGCGGAACTCGCGGACTACGCGCCGCTGAACGCAACGGTTGGCGACCAAGCCCTCGCTCGCGAAATGTTTTGGAACGAAGATCCACGAATCTTGATGGCCGTTGATGCAGAGTCAGGAAAAACGCTTTGGGCCAAGCAAACCAAAGTCTCACCGCTTACGTTGGCTGCCGATGCGTCGCGGGTCTACTTCCACGATGGTGAGAAGTTGATCAGTGTGGAACATCGATCCGGCAAAGTCGCTTGGGAAACCAAGCCAGTGAGTCGTCGTAATCAGTTCACCTTTAACTTTGGTCCGAGACTAGTCGTACACGATGAAGTCGTGCTCTATGCTGGTGGCGACGGCAAAATGATCAGCGTCGACAAAGTGGACGGTAAAGCACTGTGGGATGCAGTCCATCCTAATTCGGGTTACCAGTCCCCTCAGGACTTGTTGGTAATGGATGGACTCGTCTGGGTTGCTCCGACGACTGCGGAAAAGGACACTGGCGTTTATACGGGTCGCGATCCCAAGACGGGCGAGGTCAAAAAGGAGTTCGCTCCGGATGTGGATACCTATTGGTTTCATCATCGATGCTACATCGCCAAAGCGACCGATAATTTTTTGATTCCGTCTCGAACGGGTACCGAGTTTGTTAGCCCCGACAACAAACACTGGGACATCAACCATTGGGTTCGAGGTGGCTGTTTGTATGGAATCATGCCGTGCAACGGTTTGACCTACGCTCCGCCTCATAATTGCGCATGCTACCCAGAAGCGAAGTTGTTTGGCTTCAACGCACTCGCACCGCTTGCACCAACTCGACCGCTGCCAACGACCGTCTCCGAAGAAGGCCGATTGCAAAAGGGGCCTGCCTTTTCGAAACCACTGGACGATGTAGCTAACGCAAAACGGGGAGATTGGCCAACCTTTCGCCATGACGCGTCACGTAGCGGGTCCGCTTCAGAACTGATTCCTCCTGCTGTCGAGAAAAAGTGGACGGTGGACCTTGGTGGACGATTGACTTCACCAGTGATCGCCAACGGAACGGTATACGTATCCAAAATGGATGCCCACACGTTGTTTGCGTTCGATGAAACGAGC
Organism: Pirellula sp.; assembly: GCA_031374925.1. Taxonomy (GTDB): domain Bacteria; phylum Planctomycetota; class Planctomycetia; order Pirellulales; family Pirellulaceae; genus JBKCUI01. Next base: position 4,850 of record JANMHA010000032.1, on the reverse strand, counting down.
GGCAAGGAACGCTGGTCGTTCACTGCGGGGGCACGAATCGACTCACCTCCAACGGTACACCGGGGCAAGGTTGTGTTCGGCGGAACGGACGGCTGGGTTTACTGTCTGCAAGCGTCCGACGGGCAACTGGCTTGGCGTTATCGGGCAGCCCCAATGGACCGCAGAACGATGGCCTACGAACAGTTGGAATCGCTTTGGCCAGTGCACGGTAGCGTCTTGATCCAAGATGATATTGTGAATTGCGTTTCCGGACGATCGAACTTCCTCGACGGGGGAATTCGGATGATTCGCTTAGAATTAGCAACGGGCACGAAGTTGACGGAAAACATCATCGATGAAACCAATCCAGAAACCGGCAACAACATTCAAGAGAAGATCAAGGTTTTGCAAATGCCAGTAGGACTGCCGGACATTTTGTCGTCCGACGGTAAGTTCATGTACATGAAATCGCAAAAATTCGACTTAGATGGAAATCGACTTGAGATAGGTCCGAACTCTGGTGATTTCGTCGGGCAAGCTTCGGTTCAACGTGGCGACAGCGCTCACTTGTTTGCGCCGATGGGCTTCCTCGATGATTCGTGGTTCCATCGATCGTATTGGGTGCTCGGGCAGAGCTTTGCTGGTGGCCACGGGGGGTACTATCAAGCTGGCCGATTTGCGCCGGCCGGACGCTTGATGGTCAATGGCAATGGATACGTATACGGATATGGACGCAAGCCGGAATATCTGCGTTGGACAACCACCATGGAGCATCAGTTGTTTAAAGCGGATCCTAACCCGCCAGAAATCCCGGCCGACTTTAACAAAGCGGCTAATGCAGCTATCCCTGGTTCCTACGCTCAGTTTCAAAAATCGCCGAGTTTGAATCCGGCAGGGAAACCCATTACGGTGGAAGCTTGGGTAACAGCCACGAAGCCAAACGGCGTCATCGCAGCCAGGGGTGGTCCCGCGGAAGGATTTGCATTGATCTTGGAAGAAGGCAGACCAGCGTTTCTGGTCCGATCCGAGAACAAACTCTCCAGTGTCAAAGGTCCTAGACGCGTGGTGGGAGGTTGGCATCATATCGTGGGCGTACTCACGCAGGACAAGCAGATGCGGTTGTTTGTAGACGGCGAGCGGGTTGCGGAAGAGGTGACAACGGGGCTTCTCACCAAAGACCCCGCCCAAGGCCTAGAAATCGGCGCGGATGCTGGTTCTGCAGTCGGAGAATATGACTCGCCAAATCCCTTTGCGGGAATCATTGACGAATTCCGGTTGTACATGAAGGCTACAGACGATGCGGCCATCGCGGAGCGTTTCAAGAATGGTTCGGAGTTGGGAAATGATCCTCGACTTGTGATCACCTTCGACGACGGTACGGCACGCGATTTTTCGACCCACCGAAACAACGGCACTTTAGAAGGTGGAACACTGGTCGAGGGAAAAATGGGTAATGCAATTCAGTTCACGGCCAAGAATGGAGCGGCGGCTAAGAGAAATGGAGCTGCAAAAAATGCAGTAGCCGACAATGCAGCGGCAGCACCAAAAGCAGGCAACAGCCTCGTCAAACCCAAGTGGGCCAACGATGTACCGATCTACGTTCGCGCCATGGTATTGGCAGGTAATAAGCTTTTCATCGCAGGACCGCTCGACATGATCGACGAAGAAGCAACCTTCAAGCAATTGTCCGAGAGAGACGAAGGTGTTCAAAAACTACTTGCCGATCAAGACCAAGCCTTGGAAGGCAAGATTAGCGGTCTCCTCTTGTCCGTGAACTGCGACAGCGGCTTAGTCGAACAGAGTATTGAATTGGGAACGCTGCCAGCCTGGGACGGAATGTCAGGTGCAAGCGGCAAGTTATTCCTTTCGACAACCGATGGCCGACTGATGTGCTTCGGTAAGTGAAAAATGCGACAATCGTGGGACAGGCTGCCAGCCTGTCTCATCCTGAAACACACCCATCTTGAAACTTGCAAAATTTTCTTGGAAACATAAATGATCCAATATCGAAACTGCCTACGAACTAGTATTGCAACCATGTTTGCACTTTCGGCAACCATCGCGATCGCGTGCAATGTCCCTGTCTTCCGCTACGCCTTGGAACGTTGGCGACCAGATCATTGCCAAGTAATCGTCTTTCATGGCGGCAAACTATCCGACGATCAAGAACAGCTCGTACAATCCTTGGAAAAGGAGTGTATAGATAAGGGGGGGGCTGCCAACGCCGAAATAGTCCGAAGCCAGATCGGTAAGGACGAGGAAAAAAAACGGAACGAACTTTGGTCAACGCTTCGCGATCAACCCCAGGTAACGTTGCCGTACGTGGTGATTCGGACTTCGCTTGGTAGCGGTGAACTAGTAAATCATTGGCGTGGCTCTCTTGAGGACGCACCGAAAGCGAACTTGTTTCATTCGCCAATCCGGCGAGAATTGTCCCGTCGATTGCTGGCTGGCGATTCAGTGGTATGGCTCATGTTAAAGTCAAACGACGCCAAAAAAGATCAAGCCATTCGCAATTTACTGACCGTTGAACTGGATCGTCTAATCAAAAAGTTGCAATTGCCCGATGGAATCGGCTTGCCTGGCTCGGAACTTTACGCGGAAGTTCCGTTGTTGCTCAAGTTTACGATCCTGGAAATGGATCCTAAAGATCCCAAGGAACAGTTGTTGATTAAACTCATGACAGGATTCGAATCAGACGTTCAGACCGAACCATTGCTTGCACCGGTGTTCGGTCGGGGACGGGCGTTGGAAGTGATACCAGCCAAGCAAATGAATGAGGGACTAATCGAAGACTTGACCATGTTCCTTTGCGGGGCTTGCTCTTGCCAAGTCAAAGAACGCAATCCAGGTTTCGACTTATTGCTCTCCACCAACTGGAATCAGGAGCTTTACGGCGATGACGGTGAAACGCCACCGCCGGTAACAACATTAGAACGGGCCCCTTCGAAGCCCACACTTTTGACCATTCCTCCAGGCAGGAAGAAGTAGCGATGTCTTGCATGGAGTTTCTGGTATGAATCGTCAGACAGTCGTTTTGTTGGGTTCGGGGGTTGTCTTCGTTGCGTTGATGATCTTGATGAACAATTCAGCACCGCGAAGACCATCGGGCAACGATCTTAGCGGCGAGGCCGAGCAGCTGGTGCTGTTCTGCGCCGCCAGCAATCGAGCCGTGATGGAGTCGATTAAGACTCAATACGAAAAGGAGTTTCATCGATCCATCCAAGTTCAATACGGTGCGTCGCAGACCCTTCTCGCGTCCATCGAAGTCAGTAAGACGGGAGATCTTTTTTTACCCGCGGATGACAGCTTCATAGAAATGGGGTGCCAGAAAGGTTTACTTAGCGAAGTGCTTCCATTGGCAACGATGAGGGGAGTCGTCGCGGTGCAGCGAGGCAACCCTAAGGGAGTACGAGCCTTTTCCGATCTGCTGCGTGCTGAAGTTCGGTTGGTGCAAGCCAGCCCACAAGCGTCCGCGATCGGCAAGCGGACTCGCGAGGCCTTGATCGAAAACAAGCATTGGGATCGCCTCGAGTCCGCCACGCTCGCCTTCCAAACGACGGTTACGGACGTTGCCAACGATTTGGTAATCGAATCCGCAGATGCGGGCATCGTCTACGACGCGATTCTTAATTCGTATCCCAGTCTTGAATCGATTGCATTACCGGAATTGGATGGGATCGTATCGCAAGTTTCGTTGGCGGTGATTTCGGGTTCCAAGCAACCGCAGGCAGCCCTGCATTTCGCGAGGTATGTGGCTGCGCGGGATCGTGGCCTAAAGCATTATGCCGATCATGGGTTTCGTGTGGCCAATGGAGATGTTTGGAGCGATGTGCCTCAACTGTCGATATTTGCAGGTTCTATGCTTCGGCCCGCCATCGAGGAGACGCTGGTTGCCTTCGAGCAACGCGAGGGGGTGCGCGTCTCCAGAGTCTACAATGGTTGCGGAATATTGGTGGCGCAAATGAAAGCAGGGCAACATCCCGATGCCTATTTTGCATGCGATAGTGAGTTCATGAATCAAGTCCCCGACCTTTTTCCAAGGCCGATCGATGTGTCGATGAATGAGTTGGTCATCTTGGTCCAGAAAGGAAATCCGTTGGATATTAGGACACTGCGTGACGTTGCGAAGAAAGGAATCAGAGTCGGAGTCGGGCATGAGAAGCAGTGCGCAATGGGGTGGCTCACACAGAACACGCTTCGCGAGGGGGGAATTCAAAAGGAGGTCATGGAAAATGTTACAGTGCAGTCACCGACAGGGGATATGTTGGTGAATCAACTTCGCGCCGGTTCGCTGGATGCTGCCATTGTCTATTTGAGCAACGCGACTGGCTCTGCCGAGTACTTGGATGCGATTCAGATCAAGGGACTTTCGTGTGCGGTGGCGACTCAACCGTTCGCGGTGGCCGAGGGGTCGCCCAACGCACACTTGGCGGAACGCTTGTTTCAAAGAATTTGTTCTGCGGAGTCGCGAGAAATTTTCGAAGGGGAAGGGTTCCGTTGGCAAGTGCCGCAACCGTAACTTGGGTTTTCCCATGTAAGTCACCCTCCCTCGGCAACGCTGTGAAGCATTTTAACCAACAATTCACCTAGGTTGAGCGGGAGCTAGCTCCCCTCAACCTTGTTTTGGCGTCCTACGTGACTGCCCGCTAACCGCCGCACTCCGCTCCCGCCTCGATCAATTTTCGCGGTCGAGGCGGGAGCGTAGTGCGGTAATTTAAGGTCTTAGACGCACTTTTAGTACGCCAAAACGGCGTCCGTCGGAGGCAAGTTGGCTATAGTCCATAAAGTTGGGGTCGTAAAAAAAGGGGATGCCTCGAAACTGGTGTTTTTCCCGAAGGCACCAGGAAGTGGAAGGTCATCCCCATGGT
>JANMHA010000470.1:0-6130 GCA_031374925.1 Pirellula sp. | reverse complement strand
ACCGATATCGTCAAGGTCGATATCTTGGTCAACAAAGAGCCCGTCGATGCGCTTTCGTATCTGGTTCACCGTGACAAGTCGCGAACGAGGGCGCTGCACTATTGTGAGCAGCTTGCCGAAGCGATTCCCCGCCACCAATTCAAAATCCCAATCCAAGGGGCGATTGGTGGCGAGATCATAGCCAGAGCAACCATACAGCCTTATCGCAAGGACGTGACTGCGAAGCTGTACGGCGGCGACGTCACCCGCAAGAACAAGCTCCTCGACAAACAGAAGAAGGGCAAAGCGAAAATGAAGCAGTTCGGCAGCGTGAATATCCCCCAAAAAGCCTTCATATCGGTACTTCGATCGGATAAAGATTAGTGCGCACTGTCGCCTTTCGCTCCGCGAAAGTGCGCCTCGAAAACGCACTTTTGCGGAGCAAAAGGCGACAGTGTTTTTTCTAGATGCTGGGACTACTCCCCGCGCCTAATTTGATCCAAAGTCTTGGTTGGCGTGATGGCCTGCGGATCCAGCAAACAATGAAGGATGGCGGGCTGTCCAGATGCTAAGGCCCGTTCGAAAGCTGGGGCAAACTCGCTGGTTTCACGCACCGTTTCGCCATGACCACCATAGGCTCGGGCCAAGGCTGCAAAATCTGGGTTCTTCAAATCGGTGCCAATCACCCGGTTTGGGTAATCGCGTTCTTGATGCATCCGAATCGTGCCATACATGCCGTTGTCAATGACTACGATAATGACTGGAATGCAATATTGAACGGCGACCGCAAACTCTTGCCCTTGCATTAGGAAACAGCCATCGCCCGAAAAGACAACCACCTGCTTATCGGGAAATTGACGCTTGGCCATAACCCCAACCGGGACGCTGTAGCCGACCGAGCCAGAGGTTGGGGCCAATTGTGTTCCCAACTCTTGATGACGCCAATAACGGTGCACCCAAATCGCGTAGTTGCCTGCTCCATTGCAAACGATGGTGTCGCTCGGCATGTGTTCTCGCAACCAGACGATGACCTCACCATATTGAAATGGTCCTGGCAGCTTTTTGGGGGTTTCGGTCCAATCCAAATAACCCTGGTGCGCTTTCTTGGTCTGTTCAGTCCAGGGTATGTTCAATGGCGGAGCCAGGTCTTTAAACGCCTTCGCCATGGCATTAGGCGAAGCAACAATGCCAAGATCCGGTTGATAGACTCGGCCAAGCTCCTCGGGATCCGGATAGATGTGAATGAGCGTTTGTTTTGGCTTGGGTATATCCAACAGCGTATAAGACGACGACGGCACCTCGCTGAGGCGCGCCCCGATCAGGATAACGAGATCGGCCTCTTGGACGCGTTTGGCTAGGGCTGGATTAGTACCAAAGCCCAAATCGCCAGCGAAGGACGGATGGTAAGCGTTAAACAAGTGGGTGCGCCGAAACGATGTCGCTACAGGCAGATGGAACCGCGTCGCAAAATCATGGATGGCCTCATAGCCTGCCTCATCCCACCCCGAACCACCCAAGACAACCAAGGGTGATTTTGCATTCATCAAGTGTGTCTTGAAAGCCAACAGATCCTCGTCACACGGCGCTGTAGTAACAGGAACAATCCTGGGCGCGTCGACGCACCGTACCATTTCAGTCAGCATATCTTCCGGCAAGGATACGACCACCGGACCGGGGCGACCTTGAGTAGCCATACGGAACGCCCTCGCGATCAACTCCGGAATACGTTCCGCTCGATCGATTTCAACTACCCACTTGGCGATGCCACCAAACAATTGCTTGTAGTCTATCTCTTGAAAACCTTCACGACCCAGTACGCCCCGTTCGGCTTGACCGATGAATAGAATCATAGGCGTGGAGTCATGGGCGGCAATGTGCACACCATGGGCGGCATTGGTTGCACCAGGGCCGCGGGTAACAAAACAAATCCCAGGCTTATGCGTCAATTTCCCGTAGGCTTCGGCCATCATGGCCGCGCCCCCTTCGTGACGGCAAATGAGCACATCGATGTCGACGTCAACCATGGCGTCTAGTGCTGCTAGATAACTCTCGCCCGGCACGCATGTTATGCGTTCAACTCCCTGGATCACCAATTGATCCACTAGGACTTGACCTCCACGTCTGGCCGCTTGGTTTTGGCTCATCAAAGGCTCTATATTGTCTTCATCGGGTTTTAAGGCGAGCTGCGGTGTGGGGTATCCCAACCCGAAGCGTGAGCGAGGGACCATTTCGCAGGTCCCTCACTTACGTATCGGGTTGTGATTGGTAGATTTCAATCTGCCGCTTTCCTAAGTGTGTGAATTCTGACTTGGACTCCCCCAGTTTCGGACTAGCCTGATCGCTCGATTGTCGCACACCGTCGATCACTATAGGTGAGGCTATCGTTTTCACCACCGAACCGTCGTCACCCACCAATTCGCGGCACATGGCTCGGTGGACGATTTGCGGATCCGCAAAGACATCCTCCACGGAGTTGATAGGCCCGGCCGGTACTGCTTTTTCTTCCAGGGCCGCCAAAAGCTCCGACCGCGTCCAATGCAATAGGTATGGACCAAGAACTTCGGTTAAACGATCTCGCGATTGAACCCGCAAGGTATTCGTTTGAAATTCGGGATCCTCCGCGCATAGGTCCGCACGTAGGACCTCACAGAGATCTTGGAATTGGCGATCGTTGCCAACTGCTATAATGATATAGTCGTCCTTGACCGCAAACACTTGATAGGGGGCAATGTTGGGGTGGGCGTTTCCGAGACGCTTCGGTGATTTCCCGGAAGCCAAATAGTTCATACCCTGGTTGGCAAGCGTGGCTGTCGCTACATCGTAAAGGGCCATGTCAATATAGGCACCTATACCTGTCGAAGTGCGGCGAAAGAGGGCAGCCAGAATGGCCGTCGACGTATAGACGCCCGTGAATAGATCGACCACCGCCACGCCAACTTTTTGCGGCTGGCCGTCCGGTTCGCCCGTAATGTCCATCAAGCCTGACATGCCTTGAAGGATGAAGTCGTAGCCCGCGCGTTTGGCGTAAGGCCCGTCTTGGCCGAAGCCCGTGATCGAAGCATAGATCAATCGTGGATTCACGAACTTGAGGGCCTCATAATCCAGACCATAGCGTTTCAGATCGCCTACTTTGTAGTTCTCTATCAACACATCGGCTTGCGAGGCTAAGGCTTTCAATACCGCTAGCCCCTCGTTTGTCTTGAAATCAACGCAAACCGATTTCTTGCCTCGGTTGGTGGCGTGAAAATAGGCCGCGCCCCAGGTTTCACCCTTGGCATCGGTGACAAAGGGTGGTCCCCAGAGACGGGTATCGTCGCCGACTTCTGGGCGTTCGATCTTGATGACCTCAGCCCCAAGATCTGCCAGGATTTGCCCACACCACGGACCGGCCAAGATGCGCGCCATTTCTAGGACACGCACGCCGCTCAAGGGTTTTTGTTCCATGCTCACGTTTTAAATCCCAAACGCCTGAAGCCCGGTTTGGGCACGGCCAAGGATAAGCGAATGCACATCTTCGGTGCCTTCATAAGTATTAACCGCCTCAAGATTTTGCGAGTGTCGCATGACATGGTACTCTTCGTGAATGCCGTTACCGCCATGCATGTCGCGGGCCATGCGTGCAATGTTGAGTGCTTTGGCACAATTATTACGCTTGATGAGCGAGATCATCTCAGGCGCCATTTTATTCGCGTCGAACAAGCGTCCAACGCGCCACGACGCCAACAGCCCGAGGGTTATGTCGGTTTGCATGTCAGCCAGCTTCTTCTGAAACAATTGAGTCTGGGCCAATGGCCGATTGAATTGCTTGCGGTCTAAACCATATTGTCGGGCGCGAAACCAACAATCTTCGGCGGCCCCCATGACGCCCCACGAAATCCCGTAACGAGCACGGTTCAAACATGAGAACGGTCCCTTAAGACCTGAAACTTTCGGCAAGAGGTGTTCTTCGCCGACCTCCACTCCATCCATCACGATTTCGCCGGTGACGGAGGCTCGGAGTGACAATTTTCCATGGATTTTTGGCGCCGATAAACCCTGCATGCCCTTTTCCAAAACGAAGCCCTTGATGGCACCCTCATGGGCTTCGGACTTGGCCCAAACCACGAAGACATCGGCGATGGGTGAATTGGAAATCCACATCTTGGTCCCCTTAAGACGATAACCGCCATCGGTTCTTTCCGCGACGGTGCGCATGGCACCTGGATCCGAACCTGCATCGGGTTCCGTCAGACCAAAACACCCAACCCATTCGCCCGTTAACAACTTAGGTAGATATTTTTGCTTTTGATCGTCTGTGCCAAAGGCTTCGATCGGATGAATCACGAGCGAGGATTGCACACTCATCATCGAACGGTAACCGCTATCGACACGTTCGACTTCGCGGGCGATCAAGCCATAGGCGACATAGGATGCGCCTGGCCCGCCGTACGCTTCGTCCAAGGTCGCGCCAAGCAGACCAATCTCCCCCATTTCATTAAATATTTCACGATGGGTGATCTCCTCTGCATAAGCCTTGAGGATACGGGGCATCAATTTGTCTTGGGCGTAGCCGCGTGCAATGTCCCGGATCATTCTCTCTTCGTCCGAGAGCAGTTCCTCCAGAAGGAATGGATCGTCCCATTGAAATGGATTGGCTGTTTGGCTCATCTTCGGCTTCTTTGGATTGAACGCGGGGGGGACACCCATTGTCGCCTTTCGCTCCGCGAAAGTGCGTGCGCAAATCGCACTTTCGCGGAGCGAAAGGCGACAATAAAGGCGACAGTGAAATAGTTCACTCTGCGTGATAGCCTCGCCATGTCCAAACAAGCGTGTCCGCTAGGGTTTGCTGGAATACTTTTTGGTCGCAGTGCTTGGTCGCCTTGCTGAACACGTAACGGTAGTCGTAGCCTTTGGCCTTCAGAGCCGCCGCAGTGCGTTCGTTGGCCATCACCCAATTGTGATACGTTTCTTCGGGATCTTTGGCCCGGTTGTCGTTCTCCGAAACGTGGGTGAAGATACGCAGTGGCTTCTTCTCACTGGCTTCAATCAGCTTCATGCTGGAATGGTATTCCCATGCACCCAGTGGGTACCGGGCTTCCTCTGGTGCATCATCGTCTTGTTGATCGACAAAGGTGCCCGAGTAAGTAATCAATCTTCGAAATAGGTCCGGGCGAAACCAGCCCATGGTGAGGGCCGCTGCACCACCGGAACTGCAACCCATTGCGGCCTTGCCCCAAGGATTCGAGGTGAACGCAATCTTTGGGTACGCAGCCTTGATCTCCGCGTTACTCAAGACTCCTGGCAACACTTCGTCGTTGATGAATCGGGCCAGACGATCGGACATCGTATCGTATTCCAGCCCGCGTTGGCTTCCTTTGCTGTCGTCACCACCGTTTTCAACAGCGATTGCGATGAACGCTGGCAACTTGCGATCCGCGTCCTTCGCAATTGTCAGGTTGTCCAGCGCGTTGCGAACTAGGTTGAGGTTACTCGGTCCATCATGCATGACTAAAATTGGCGCCTTCGTCCCGTCGTGGTACGCGGCAGGGATGTAGACCGAAATCTTTCGCTCTTTGCGAACGGTCTTCTTGGGTTCAAGCGTGGAATCGTCGCCGCGGAAGATTTTGCTGTCCGCCAACGGCATGGTGAACTGGAACAATTTCCCTTTGGGGTTGCCTCGGTCCGTAAGATCCGGATCGACTGAGTATTCTGGGCCGATGACGAAGTTGCCGTTGCCTAAGGTACCAGGCTTTTCTGAGTAGTTTTCATCTGGAAAAGCCGGAGTTGATCCTACGAGGGCAAAAGTCAACAATGGGACTAAGCAGATAGGGAAGACTTGGATTCTAAAAAACATAAGTGTAAGTCAATCAATTGATGGATGGGAGGGATAGGGAAGTTGTGCTTGGTAGATGCACAGTTGCTTGTGCATGGAAAGATGCACTATATCCTATCGTAGAAGAAGCTACGAACGGCCTTTAGCAAAGTCACCCTCCCTCGGCAACGCTGTGAAGCATTTCCTCCAACGATTGTTTAGGTTGAGTGGGAGCTTGCCTCCCCTCAACCTTGTTTTGGCGTCCTATCTAGAAGACGCCCTCCGCTCCTGCCAACACCGGCGTACGCGGGCGTGGCAGGCGCGGCTGGCGCGGAATTATTGGCGATATAGCGAATTAGT
>JANMHA010000422.1:0-12413 GCA_031374925.1 Pirellula sp. | reverse complement strand
ATACAAATCCTGACAACACTCCCAAACATTCCCGTGCATGTCGTACAGGCCCCAGGCGTTAGGCTTCTTCTCGCCAACCGGATGCGTTTTCTTTTGAGCGTTTTGGGCAAACCAAGCATAATCCCCCAGCGAAGACTCTGCTTCTCCAATGCTATACGCAGTCGTACTACCAGCGCGACATGCATACTCCCATTCCGCTTCTGTCGGTAATCGATACTCCCGTCCTGCCGCTCTCTCTTCCGGTAATTCCGATAGCCTTTTGCAGAACAAAACAGCGTCGTCCCAACTAACCATTTCAACCGGCAATTGGTTACCTTTGAGGCGGCTAGGATTGTTTCCCATCACCTTTTCATACTCACCCTGGGTCACCTCGTATACACCAAGATAATAGGACTTGCTTATCGTCACTTCATGAGGCGTCTCGTTGGCTTGCCTTCCGACCTCTTCCATAGGCGAGCCCATCGTAAACGTACCAGCCGGAATCAAAACCAATTTCATTCCGATACTGTTGGTAATCTCCTTCGGTTGCTGCCCAAAGGTCGGGGAGCCAACCAAAAAAACGACACTCAAAATTAACGCTCGCATGCCGTTTCCTCCGCTACTTAAATAAAATCGAACGTAGGAAGCGTATCAGATTAAACCGGTGCCGCTCGGAGCCTGCACAATGCGAATCTAGGCAGCTAGGCACAACCCTGAGGAAATCGCAGAAGCCTGCCGGAAGGAAGCGAAGTATTCACATGCGACTAGCCAGCTTGCCAAATGCGATCTGCATCCAACAAGATAAACCGGTCAAAGCGAGGGGCATGAGCAAGAGCATAAAATTCAAACTGGTACCCATCCATTCCGACAGAACCCACCATATTCCACAAATGCTAATTCCAACCAGAATCAAAATGAGTCTGAATGATTGGGGTAGCTCCAGCCAGACCTTTGCGCCGCAGAAATCACACTTGCCAGACGCAATCGAGTTCCAGATTCGCCAACGCGACACAGGTTGAGTGCAGGATGGGCAACTATGGCGTGCAAGTTCGGATATCGCCGAGGCGTCTTTGCAAATTTTTGTCGGTTCGTAAGGATTAACTTCGAGCATGAACTAATGGCCAAACAAGTAGCAATCGTAAAAACGTCGATGCAGAAAGGGAGCCAGATTGATCTCAAGCAACCCTAGTCTAACCGATCCTGCAGGCGTAGTCGAATCGTCCAATTCCTCGTTCCACATTGATTTCAACCAATTGTGGAAGACGATTGACGTTGCTGGCTGGTGAAAGACGCTGGTTGCGGCTTTGGCGCTGACCCAAAAGATTCAAGTCAATCTATGGATGGGAGCGATCCTCGACCAAAGCGAAAAGCTCCTGCGACCGAGTGATGCAAAAGTCCATCCCATTCATTCCGCAAACTTCAGTCTCTTTCAGTACACCATTCAATTTTTGGATATCCTCCTTGCGACAAGCGAAAAAGCTTGTGTTTTCACAGATACTACTTACCCACACCGCTACACAGATCCCTCGCTTCTGAAGCGTCGCAAGTAATTGGCACGCGTCAATGTCGGGTGGTAGTTCCCAGGCAGACGCAAGACTTGTAGAGTAATCGAAAAAAGTCCAAGAAAAGTTTCCGGACCGATGATACTCTTCGGCATCAAACAGCAAGTCACAACAATCAATCCAAAAGGTAACGAAGCGGAACCGTAATTGACTTGCTCCGTTTCCAACACGCTTCCCCGCCGCCAGCCGCTTCAGTCTAGCCGATCTAGCAGTCACTGAGCAAGCGACCAGCGCTCACGTCCGCTCACGTCCACATTGGATTGTTGACATGCTGAGGTCCGAATCCACTCTAACTCATCGCTCGAATAGATTGGCGATTTCATTGCTTCGCTGCGTAGGCGATCCATCCAGCACGGTTGAGCATCCAGGCGATGTAGTTTGGTTCTCACCTGGCGGAGCGGCACTGGCATGGAGCGACTGCAACTACAGCCATGACGCATATCGCGATCCAGGAACAGCTCGACGGTAAGGCTGTCGACTGGGAGGAGCATGTTAGCGATGAGCGATATCGCAAGTGATTCATTGCTATGGAAGCATTGGCTGGGAAGAAGCACGCCACTTTCACAGGCGAAAGTCCATTCATGTAAAAATCGAAGCAGCTTGTCGGTAGGAATCACGACATGTCCACAGGCGACAGCGGTTCACTTCGAATCCGATACCGGAGCCAGATACTAGGCAGACCGTGTGGATATGGCAACGTAGCGAAGTCCGATGGAATTATGGTTCCAAAAATTGGCTGGCTGCAATAGTTTCCCATTTCTTGTGAGACATTCCGCCCTCAGTTTACGCATTGACTATTGCTACCGGCATGATGGTAAGCATGTTTCTTATTTCCTAACTACGAGAGGTTTTTCATGTATTTGTCTATCCGCAATCTCCTCATTTACGCGGCGGTCGTTATGACCACAACCGCAGTGGCGTCACCGGCCAGCGCGGCCGGCCACATCGACGGCAGCACAGTGATCGCGATTCCGCTCGGGACGTTTAATGGAGTCCAATACATGCGGTATGAGGCCATGTTCGATGGCGTCAGTTCCAATAAGCGATCCTACCGGGTGCCTTGCCAGATCATCGCCCCGCTGCACCCCACGAAGGGGCGTGGTCTGCTCCTGTTCGATTGGCTCGTCCCAAGCGTGATCCCCACTGCGATTGGGCAGGAGCAAGCGGATGCACGATATGTCATGACGGACAATTTTCTCTTCGGCTTCGGCATATCCTATGCGACCATCCGGTGCAACCCGGAAGGCATCGGGACAAGGTCTCCGATCAGTAGTCCAACCAGACCGTGGTCGGATGGTCTACTGGATACATCCTCAGAGTTCATTGCATCGGCCGGCGACGAGTTCGACATCGTCGTTGACTACGTGAAGGCGCTGCGGAAAGATCCTGTCGCTCTCCGGCTGCTCGGACAAATCAAACGGACGGCGGCGTTCGGCTATTCAGCCTCGGGGTCCCGACTTCGGGGGCTGTTGCGCATACAGATGGGCAAAGGCCTGTTCGATTTCTCGCTCGTTGGGGGCACCGGCTACGGATATGACCATCCGAAGAAGAATGAAATCGCATCTTCTGATTCGGAAAAAGCACCGCGGCCCGGGGCGGGGCTGGAAATCGATTTCCAATCGGAGTTCGACGTGATTCTCCTGGGAGCCGAACGCGCCAGGCACGAGGAGACGAACTATCGCGCCTACCAGATCGCCGGCGCTTCGCACATCCGGAACATCGATGTCGTAGAGTTTGGTCTTCCGAACCCGGAGACAGCCAACCCTGCAATCTGGGAGCCGTTCGTTCGTGCGCTCTTTGTTGCCGGAAACAATTGGTGTGACGGGATCGCGCCGCCACCGAGTATTTGGCTGGGCGCTCCTGACGACCCGGAGATCGTCCGTGACGCCAACGGGAACGCCCGGGTCGGCTTTGTCGGAGGGCAGCCTGTGAACACCAACGCCTTCCGGCTACCGGAAGTGGCCGTCGGAGAGAACCAATACATCCCACTCGATCCGTCTTACGACGACGGTTCGATTCTTGGTTTCTTCCGCATGGCTGCGGGTGGACGTATCGATCTAACCGACAGTTTCACCGACCACGATCAATACGTGAGTGACGTTGCATTTCATGCATTGGCTTTAGTGGCTGACGGTTACCTACTGGAAGCGGATGCCTACGCGATCATTCAGCGGGCGATAGAGTCTGATATCGGTGGATAGAAGGCTGGGAAATTGCTACGGTAGCTGCTAGGTTGCTGGCTAGGCCGATCCTGCAGGAGTACGACGCTTCCACAGTTGATGAGCTAGTCAGTAGCATGCAGCCGAATTCGAGAAGCTAGTAGCTAGTAGCAAAGTCGCTTCGCCTAGCAAGTAACCGACAAGCCCTTCGGGATATCACTCACATATCAACGAATACGTCGCGCGGCCCTCCAAGCACCCATTAGGAGGAACAACGGAATGATTCCCCATGGCAACCACTGGTATCCCAAGTTGAAATTGAGCCTGTTCTCAGGGGCGACTTCCAACTTGAGGCCAGACACACGGGTCGCAGATTGGGGATCCTCCGCAGCAAATTTCGTCGTCGAGGGAATGAATGCCTCCATGGATGCCGAGGACTCAGGCATACTTTGAGTGAAAGTGTCACTTGATTTTGCATCCGCCGTCCACTTGATTGACTCCATTTCCGCGAATCGCGTTACTGCCATATTCCGTTCAATGAGATTGGAGCGATCCGCAGCTTCGCGATAGGTACGAACCAGTTCTTGACGCGTTTCCGCATCCGGTTGCCAATAGTCCAAACGGACGGCATCCAGCATGCGTTCTAGCATTTGTGCAAGTGCCGCCTCATTGTTCTCTCGCATCCATTTTTGTGTTCCTAATCCATACTGGTCCCGCAAGTAGACATCATGGAACGATTGCCATTGATCCTGCCGAATGGTCTCTGGTGCAGTTACCTGCCATCCCCAAAGGAACTGCACGGACTTGAGGACTTGTAAAGTACCGCTATATCCCTCTGCTTGTTGGGCTTTGATCCACTGAGGATGCAGGTAGCGAGAGTTGACTTCCTTTGCGAGCGAAATACTTGCACGATCGGTCGATACTTCGCTTTCGTCCCGCAGATTTTGAACAAACAGCGAGGGTGCTTTTCCTGTCAACTCCCTTATTGCAAGGGACAAGCCACCGAGGTACTGGAACGGATCATCGCTGGTGAGAACACCGTAGGTATGCGAAGTACGAGACAGTATTGCCGCATCTACTTGCTTCAAGTGCTCAGCAAATACTTGGCCAGCCGCAACGCCATTGAGACCGGACCCAAACGCATGGCCCATCCGTTGGACAAACAACTCTGACATTTCTTGGGCCGCGTCCTGCTTGGAGTCATTCTGCCAAACATCCGTTGCTAAGGTCGCATCACTCAATCCAGTTCCGTATCCGCCCGCCTCATTCGAAAAAACGCGAACGGTGGCGAATTTTTTCGCATCGCTCTCGGACATTCCTTGCGATCGAAAAGACTCCTCTAAAAACTTGGTGTGGCTAGCGACAAAGTTTTCGGAATCCTCAAGCCTAGCCGTTTGCTGAACAGCTTGATCTATCCACTGCATAACCAATGGGAATTGATCTCGATACGAACCCGTGACGCTGAGGAGCACATCCACGCGCGGCCGACCGAGATCGTGGCTTGAAAGAGTCTCTAGGCCGTTGACGCGTCCGCTGTCATCCCAAGTGGGTTTGATTCCCATCGCGAAGAGGACTTGAGCCTCCATAATGCCCTGGTGCCGCATGGTCTCACCTGCCCAGAGCGAGTAGGCAATTTTTTCAGGCCACTTACCCTCGTGCGATTCCTTGTACTCCTTGACCCATGTGTCAAAAGCAGCAACGCCGATATCCCATGCTTGACGGGTTGGAACTCGGCTAGGATCAAAGCCATACAGATTTCTGCCGGTAGGTAGGCTCTCGGGATTACGTACAGGATCTCCTCCATAGCTCGAAGCGATGTGTTGTCCGTTCAAAGCCGCTATCAGACTTTCAAGCTCGTCGTTTCTCGAAAGGGAGATTTCGAGCTGTTGTGCGCGTTTCGCAAGCGAAAGCAAAACGTCAGGATCTAAGACCTTGGCCTCTGCCCGGTTTGGGACCGAAGACTTGCTCGAGTTGTCCAACACATCTTGCTTGCGGAGATCCAGTTTGCTGGCTGCAACAGAATCCTGCAATGCAACTTGAAGCCAACGTGCCGGACGCGACCTCATCACTTTCTCGGCATCCAACAGAAAGACTTCATCGATGTCTTCACCCAGCCCTTCAATCATGGGTTTGCGAAGCATTTGCATGATCATGCCGAAACGTCTCTCTGAACTAGGTACTTCACCGAAAGCCGCTAGCCCCTGAGGCTGAGCGGATTGCGCGATATCATCGAGATACGGGTGCAAGAGTTCTAGGAAGCCCTCGAAGTTGGAGGCAATTTCAGATTCCGTCCAATTCAAGTCTCGATGGAGTTGGTGTTCTACGAAATAGGCCAGCAATCGTGACTCCACTTCTTTTCGAACGGGCCCTGGTGCGACCGTTTCCCAATCGTGCATGAGATCATGCATTTCGTGTAATCCCGGCCGAAACCCCGCAGGTGAAAACATCGGAGTCAAATGGCTCAAAATGGTTGCGCGACCGCGGCGCTTGGCAGTGATCGCTTCTCCTAGATTATCCATGATGTATGGGTAGATATTAGGTAGATCGCCCAAGGCGAGATAGGGATCGTCGAGCGTCGCCAACCCCCGTTCCTTGCCTGGACTCCATTCCAACGTTCCATGTGTACCAAGATGAATTACCGCATGAGCATGCCACTCATTGCGAATCCAGAGATAGGTGGCGAGGTACTGGTGGCTCAGCGGAACCTTGGATTTGTGTTGAATTCGGATTTTCTTTTTTTCCGAATCGACGCTCGCGTTGACTGGGTGCCGCAGTGGTTGCGGCATTACCACCACCCTCCCAAATATAACTCGAGGAACAATGAATTGCATGGCATCGTCAGTCTGACTTGGCTGCAATTCTCGGTTCGAAAACGACGAAGCTTCTGGCGGACCCCAATACGCTTCAATTCGTTCTTGAGTCTCACGGGGAAGTTGCCGAAACCATGCGAGGTACTTGGCCAAGGGAAAAGTCGCCGCAAGATTCTGTTCCAGCAGCGACTTCATCGAATCGGGCCGGTAAAAGGCGCGGAGCGTCTGTTTCAACTGAAGAGTAACCGAGTCTGCGTCCACCGTATCGGTTTCGTAGCCTGAGTTCTTCAACGCAGAGAAAATATTTTGAAGGCTTTTTGGGACGTTAAGAAACGATGCACCAAAGTTGTTCTCACCTTGAGGGTAGTTGTAAACCATCACGACAAGTTGGCGATCGGCGGGAGGCGAGTGTTGCAATTGAAATAAGGAAACGGCTTTGGCTGCGACAGCATCTATTTGAGCGTCTATCGGTTGGAGGCTACCTGACTTGGAGTCTCGCGCGGATATCAGCAACGGATCAATCATGCCCGCTAATTCACTCGAAGTGTAGTAATAGGAAATATCGGCCAAGGCTAAGCCTTCGGCGCTGGCTTGCCATTGCTCTTGATTCATCGCAAGCGATGGGAGCGTTTGTAAAACAGGAATTCCGATTCGGTCCAACTCTGCTTTGCGTTCGTTCGGCTTGAAAACCAGCGCCGCATTGATGAGCACGCTGGCTATCGATCGATTGGGGTCGTTTGGATTCCGAGTCATGTCGTAATACAGGTTGGCGTTTTGCCTGGGTCCGAAGAAGGCGAAAGCCTGCATGCCCCGTTTTTCAAGGGCTTCAATCATCTGGTCTAGCCAGTTCGTATCGTCGGAAGTAAAGACTGCGCTGTTGACCGGGATGGCAACGACACCGCCTGAAGCTGTTTTGGTCGCGTTTGCTACAAGGGGGTTGGTGGGCGGGTTTCGCTTGGATGGATCGCCCTGCAGTCTGTTGACCACGTCCGTCGAATCCGTCACTAGTTTGGGCCAACGAGGATGGTAGTAACCTTGAAGCGGCATGGAGATGGCTGGAGGCAAACCTACCACGGAAAAATCAGCTTGAAGAGCATGCATTGCCAGCCGCGTATTGTCATCGCCACCGAATCGCCAATACTCGCGTAGACGCTGCGCCCAAGCTGCAGGGACTCCGGCTTCCGACTTGAGGGGTTCTACCGCCGTTGCCTCATTTTTTGCGACGAGCCCAAACTCGCCGATCACGACATATTTTGGTGCCGATTGAATGATCGTTTCTCCCAATCGAGCCGCAATGCTTTTGGCAACACTGATGTGTGGCGTGTCGAGCAACAGCATTCGGCAGTTTTGAAGTGCTTGCTCAAGCTCTTCTGGAGTCAATGGCTCTACGGCAAGAATGGCGATGCTGAGGTTTGAGTCCTTGGCCGCTTGTTCGAGCCTTGCATTCCTCGCTGGAGATACTAAGTACGTGGAAAGAACGACCACTCTCGCTTCGGAGTCTTTTTGAGCTGCAACGCAGGCACTTGGCATTTGCCAAAGTCCAAGCACGAATAGCATCGTTGCTACGGTAGCTCGGGCGATTTGAGTTTTGTATTCCATGTTATTCTTCTGTTTTGGCCGGGACGTAGACCATGCTGCCATCTTTCAGTCGGTAGGCAGTTCCGGCTTTTTCGCCGTCGCCTTCGACAGAAGCACCCACGGATTGAAATTTAGTGATTTTTTGTCCTTCTTTGACAATGATCTCCATGTTTGGTTTTCCCTCGTTGCGAATGATAGTGACGCTGTCGTCTACGAACGGTCGCAATGGATCTTGAATCACGACGATTAACAAAACTCCTACGACTACGAGGAAGACGTCGACGAGGTTGATGGTCGATAGCATGGGGTCTTCGTCGTCACCGTCAAGAATGGACGAACGACGCATTCGAACACGGGGCGAAAGGTCATTGGTAGGGGGATGGTGGTTCATGATCGTTGTTCAAGCAGTTGATGCAACTCGGTCAACAGCCAACGTCTTCGAACTGTATGAATCCAGAATGTGATAGAAGCAGAAACAAGCGCGATAATGACTGCAGCAAAGGCGGGAGCCAAATTTTGGGCCACACCCTGCGATGCGCCCGACGATGCTGAAATGAGTGCGGGTCCCATCGGGATCATTGTTGCAACTAGGCCGAGCATGGGAGCAATTCGACTGCATAGTCGCAATCCCTCTAACTCCCTTAAAATAAGCAACTCGAGTGACTCGATGGAACGGGTGGGGTCCAGTGGAAGGATCAAAAGTTTGCCTGGGGCTTTTGCTCGCTTGTACCATTCAACCACAAAACCGCCGAGGCTCATGAGCGAAAAGGCGAACGCCGCCAATACCAGCAACGTAACTGGCCAAAGGAAACCTTGGGCAATGGAAAACAAGACGCTCTCAAGTGGCATCGTTCGTCTGGATCGATAGATAGAGATGGAAACGGGATCTTGGCCAACCATTCCACCCAAGAGAATGCATCGATGACCTAATCGCTCGGTAGGTCTTCTGACTTCCAATAAAACCCCAGCTAAGCCTTCTCGTCTCGCGGATTCCGTTGATAAGGGAACCGACGAGGCAATGGCAAAAGAGCAAGCATGAGGTGAACGACCTTGCGATCGAACGATTGGTTACAGCGGCTGGGCCGTCGCGGAATTGCACCGAAGTTCCCTGTTTTGCATGCCCGAGTCCTAAACACCGCAAGCATGCCACCGAGTGACTGGTCTCGAGTGTCCCCATTCCCATGGATTCGTCAATCGCAAACCAGCGACGGTAGTACAGAATTGCCGCTTACTTTAGCGGTAGTCTTAGCTCCCCAATGCTCGCACACAATCGCTTGCGCCTTGTCAACATGGAGTTCTCGCTAAGTGATACGTTGTAATCGAACTACTGAGAATCAAGGCAGATTGATGGATTGCGTCATTCCCAGCAACGCTCCCCCGCCCCTATCCGCTTCAGTCTATCCGACGCATCCTCACCTACAGCAAGTTGCCAGCGCCGTAGCCCTAGCCGAATTGGTCTAAAGCCGACCTGCGGAAAGATGCTAGCTCCTGGCTTTGGATACGTCCACAGTGTTGGTCTAGTTGCTTGCCTACATCGGTATAGTGCCAACCTGTGGAATGCGGCCAATGGTCGGATCGAAGTATGCCCACTTGGGGAATGGAAAGCTGGCGGCTACTGACGACGTCTGTTGCTGCGCTAGGCCGATCTAGCAGTCGTATGACTCTTCCACAGTTGATGAACTAGGCATGCATCCCGCCTCAGTCCAACTTGTGAAGTGGCTGCTAGGTTGCTGCTAGTCCGAACCTGCAGGAGTACGACGCTTTCACAGTAGATGAGTTAGCCGTGAATCCAGCCTCAGTCCAACCTGTGGAAGTGGAGTAGGGCTACGTCGACAGTGCATCCACTACCTGAGCCAATTGCCGATCGCTTCCCAATACCTATCTCCAAATCGAACGGCAAGCGATCCGCTAACGGCAACCAACAAGACAATGCAGGTCAATACGGTGTAGGCTGATGAATCCAGCGGAAGAACTTGCAACCAAACGATCATTCCAACTCCAGCTCCAAAAATCCCGCCGCATCCAAAGCGGAGCGAGTTTTCGAATCTGTCTGGAATGTTGCTCATGGTTTGGAGATATCAATTACGGAAGAAGAACGAGAATTATCTAAGCTAGGCAGCAAGCGCCAACGTCCACAGTGTTTGGGCTAGTTCGTGGAAGATGCTAGCTCCTGGCTGCGGCTATGTCCACATGTGGATGGGAGGCTTGCGGCCTAGGGAAGAGGCTGGTTGCTGTTAGGCGGATTCCGTAGGCGAAGTCTAATCAGCCGGAGCCATCTTTGTGGATATCATGGAAGTCGAAGTAGCAGGGGGAGTGAAATGGAAGCCTTCTCCATTTTAGAACTCTGTTACGCTGCAATCCGGCAAATTTTATCCGCGACCTCCCTACTGTGTGTGATCGGCAAGACATGACCGCCTCCATGAATTACTGAGTCAGCATTGACGTAGCGAATTGGGAATGTTGTATCGCGATCTCCGTGAATTTGAAAAACCGGAATAGTATTGTTATCGACCTGAACCCTCCAATTCAGTACCGCAGTTGTTGCCCAACGATGCCACTCGCCCGACGTACCTGCCAGTTTCATCAGTCTCCATGTCGCTTGGGTCTTTAGTCGACGTGGCCAATACGAAGCAAAGACTCCAAAAGTATTCATTACCGCTTCCACGTAGCGCGGCCTAAGTAAACGAAAAACGCGAAACCAAGGCGGCAATTCATTCGGCGATCGCACAGACGAAATTAAGACGCACGCGGAGGCGTTACGCGAAATTGAGACGTAAAAACATTGAGGCAGTAAATCGCAACCACAGCAATGGCTAGCGTAAGTGGCATGATCTGAAGATCAATTGATGCGGCTGTCCAGAAAGCGAGAAACAACAATTCCAAAGTCGTAGCGGCTAGCGTGCTCTGAAGTGCCGGAGGTCGTCGGAGTTGGCGTGGCGTTGTGCCCAGCAAATGCGCTAGGCGTTTCCAAAGATCGCGTCGTTGTCTTGGCGTAAGCACTACGACTATTTTGTCGTGCGGCCGAATTCGAAGTGAGTCGTTTTCGCTTGATTCGCGAACCGTCGCCCTGAGTTTTAAGAAAGCGGGTAGGCTGGCACAATAAGTTCTTTGCGCATTCGTTAAGCGTTCATGAATTAGCGAGACAAGATCACCGACAACGTTCACGATTGGTCAAACTTGTGGAAGCGGCCAGATCCCGGCTACGGCTATGTCCACATGTGGATTGCGCAGGATCATGGTTTTGTTTCCTCATCTAATTTGATCTGCCGATATCCATCGTAGGTAGCGTCTACGTAGGTTCTCTTGTCCACGATGATCTTTAGGTCAGGCCGATTTACCATAAGTCGTTCGACACCAGATTTCGAGATTCCTGTTTCATGTATGTTTACGGTATTTAGGTTCTTGAGTCGCGTGATCGGGTTGATTGACTTATCCGAAATGGAATTGCCGGAGAGTATCAGTTCTTCCAAAGAGCGGCAGTCATTAGGTTTTGCAAATTCCGCATCGTCGATTTCGAGATCCGCGAGATCCAGTGCACTAAGTCTTGGTGCTACGCTTACATCTTCAAAGGAAATTTCTCGAAGTCTAACTCTCCCCCCAAGGATAATAAGTCCCCATTCCTCCATACATGCGCCGGGAACTTTGCCGCGTTTCCAACGAATAGGATCCTTCTTGGCGTCAAGCGGAAGGAACCAAGCTCTGCAGACCTCGCCTTTAGAATCAACTACGACAATGGACCGGTAAACTTTTTTTGGGTTTGATGGAGGATCCGCATCGCCTTTTTGGGCAAAGGCAACATGACCGAAAAGCAACATAATGGCAAGTAAAACCCTGTGCACTTGTACATCCTATTTCATCGAACGAACAGCCATCCATCCCAACAGCATCGAGGCGGAATCGGCTTGGTGGGTTGCTCCACCGCAACCCGCTACTTCCTCCGTTGGCCGCTCAAGTCTATCCGATCCAGCAGGCGTAGTCGAATCGGCCGAAGCCAGTGTCCACAGTGGGGGATGACGCTCGACAAACTTCCATCTTGCTCTAAAGTAATGCAAGCCAAGAATTTGAGCGGGAACACCCAGTAGACCCAGAAGGCGTAGCAGAATGTATCGAGCTCGGCGCTAAAAACAGTTGTTTTTCCCAGGTTCAGTCCGAGAGGCGCAACCGACTAATACATCAAGCTGAAGGGATGACGAATTGTTATGATTAAGCAAGCGTTAATAGGCATCGGTGTATATCTTTTGCTAGTGCAGCCAACAATAGGATTTTCAACTCATAGGCGGCTGGAGACATTGATTTACCAGGGTGAGGAGTATTCAATCAACGCT
>JANMHA010000378.1:0-128519 GCA_031374925.1 Pirellula sp. | reverse complement strand
CAACCAAGCTTCGCCACGTTGGGCTGCGGCGATTCCATCGTGCAAATGATCCACTTCCCAGCTGGTTACCAGTGGCGGCATCAAGCTGATTTGTCTCAATACGTCCGAGAGCGCCTTGGGATCAGGGTAGCTAGGTTGCTGTGAGACTGGAAACGACTTCCAAGAGACTGGAGACCAAGATTGAGTCATGGACGATTAATACATAAGGTGAGGGGATTGCTCGATGATCGCTGAAACTGCCCATAGAATAGCCCGATCCGTTGAAAATCAGAGTGCAATTTGTACTGCCATATGGGAAACCTTGGCAAAACGCGACAAAAGTCCATTTTCCCACGAGACCAACCGTATTAATATTATTCGCGACACCAGTCGACTGTTCCGTTTTCGGCCAAAAGCGGATCTAATGCCAGACAAAATGGATACTGTGCATTCGGTTCACTCATTCCCTTTCGCGAGGGCTTTGTTTTTTAAGGAATGTGATGCGACTTTTCCTGGCTCCGCACCGCTGCCCGGGCTGCGAAATTCGCAAGCCCCTCTGCTTCTGTTCCTTGATTCCAAAAATCCCTCTCACGACGCGCGTCATCATTCTGATGCACACCTGTGAAGAAGTCCTGACGACGAACACCGCGAGGCTCGCCGCGAAAGCGCTAACCAATAGCGAAGTGCGCATCCATGGACGACGGGACGAACGGATGACAACCGAAAACTTGACCCAGCCGGGTCGGACATCGCTGCTTCTTTATCCAAGCCCGATTGCAGTCGAGCTGTCACCAGAATTCGTTTCGCAAATCAGCTTGCCTATCAACTTGATTGTCCCAGACGCAAACTGGCGACAAACGACAAAATTCGTACGACACGAGCCAGCCATCGAGGGAATTCCGCATGTCAAGCTTGCACCCGGACCGCCGTCTGAATACCACCTGAGAACCCAGCGCGATGTTCGCCATCTCTGTACTCTAGAAGCCATCGCGCGAGCGCTAGGAGCTCTTGAATCCAAGTCTGCTCAATCCAGTCTCGAAACACTTTTGCGGATTCTCGTCGAACGAACACTTTGGTCCAGAGGCCGAATCCCCGCAAGCGAATGCCGCACCGCCGGCATCCCGCCAGAAGCAATATGCGGATAAGCGGCGAAAATGTTTAACCGGCGCAGCCGCGAGCACAGCCAGATCTCGATATTCGATATTCGATATTCCCTTCGAGCGTCCAACTCTACCTACGTGCCCGGCGCAGCCATTGTTTGAATGCCATGTACATCACACTCACCACCGCAAGCCCGCATATCGTTATGGTCCAATTCGTACGAGCGCCTATCTCTTTTGCGATAGGCTCAATCGCCACATTGGCTGCAACTGTTGCAAGCTCCTTCGTTCCATTGATGAACGGCTCAGGATCGGAAAGAAAAGCGGCCAACGCCGTGCCTACCAACAATGCTCCCTTGTTCTTCCAGACAAAATGCATGGCGTTGTCGCCATACTTGCCAACCACATTCAGTACTTCCGAAGTTCGCCCAATCTTGACCAACTCCCCTTGGTCTATCATCATTTTTATCTGACGACCACTTTTCGTTGAGACGTTTCGCAAGGCGGCAGCAGCAGACTGTCCAGCCAACTCCAAAACCGGCTCCGCTATTTCCCCATGCTTGATCATCGCCTCAGCCGCATCGTCACCCAATTTCGCAGCGATCGCACGACGACTTTGGTTGCCGACTACCCAAATGGCTTCATCACCATGTTTTGCTAGTAGCCTAACCGACTGTTGAACTCCCTCGGCGCCCGCGTCGTCTAACAACTGGATGGAACGGGGTCCAACCTTTCGAACCGCTTCCGCCACTTCATCTCCGTACTTGACCAACAGGGATTCCACTTTGCGAGTCAATACTTCACTCCCCTCCTCGGCAACCTCCTTGCCGAACCGGCGAGAGACGAACTCAACCAGCTCTCGTGCCATAGCGGCTTTGCTCTGCGCCAATCCATTCGATCCCAAGCCTGCACTCAGCGTGAGAGCCACAAGAATCAGTAGCCATGCTTTTCGTCTCATTCGCTTACTTTCCCAGCTTGAACGGTGTTTTGAACGGAATTCGATTCCGCGCCTAGCAATTTCAGAACTGCGATGCGCCGTAGTTCCGCCCTGGATTTGGCGATCTCTTCAAAATGTTGCACTAGGCCCTTAGTCTTTTCATCGCCATAGCAAATGACCCGCTGCATCACCTTGAGCTGAAAGTTCAGCTCCTCCTCTAGATTTTTCGAAGGGTCGCTCCATCGTGCCCAAATGGCTGAGACTATCTGGTCGATTACCAGTCCGACAATCACACCAATACCTAAGGTCACCCATCCCGACGCCGCGCCCGTTCCCAGGATGCCCGCCGATACGCCCAAGCGGACAGCCACCTGAGTTAACACTTCGCCAACAATGATCGAGACCAATTGCGAACTAATATTAGATTGCAGGTCGTAGCCTGAAATCTGCATCGCGTTTTCGATTGCCTCGTCGAAGTGAGATTGAACTTCCGCGGCATCCATCAGCCCGAGATCGTACGTATGCGAAAAGTCCTCGACGTCGACTCGCAAGTCAACGAGCATTTTACTTTCCGTGCT
This sequence comes from Pirellula sp., assembly GCA_031374925.1. Lineage (GTDB taxonomy): Bacteria > Planctomycetota > Planctomycetia > Pirellulales > Pirellulaceae > JBKCUI01. The sequence goes on along the minus strand of JANMHA010000378.1, from coordinate 125,925 downwards.
TCGGATTTCGGCTAGAAATTCCGTGACAGCCTGTTCAATGGCTTTCGTTAGTTCGGCGCCTTTGAGAACCTGCAACTCAAACTGCTCTCGCAAATACTCTGCGTGGCGATCTCCTCGCGTAAATGGGGTAGCATCGACAATGATCCGCCATTTGCTGCCCCAACCCAAGGCCGACTTAGCGAATGCGCCCGACTGCGATCGACTGTGATCGAACAACGTGTTGAGAGAATCGAAGTGACTTCTCGTTGCGTTGGCGATTCGCTCCTCCGCGAGAGCAAGATGCGGCTTCGCGATCGCTTGTGGAGTCGGAGCTTTTGGCAACGATTGTCTTTGCGAAATCCCGAGAGAATCGACGCTTCGTGGTCCCTGAAGAACATAACCCCACGAAAGAGCTAAAACCAACGACGCAGCCACCAATGACCAAGCGGCTCGCGGTTTCACGGGTTACTCCCTCAATAGAAAAATGGCTTAATAGAAAAAAGGCTTGTTACGTTGTCTTGAAAACCACCGTACGGCTTTTTCCCCAATTCAAGAATGGCGTCGATGTTTTTCGAAAGTCCATCGAGCAGCAGGCTTCGGGCTGTTTCACCAACTCATTTTTTCGCGTCCAGAAAGGTCTAGTTTAGCCAGATTGTCGCAGGCTCGCAATCAATCCTAGCTTGCATATTGTACAATAACCTTGTCCGCGAGTCTTTTCAAGTTTTAACGAGACTTGCTTAAAGTATACGAAAAAAGAAAGAACAAGAACAAATGGCGATTTTGATAACGTGGCAAGGGAAAGCAGTTGTGGTGGCGGCACTGCTTTTCGGTCTCTTGCAAACCAGCAGCACAACCCACGCCCAATTGGACGTCGTCGCAATCACCCCCGATGTCGTGTATGGGCACAAAGATGGGATGGCCTTGACCTTCGACGTTTTCCGTCCGAAAGAGAATGCCAATGGAATTGGAATTCTGTTCATGGTCAGTGGGGGATGGGTATCGACATGGATTGAACCCAAACAAAGCATTCCAATGTTCAAGCATTTGCTGGACCGCGGTTACACCGTCATTGCGGTTCGGCATGGGAGCAGCCCTCGTTACCTTGTACCTGAATGCGTTAGCGATGTCCAACTTGCCCTCAACTTCATTTCTAAGCATGCTGTCGACTGGCAAATTGATCCGAAGCAACTCGGTGTATTCGGCTTTAGCGCAGGCGGGCATCTATCACTAATGCTTGGTACGGTCGGGGGTGCGAAGAAAGGCTCAGAGGATGTCGCCCGGGTTGCAGCGGTTGTGGCCGTCTTTCCGCCAACAGATCTTGCTCCGTATGTCGATCTCAAAAGCCCCTTGCGAGAACAATTCCCTGCGCTTAAGTTTGAGCCATCAAGATCTGACACTTATTCACCACTCATGCAAGTGACCGCAGACGATGCACCGACACTGCTATACCACGGCGACAAGGACGAGCTAGTACCGCTTTGGCACAGCGAAAAGATTCAAAAAGCCTTCGAAGCTGTTAAGGTGGACAGCAAGTTGGTCGTGATCCCAGGCGCAGCCCACGGCTTCAACGAAGAAGGCAATCGACGATTGGCCAAAGACATGGGCGACTGGTTCGATAGACACTTGCTTCCTCCAGGCAAGTAAACCGAGCAAAGCAGGACGATGTTGGACTGATCAATTCAATGCCAAGGACCGATTGCACGCTGTCCGCTGATAAGGCTTATTGCATCGCGAGTTCTTAAAGCTCCGATAAAATCGGAGCAGTCCAAATTGCTTGCGCTATCGAACGGAGAAATTTCTTTCAGCCAGTTGGGCAAGGCGTTGCCAGGAGAGATCATCCCCTGCCGCCTCTAAGAAACTATGGGCGCGGTCCCAATCCGCTTCGGATTCCATCAAAAATCGAAGCGCGCTGTGATCAAGCCCTTCTGGCAAAGGAATGAGCTTGGATTGGAATAGAGCCGGATTCCTGCGAATAATAACAGGTACGTCGCACGGTTCCCCCAGTAAATTTTCATGTTCCAGTTTAGCAAGGGCGCCAGCGGAACACATCTCAACGATTAGCCCCAACGACTGCAAGGAAAATGCTGGGCGGTTGGGTGAAACAAAACCAACAAAGTCCGTGGTCGGATTTGCCCACCCACGCGTTATCAATCGATCAAGCAACATCGGGTCCGTGAACGGACAAAGTGGACTCGAGAAAACAATCCAATCCGCCTCCAATCGATCGGCTAATTCCTTTGCCCGCTGCGCTGGGGTACTGAGCGCACTGGGCATCCATCTTGCATTGCAAAGCCCTGTCTGATTGATAAGTTCTCGGTAATGCGGCGGGCCAGTCACCACTATCTTTTCGATCAAAGTCGATTCGCTCAATCGCCGAATGCACCATTCAAGCAGGGTCAGACCATCCAGTCGACGCAACGCAGACTCGACCCGTGTCGTCCCTTTCTCTTTATCGCTTTTCACAGCCAGATCAATTAACGCTACAGTTTGTTTTGGATTCGTCGCCATACAATGCTCCATGCGTGTAAGTTACGAGGCAGATTCGAAATCACTGCTTTTCCGTGCGAGCTGTAGATCAAGATGAGAAGGAGAGGCACAGCGGAAGACATTTAATCTATCGCTGCTACGCACCGGTGGCAAGCACCCCGTTAGAAACGTTTTAGGGATAATTGATTCATGGAGCGGTAGTTTAGCCTATCAACATACACGTAGGTCCGCATCTCCGAGGCGGAAATTCGGCATCTCAGCGTCTCGGAGATACGCTGCTACGAGGGGACATTCGGTATCTCAGCGTCTCGGAGATACGCTGCTACGGGGGGACTTTGGTATCTCAGCGTCTCGGAGATACGCTGCTACGAGGCGGACATTCGGCATCTCAGCGTCTCGGAGATACGCTGCTACGAGGGGACATTCGGCATCTCAGCGGTCTCCGGAGATACGCTGCTACGTGCCAAGGACAAAATGCCCAAGTGCTAGCACATGATTTATTGCGATTCGCGAAGCAACTCATCAACGCGTCGAACCGCAAGCGTCAGCGACTTAACCGCCATCCGAAAATTCATGTGCCCGGATACCTCTGGTTGGAGTTCCTGAAAGGATGCGGTAGCTGCTTTCAGTTTGCCAAGCTTTTTCCTAGCAATACGCAGGTATCTGGCCGCATCCCCAACATCCAACGATGGACCCAGCGCCAACATGTAGTCGTACAATTCCCGATGCACTTCGGCCAACTCTTCATCGTCCGTGGCTTCATCGGAATGCTTTAAAAATGCACGCACCATCCACACATGGCTCAACCATCCGTCGACTTCTTGCATCAACGCTTCTGCTGTAGGATCCACTATCTTGGCAGTCGAAAGGACTGCTTTGTCGTCCCCGTCGTCCCCTTTTTCGTTTGAGTCATCTATTTCAGACATGGAATTCCCCTTTCTGATCAGCGGCGATGTGAAAACTACCAATCGTAACCCGAACCGTAAGTGAGGAACCTGCAAATTGTCCCTCACTTCTCGCCTTAGAGGTGCGAAACCATGTCTGTGGCGTCAAATCGAACCTTAGGCAACATGCCATATTTATCTTCTGAATGTCGATAACCTAAAGCACATCCAACAACCGTAGTGTAGTCGCCCCCCTCTAACCCAAGCAATTTGTCGTATCCCGCAGCGTCGATTCCCTCCATTGGGCAAGCATCGACTCCCAGAATCGCAGCGATTGCGAGCAATTGCCCCAAGGCAATGTAAGCTTGGTTACTGCTCCAAGCCAAGTGACGTCCTGTTGCGTTTTGTAAAAATCCAAGGACTACGTTCCGATATCCAGCCAATGTTTCGACCTGCACCTGGCGTTGCTCAGCAGTTTTGGCCAAAAACAAATCAACGTAAGCCTCGTCCACGGTTTTCCGGGCAGTAAAGACGACCATATGGGAACAGTCGCACGGCTGCGATTGATTCCATGAAATCGAAGGCAATTTGGCCTTGTTCTCGGCAGAACTGATCACAAAGAATTTCCAGGGCTGCAGCCCAAAACTACTTGGGGTCAATACCAAGCTAGCTTCAATCGCAGCCCATGTAGAGGCATCAATCCGCTTGGACGAATCGAACCGTTTGACGGCATATCGCCACTGAAAGCGATCAACCAACTGCGAAACACTTAAAGACGCCAAACCCATATTCTCAAAACCTTTGCACCCGAAGCGTAACAAACCAAAATTGCCGAATATCGATGATTCTAGCATGCAGGCTAGTGGAGGAGTGGCGGAGTGGAGGAGTGGAGCGGGCTGTGTCGGGCAGCGTGTTCTTAGTAGGACTCCAAAACATGGTTGAGAGGAGACAAACGCCCACTCAACCCGAGAAATTCCCATCGAGTAACCTCCTGCCAAGCAACAACCCTAGAATTGGAATTGGCTACAATGGGATGGTTCCGAGTAGCCGCCCTGAATTGTTCTACCCCACGCTTGTTCGTGCATTCCACAATGAGATTTCGGTGTATTGTCATGAGTGCGTTGCTGTTGTTCTTCTATCTCTTACTCGCTTCGGACCCTTTGAATGGCGAAGAGCTAACTACTGCGAATAGTGAAGCCCTATCTGGATGGATAGCCAAGTCGCCTCGCGATGAAATTCGCCCAGCTTTTTCCACGACGACTGCCGGCGGACCTTCCAACAGCGGATGCTTGGTCATCACACACGATGGCCGCGAGGGACTGGATGGCTGGTATCAAAAAGGCTTCGACGTGGTGGGGGGAGAGTCATACCGATTCCAAGCTGTTCGCAAAGCCCGCAATGTCGCTAGTGCGCGACGAAGCCTACTTGTTCGAATTCTCTGGCATGACTCAGCTGGAAAAATGGTATCTGCGGATGTTCCTGAGTCACAAGTCAAAGAGCTGGGCCATGTTCCGACCGCCGAACCGGAACACCCGGTCGATGGCCCGACTGACACGCATGGCTGGACCACCGTGAGCGGGCACTATCGAGTCCCGTCGCGCGCCGTTCGAGCAACAATTGAACTTCATTTGCAATGGGCACCGAACGGGCGAGTGGAGTGGAGCGACATCGAATTTGTTCCGGAAACTGCACCAAACCCACGAATCGTTCGACTAGCATCGATCCACTATATTCCCAAAGGAAAATCGCCGCAGGAAAACTGCGAAGAATTCGAAAACAGCATTGCCCAAGCGTCACGTTTCAAAGCGGACTTGGTCGTCATGGGAGAAACGCTCCCCTCAGTAGGCATTAAACTACCACCTCATGAGATTGCAGAGGCCGTTCCTGGCCCTACCACCGAGTACTTTGGCAAACTCGCTTCCCAACACTCGCTTCACTTGGTGTTTAGTTTGTACGAACGCGATGGGCATCTTGTTTACAACACGGGTGTTCTGATCGGTCCCGATGGTAAGTTGATCGGCAAGTATCGTAAAGTTTGTTTGCCGCATGGCGAAGTCGAAAAAGGGATCGCGCCCGGCAAGAGTTACCCTGTGTTCGAAACCGCGCTAGGCAAGGTTGGCATCATGGTCTGTTACGACGGTTTCTTTCCGGAGGTCGCTCGAGAACTAACGAACAATGGAGCCGAAGTGATCGCTTGGCCCGTTTGGGGATGCAATCCTTTATTGGCCCAAGCGCGAGCTTGTGAGAATCATGTCTATGTCGTCAGTAGCACATTCATGGCTCCAAAGGATGGATGGATGCTCTCTGCCGTTTTCGACCAAACCGGAAAAGCGATCGCAAGGGCTGATGCATGGGGCGAAGTTGCGGTCGCAGAGGTCGATCTAAATCGCCCGTATATCGGCCCTTGGAATCTCGGTGATTTCCGTTCGATGGTACCGAGACATCGGCCTGAGAAGGCTGGCAATTAGACATGGGCGGCAAAGGTCCTTGAGACATATCAGAGTATGGTCGCAATTCCAGCGATCTCAAAACTTCGATGAATCGGAGCACTCCAACCTTGCCGCATGCCCTAAAACCATGGTAATAGCGCGCCGAGGGTAAAGACGATCAATAATACCAACGCTACGTACCACCAAAGATTGTTCGTCTTGGTGGAGGGCTTGTCCGACTCATTTGTTTCATCCCAATCATCTTGACCGTAGCCACCAAGCCCGAGGGCTGCGTGTGAATCCACATCGTCTAATTCCCCTTCCTCCTTGGCAGGACCGCGAATCCTTTCGATCGACAATGCGACCCTTGAGGTGGCTCGCTTGGTATTGCAATGTCGGCAAACCGGCGCGGTCGTGGCAACTCGTTTGCCGCATGCTAGACAATCGGTGAATTCAAGTCGTGGGGGTGGATCAGGGGGCATGGTTGATCAATTGGTCGCTTTCTCCCGTGACTGTGAACTAAGATTGTCGCTTTTAGCTCCTAGGCTGTGAATTTATTATTGTCGCCTTTCGCTCCGCGAAAGTGCGCCTCGTTAACACACTTTTGCGGAGCAAAAGGCGACAAGTTTTGCACCTAGCGAATAAAATCACAGCGCAGGAGCGAAAGGCGGTCTTGCTCGTCAGAATTCAGTGCTCCTGATTTTTCACGAATTTCGCAACGGTAAGAGCCCATTCTGGCATTCGCTTTAGGATAGTACCGTCCCATCGCTTTCGCTAGCTGCATTAAGATAGTTAGCTGAAAATGCAAACCCCCACATCCCTTTCATCACCAAAATCCCACAGCCGTCCAATTATGACAGATCGACGCCAATTCATTGCATTTACCTCCGTCACTTTCGCAACAGCAGCGTCTGGCACTAGCAACTGGCTTGCAATGGCAGGAGAAGAAAGGCTTCCAACGGTAATCGAGATTCTTGACCTTCGGGTCATCAGTTGGAAGCCTCCCTTGTATCACGGCTGGCCAACCCTGGCGCAACGCTCCAACGGTGAATTGATGTTGGCCTTTTCAGGTGGCCGAGAAAGTCATGTCTGCCCGTTTGGTCGATTGGAGTGGATGCGATCCAAGGATAACGGTGTTACCTGGAGCTGGCCACAAGTGTTGTACGATGGCCCGATCGATGACCGAGACGCAGGCGTTATCGAAACGGCTCAAGGCAGCATTCTTGTAACCACGTTTACATCGCTGGCCTACGAACCAAGGCTTGCTCGGGCTGAAAAAGCCAAGCCAGGTGAGCTGGGTGCGTTTTCAGATCCCAAGTTGTTGCTGGAATGGCAAGCCGTCCAGAATCGACTATCCCCGGACCAACGCAAGGCTGAGCTTGGGAACTATATGCTACGATCCACCGATGGAGGCATCACTTGGTCGAATCGCTATCGCGTTCCATTGAACAGCCCGCATGGCCCAGTAGTAATGCGAGACAAGCGACTGCTCTACGCAGGTAAAGCACTCTACGACGACGAGCGGATTGGTGTTTGCGAATCCAAGGACGACGGCGTAACTTGGGAGTGGCTTGCAACCATTCCCGCACGGCCCGGCGACGACCCTATTCGCTACCACGAGTTGCACTTGATGGACGCCGCAGATGGATCGCTTGTATGCCATATCCGCAATGAAAACAAAGCGGATGATGGGCAAACCCTACAAAGCGAATCGAAGGACGGTGGTCGCTCTTGGACGATACCGCACACCATTGGGGTATGGGGACTTCCCTCGCATTTGATGAGGCTGCGAAATGGCCATCTCCTGATGTCGTATGGCCACCGACGCAGTCCGCTCGGCATTCAAGTTCGCACTAGTCAAGACTCAGGCAAATCCTGGAGTGAATCCATCGCGATTACGGCCGATGCCAAGTCGTCCGATCTGGGATACCCTTCCACGATCGAATGCTTTGACGGCACGATGGTCACGGTTTGGTATGAAGTGTTGGAGGGTTCTCCCTTGGCGCAGTTGCGACAGGCTCGCTGGAAGTGGAAGTAGTAATCAAGTCGACGGAGCGACTTGAATACGTAGGTCAGCCTAGAACTTGCAATGTTCTTACAATTTTCTTTCAGATGCCTGAAATTGTATCGATCCAGCATTGCTAAATTAGTTTGGAAGCGATGTATTCTTCAGACCACCTTACCACGAAAAGTGAACTTGAAACCATGAAAACCAAAACCAATTGGAAGACCCAATTTCGCATTTCGATGGTGATTGCCACACTCAGCTACTCGGCACCATCCCTGTCGGCAGCACCTCCCGAACCTGAGAAAGAAGTGGAAAGCAAGGTTGTGTCCGTCGCCTTGTTTAAGAACGGGCTGGCAGTAGTCAAACGCCAAGTGCAACTGCAAGGTGCCGGAGTCTATCGCATTGCCGACGTACCGGAGCCAGTTCACGGGACATTTTTTGTTGAGAGCAACGGCTCGTTAGAATCTCGCGTAGAAACTCGTCAGGTCGCCTCAAAGACTCAACCGCCATTGGGGCTCAATCTGCAAGATGAGCTGACAGGACTGAAGGTCTCGATTTATGGTCGCACCTCCAAGACACCCATCATCGGTACAGTGATGGGAATTCCAAAAGAGGAAATCGATTCAGGGGTTTCCGGTCCGTTATCAAGTGCCCGGTCCGTTGCTAGTTACCCCAATCCGAATCGTTTTCTATTGCTCAAAACAGAAAAAGGAATTTCCTACGTTGACTTCAGCGAAATTGCGTCGTTAGAAGCTGAAGGTAAGCCGCAACGTGAACCATTGATGGAAAAAAAACCAGTACTGTTATTGGATGTTGGCGAGAAGACAACGGGAAATTTGGCTCAAATTAGTTATCTAGCGCATGGGCTGTCGTGGGCACCAAGCTACAAGGTGGATTTGATCGATGCCAAGCGACTTACTATCGAACAAAACGCTGTCATCCGAAATGAATTGGCAGACCTAAGCGATACAGAAGTTTCTGTCATCAGCGGTTACCCCAGCGTGCAATTTGGCGAAGTCGTCTCACCGCTTGCTTCTACTCAAACGTGGGCTCGCTTCTTTCAGCAATTGGGGCAGAAGAGTGGAACTTCTATGTTCAGTAACTCCATGATGTCACAATCTGCTTCCAATTCGCGTGGCAACAATGCGGGTGCAGCGGGACCCATTATCGGCCCCAGCGTTGGCGACACTATCGATCTACATTATCATTCGATCGGCAAGCGTTCTTTGAAAAAGGGTGATGCGATCGCGTTTACAACCGGAACTGCTCAGGTGGAATATGATCGCATTGTCGAGTGGACGATTCCCGATAATCGCGATGAATGGGGAACCCCCAATAGCAATCGGAGGGTCGACCCGAATACTGGTGAACCGTTACAAGACGATGTTTGGGATGCATTGAAGTTCAAGAACGTACTTCCTTTTCCAATGACCAGTGCCCCCGCGATGGTGGTCACCGCCGGAAAATTCAGCGGTCAAAGTCAAGCACTCTGGACTAACAAAAACGAAGAGGCCACACTTCGAGTAAATAAAGCCTTGAGCATTCGAGCTCGCCACGTCGAGTATGAAAACCAAGTTGCAGACAAAGGACAAGCAGAGCGAGATATTATCTACTTGGGTGGGCGACGCTTTCGCAAGGTTACGGTCAACGGCGAGCTTCGTTTAGGTAACAATCGCCCCTCGGATACTAAAATGATCATCAAACGCCAGTTTTCGGGCGATTATGTCAAAGGAGATGACACGCCCAAAATGGACCTGCGTGAAGAAGGGGTATGGACCGTGAACAAACGCAATGAACTCACTTGGACCATCTCCATGAAGCCAGCCGAGGAACGCACAATCAAGTTCCAATACACTGTATTAGTTAATTTCTGAATTTGGCGTGTTAAACGTTTGGTTTTTGTGGCTGAACGTGGCCATCGCTCGTTCACTCCTCATCGACTAATTCGCATCGCGATCCATTCTTTGAAGATCATTTGCAATCGCACCAAGCCGTCAGCTTCCGGCAAGAAAAGACTGACCGTCCATGGGCCACCGCTCGATCGATAGTCGGCTGCTATGGGGGACGCGCGAACCCCGGCTCGCTCGGCAAGTTTCATGGCCCGAGGTAAATGAAATGCGCTCGTTAAGATCCCGCATCGCTTGCCTTGCCAATACTCGGGATGTTCCTTAATTGCGGCCATTTCGGAGGATGTGTTTTGGCCAGGCAGTTCAGAAATCACAGCTGCCGGAATACCCAGCTCTATCCAGATTTGCTTGGTTTGCTGGCTTGGGTCATCATGGGGCTTGAATTCCCCTGATAAACTTCCTGATAAAATCAAATTGTCACCTGTGGTTACCAAGTTTTTTGCGATCCCCGCCAAATAGAGCCTTGCCGCATAACCAACTCGATCCCCCGCTTGCCCAAACTGAGCTCGTCCATCTGGCGCAACGCTCGTCCCGCCTCCGAGAACAATGACATAGTCAAAGGGATTGTTTTTCGACGGTACTGACGACTGGATCGATGACTCCAAGGCCCTAATGAGAAACGACTCGAAAAACAACGAACTCAACAACCACATGAGGCAGCCACCACATACCAGCAACCAACCCATTCGGCGTTCGTCACGTTGAATCAACCTGACTCCGATCGCCAGCGCAACGATGATCGCTACGAAAAGCGGCTGGACCATACTGGTCAGCATTTTTTCGACGGAGGTCTTGCCGCTAAGAGCAAAAGTTGCGGCGAGGGGCAAACCGACAGTGGTAAACAGGACATAGAAAGTTGACGTCAGCCAACCACACTGGTTTTTGCTTGGAGAAATTGACATGCCGTTATCCTAGTTTCATTTTTCTGGCAACCGAATGAAGCCCTGCCAATCAGGAGGTGCGGAACGTCCATGTTGCGCAATAAATACGGTTAAAAAATCCTTGACTCGATCTTCCGCCGGGACTTGGTGCAGCAACCGAAACGCTTCGCCCCAGTTTCCATCCTGCAAACCATCAAGGGCTTTTTCGTAGGCCAGAATATGCGCATCCGAAAGCAAGACATCAGGCCCTTCAGGTGGTAACAGCTCGCTGACCATAAGAGGAGTTGTCATCCCAACAGGCAGCACGCGTGCAACACGTCGCGTTCTCGCGATCAAGGGAGAAACCTCCTTTCGAACGCGATTGGCAGTCGCTTCGTCCATTAGGATAGGTGCTCGCAGTTGTTTCGTCATGCTCTCTAAGCGAGACGCTAGATTCACCACGGGGCCAAAAACGGTAACCTTGACTTGATCGACAGTTCCGATGCGTCCGGCTACGGCTCGCCCCGTTGCAATTCCTAGTCCGGCTCGGAAACCGGACAGCGCATGCTTTTCGATGGCAGCGGCGGTTTCGAATTCCGCCCGAATAGCGAGTGCCGCTTGAGCCGCTTGCAACACAGAATTCTGCTGTTCCAAAGGCCAGCCCCAAAATCCCATCGCAGCGTCTCCGTGGAAATCGCCAACTACACCATTGCGGTCGAGTATATGGTGGGTCATCACGCCAAGGGCATCGCTTACGCGACGCAGTAATTCCAATAATTTGTCACCCGACTCCTCACTTTGCCTTGAAAAACCGCGAAGATCGCAAAACAACACGGAAACGTTAGCTTCGCGCGGCGCGAGAACTTCGTCCGGGTCTCGCGTTGCTAATGCCTTTTGGACAACGGGAGCAAAGAACGGGCGCAAGGAATCTTGCCGACGTTGAAGCAACCGAGTTTGTCGCAACGAACCGAGCGTGGTGGCTGTCAATTCCGCAAACTTGAGATCGTCTTGCAAGTCTATGGCAATGGCCGCAGTGGCATCGCGAGCGTTATGCGGTACGATACTTCCAAAATCTCCAGCTACGTAAATGGCCCAGCCCGGACATGCCTCACTATTGATTGGAGTACAAAAGGCCCAATCCACATTCTCGCTTTGGGTATAAGACTGATTGGAATCGATGCCGCGGCTCCAAACGTGCAAGACGCTCTCACAAGTCGTGATGGCTTGGTGGATCAATTGCGCGGAAGGAGAAAACTGGTGTCCGAGTAAGTTCCGAGAATCCCAGTGCAACAAGCGAATACCAAACTCGTTGACTTCGCTCGAACTTCGGCCCTTGCCTACGCTTATCTTGGGCTTGACCACCAGCGGCTCGCCACTGGGTTGATTCCCTACGATGGCCACAAAACTCGCTTGCTGAATTCCCTGCATCAATACATTGACCACCCTCGCACACAATTCTTCGTCGGTAGTACTGCTAGAAATAATTTCGGGCACTCGACTCAAGACCTCTATGCGTCGATCGGCATCGCGGTATCGGGCTTGCCGCAATTGGGAAGGTGCATAGGAATGCTCCGTCAGTGCAGGCATCTCGTCGGATTGCGACACCATCCGCACGCGTTGATCTACCAAACTAAAAGTGGTTTGGCCAATCACAAAATGATCCCCAATCCCGATGTCGAAATCATCTTGACGCAGTCCCTTGTGAAAGATGGGATTGCGAGCATCTATCAATCTAGACACTTCCAGTCTGGAGCCATTCCAGATCAGGCGAACGTGACTTCGAGAAATGCGGTCATCCCATGGTACCGCCCAGCCTGCAGCCGTTCGGCCTATGACTACCGCTTGTTGCAAGGCCGGGTCCTTCGGCAAGGGGCGCCGCCAGCGGTCCGATGGGTTTGGCCCTTGAGCGATCAAATCCGGCATTTTGCTAAATTCGTAGTCGATGGATGCGGGGAGAAACTCGTACTACTTTAGCCAAAGAATTTCATGTCGGATAGCGTCGAGGCCAATGATCGCGCACTAATATCACGCCGCTCAATTGCCGCCGCTCAATTGGTTGATGATGGCGATGGCGAGACCCATTCGCTATTCACGTTCGTTTCGGTAGGAGCTTTCGTCCGACGGCGTCGGCGGGGTTTGTTGGCCGCCCACTCTTTGGTCATGATCTCGAAAACGTCCGGGCTCTCGTAGCGGACAACATTCTTGCCTTCCGGAATTGGACCAATTAGACCCTTAAAAATGGGCATCCCACGCAGATCCAAATCGGTGCTGCTATCATCGATTCCCACTTGGGAATGGGTCTTGAAGATGGAATCGGCACTGTGGAAATCGCGGATCCGAAGGGAGCCGTCTTGACCTCGTGTCACGACGCGAAAAACTTCCTTTTTGGCCATGGTTCTGCTCCCGGCAATCGCTTGGTAGTGGTCGTTTGGCTCCTTCCATGAAATCATGTTGTAGGGGATTGCAATCGAAAAAACCGATGGCACCAAAGCATCCTTGCTACAGTTCCTCTACTAAGCCAGTACATCGACTTGCCGATATCAAAAAGTGCGAATTAATGCTAGCCCTAGACTTAACTAGTATGATGGTCGCAAAAGCCACACCCGGATTGACCGTTACAATGCGATTGGCAGCTGAGTTCGATTCTCCACGCCGAAGACCACCGAGCCACACTCGAACTCCAGTTTACGGATTCGCCTGAACCTTGGTTTGTTGGAGCAACCATTTCCATGCGTCGGGATTGCTATAGGTTTCTGTCCAAGAATCGTGACCTGCATCAGGGTAAAGGGTGAATTTCACTTTTGACGCGTTGATCGCTTTCAAGGCTTCGACCATTTCCTCCGATCGTTTCGCAGGAACGGTCTGATCTTTTCCGCCGTGAAAAATCCAGATGGGCAAGTCCTTTAGTCCTTCTACTTTGGCTGGCTCACCACCGCCACAGATAGGCATAATTGCAGCAAACTTTCTTGGGTAGGCTTGGGCCAAAGCCCAGGTCCCGTACCCGCCCATGCTCAAGCCCGTTACATAGATTCGATTCTTATCGATCTTGTGAGTTGCAACAACATCGTCGACCAAAGCATTGAGTGCTGCGACTTCCCAGCCTCGACGCGAGGTGGGAGCTTGCGGCGAAACCAGCACAAACGGAAAATCCTCTCCGGCCTCCACATGTTTGGGTGGTCCATGGATTTTCACTTTTTGCAAATCACTGCCTGATTCACCAGCCCCGTGTAAGAAGAGAACCAGCGGCCATGCCTTGTCACCAGTCGAATATCCTTTCGGGAGATAGAGCAAGTAATCCAATGCAACTTGAACTTTGATTTCACCTTGAAAGCGTTTTGCAGCTTGCTTTTCTGGCGCGGCCTCTTGCCCGAATCCTCGTTTTGCATCAGGTGAACTAAACAACACGAGGCCAAGGGCGACGCAAGTGAAAGAACGCGCGAACAGTTTAATCATGGTTTTCGCTCAATTTGGGAAAGGATGTCTCGAGGAAGGCGGTCACTACGAAAGGCGACTCATAGGAATAATGTAATCGATTTGTCCGAACGGCACGTGGCTAAGCGGCAGAGAACTACGAGGATCCGTCGCTCCGCCGACGGATGTCCTGTTTGGTAGCGCTGTTTGCATAAACCTATCCAATCGGACGCCGCAAACAAGCGGCAGCAAACAGTTTGGCAGCGGACAGTTCGGTCGTGGTTTGGAAGGGTAGAGGTTGTGTCGCTCGGGCTACGCTGACCGCCGGTCGCGGAGCGAACCGGCCTACGGTCCATCCGCGTATCGAGCTAGAACCCAGTCCACATATTGCCCCCATCGCTCGATTTCATCTGGACTGCAGCTAAAGTAGCGAGGTGACTTTTGGGCCTCCTCGTTGAACAGTTCTTCAATTTGCTCCGGTTTCACTGCAATCGGAAAAGATGACTCGCTGATTTCCAAGCCGGATAAGAGGATTGCATGCCTGCGGAGTTCCTCCACCGTTCTCTCGTCTTCATGAATCGTCCATATTCTTGCCGAATGGTCATGCGAAGCAGTAATTACTTTTCCACCATTCGAATCGAAAAAGGCGCGTTCAACGGAAGCGAATTGCTCTAACGGCGGGGATACCGGTAGCCCCGTTTGCACATCGAGGAGGAACACACTTCCGACTCCACGCAGTCCGTCGAGTCCAAGATCGGACCCACCGCAAACCAAAGCAAATCGATTATGAGAGTCAATTTGACAATTCTTTAGGGGATACTTTCGGTTTGTGAACTCCCAAAGCGACCGGTCTTTTGTCCGAAACGTGACGCTGCCAGCATATGTCGATATTAGATAATCGCCTTGGGTAGTAAAGTCGACTGCGGTAGGCCAACTTCCAAAATCGAGCTCTCGCGTCAATGCAAATGGGCTCTTCGTTTGCCAAAATCGAAGCAAACCATCGGTACTGCAGGTCCAGGCCGTTTCCCCGTCTGGCGAATAGCCACTGCGAGTCACCACATCTTGGTGTGTCAGCGGAGGGCTAATTATCGTGCCGTCGTGCGCGTTTCGCAACGAAGCAGTCTTGTCCACAGAAGCAACTATGATTTGCTTGCCGTCGGGAGAGAATTGAAAATCCGTGATATTGCTTCGTGCGTGATTGGACGAGAAAACAACTTCGGATGTAACCGCGTTCCAACCCATTAACGATCCATCCGAACTGGCAGCAAGCAGCAGTTCATCTTCGGAAGGGCTAAAACTAAGCTTGACTACTTTACCGGATATGAAGAAGTTTTTGCCGATCTGGTTTCCTGCGGTGCCGTCCCAGACCCTAACGTTTCCGTCGAGACTGGCGGTTGCGGCGAGTCGACCATTGCGATTAAAACCTCCATCGGTCACGCTGTCATCGTGAGTAAGGTCCGCACTCATCTTCTTGCCATTTTGGGCGTTCCAGATTGCCGCTGTCTTGTCGTCGCTACAGGAAAGAACTCGGCTACCGTCTGGGCTGAAGCGAGCAACTCCTACTTCTCCGCGGTGTTCTAACAGCGAAACGTCTGGGGCCAGTCCAGCCAGATCCCATAACCTAACAATTCCTGGAGTACCTCCAGTCGCCAATCGTCTACCGTCGGGATGAAAAGCAACTTGCGATACCGATTCGTCGGCCGCCAATCCCGTTCCTACTTTTTCTAACGAATGCACCCAATAGACATCAACCATGCCATCCACTCCAGCCACAGCTAAAAAGCGATGGTGGATATCGACGGCGGAATGGGCCAGTCCAACAGGGTGCCTGATCACGTTCTTGCGCCCGGCTTTGACTGACCATTTCGTAATGGTTCCATCGTGTTGCACCGTGAGTATTTCGTCCTTATTGTCGATTGAATACGCTTGCTGCAAGCTACTCGCATGTTCCAGAATCGGTTCGCGGGGCTCACCGGTTTCAACGTCTCTTAACACCAAAGAGCCATTGAAACCGGCGACCATCAAATACTTCGCAGATATGTCCGTTTGGATAAAAGCTATGTTCGATTCAAATTGGAAGAGGAGTTCATTCGCTTGAGTATCCACGGTCCAGCAACCAGCCTTGCACAGTTCTTGAGCTTCGCTCACGGAGTACGCGAGAAGTCTTCGATGGTCCAAAAAGCAAACCAGAACTTTTTTCTTTTCGAGATGCTGGAACTCCTGGCGAAGCTCTCCGTTCAGAGAGTCCCAAATCTTGATTTGACCATTTCGGTCCGCCGTTGCAACCAATCGTCCATCCTTGGAAAAATCAATCGATGCTACTTGGGCAGTGTGTGGCAGGTCAACAATCTTGGTACCAGTGGAAAACTCCCAGAGTGTAGCCGAATTGTTGTTCTTGGCGAAAGACAGGATTCTCTTTTCAGTCGGATCGCAGCATGCGTCAACCACGAGTCCCTCGTGCTGCATTTTGGGTGTAATGAACAAGTCCTTTTCGGTGGCGTAATTGAGTACGTCGCCCGCTTGTGTGGCCACTAACATATGACTTCCCGATGGACTGAATTTGAGTTTGCGAACAACGCTATTCGCAAATTTCACCTGTCTCAATCGTGGGTGGTTTTTCCATGTCATTCCAACTCGTGTGCGATGCACCCTCCCATCATCCACGGATTCCTCAAGGGCTTTCGCGAACCAAAGAAGCGACTTGGAGAAGGCTCCCAATTCCATTTGACGAAGCCCATTTTGAACGTGGGAGTCTGTCAATCGTTTCTTGCTAATCGATGCGCTGAGTTCCGCTAAGGCTTTTTGTTCGCCAAGTTTGCTTTTCATTCTCGTTTCACGAAAAGCCCAGGCAATCGATGTGGCTGAAAGGAGTCCGAGCAATCCCCATACCACTCCCAACAGGACTGCTGTGCGAGGATTCCTACGGCACCATCTCCGCAGTTTGGAGACTTGACTCTCCGGTCTCGCAATTATGGCTTGGTCGTTCAACCACCTGCGCAGGTCATCTGCAAAGTCCTTTGCGGTAGGGTAACGATTCTCCGGAATCTTATCCATCGCCTTGAGTGTGATGGTCTCAAGCTCCTTGGGGATTTTTTCATCAATTTTGCGAGGGGAAATGGGGTCCTCGTTCACGACTTGATGCAACATCATTCTCCCGCTGCCGCGAAACGGATTTTCACGACAGAGCAGCCGATACAGGATGACACCCAGGCTATAGACATCGCTTTTCGCCGATACTTCAGCGTGCTTTCCGGCGGCTTGTTCGGGTGCCATAAAGGCTGGCGTTCCTAAAATCTCACCCTCCAACGTCATCGTCTGTTCACCTTCGAGATTGCGTGCCAATCCAAAATCAGCTACGTACGGGTTGTTCGCAGTATTCAAGAAGATGTTGCTGGGTTTTAAATCCCGATGAATGATGCCGTGCTCATGCGCGAAGTGCACGGCATCTGAAATGACTACCAGCAAACTTGCGGCCTCCTTTGCGGCAATGGACATGCTGCTAATACGGTCAGCCAGAGTCACTCCATCGATGAACTCGCTAACAATATAGGGAAGTTCACCGTCCGCGTTGATCTCGTGGACCTGGACGATGTTGGAATGACGCAGCTTGGCCACATTTCTGGCCTCACGAATGAAACGCTCTTTTTCATTTCGAGTGACGAAGTGCCCGGCCCTCGGAACCTTGATCGCTACGTCTCGATTCAAAGTGGGGTCATATGCACGATAGGCAGTACCGAATCCTCCTGAGCCCAAAAAAGAGATAACATCGAAACGACCGATTCTCTCGGGAATCTCTCGGTTGGGGAGAG
Source organism: Pirellula sp. (assembly GCA_031374925.1). Classification (GTDB taxonomy): domain Bacteria; phylum Planctomycetota; class Planctomycetia; order Pirellulales; family Pirellulaceae; genus JBKCUI01. The sequence goes on along the minus strand of JANMHA010000378.1, from coordinate 108,151 downwards.
TGTGTGGGCCGTCTCCGCCGAGTGTAACAATGCTGCCACAACTTGCACACGTAACCTCCTGACGATCCATGTCGATAAGTTTGATGCGATTGCCACAATGTGGACAATCCAACCGAACGACCTTTTCCATATGGATAAGGGGCATGCGGTGTGGCAATGTCTTATCCGCTGACGGTTCTTTGGCTTCGCGGGGCTTTCGGCCTGCAATTCGGAATACAGATTCTGCGAAACGGAGTCGTTCTTCGAGTTCCGGCTGCAGGTCCTCGTTTTCAACAATTAATTTGCTACGAACCTCGACTTCACTCGAACCAGCCAATCTGGAATCGAGAAACTCCGCCACAAGTTTCTCGATTCTTCGCTCTGAGTTTTCCATCGGATTCTTAACTTTCGAGATTCAACGAGTGCCGAAGCCCGCGAGTACCATTCTTAACTTTCGATGCATCGCGGGATGCCGCCAGTGCAAATCATCACTGGCTTGGATGGATCCGGACACGCGCAATCCCCCTCGCAAGAAATGGACGCGCATCTTGGATCAAGCGGGTCTTCGGGCTCCATTCCCTCGAGCTCGAGAATTGAAGAAGGGGTTGGAATTTGAGTTGCCTGAAACATTAGCTTTCGTCCGTACAAAACCGAAACTCGGATCTCGAAAATCGTTCCAGCCACGAACTTAAAGGCTGTCACACTTTGGTTCAGCAATGCCCTCAGGTTGTACTCGGGGCCCTCATCAAAGGACAACCGGAAGGATTTACCCTTATCCTCAAGAAGCACAACCACCGTCTTCCGGAAAGGTCCATAGAATCGATGGAATAGTTCTCGTTCTTGCAACTGCATTGTGTCTTTGCCTCAGAGTTCGTGGTTAGGATCGCCAAGTTGTCTTCTTAATTCCGCTAATGCCTTGGACAAACGGGTTCGCGCTTCGGAGTAGGTAAGGCCCAACGTGTCCGCCATTTCTTTGACCGTGCGCCCCTCCATGAAGCAGGTTTCGATCACGGCTTGAGAGGTTTCGTCGAGTCCCTGAATTGCTGTTTTCAAGTTCATCATTTCATCATCTTGCCTGAACAACTCACTTGGCGAATTACCGCTGATGGGTTGCAATTCCAATCGCTCATCATTACGCACAGGCTTTGTGGGACTTCGCTTTTTTGCATGCCGTTTCTCAAGAACGCGAATCATTTCGTTTCTTGCGATCTGCCGAAGCCAAACTCGAAACTGTTGCTTCACATTCGACGAATTTGCCTGAATTTGAAAGCGATCCAACTGCACCCAAATCCGCACGCAGGCCTCCTGAAACAGGTCCGATCGACTCAGATCCAAAGTGTTTTCAAGCTGAAAGTCTAGGCAAACAAATCGAACATCATTTGCAAATTCAAAAAAAATCGCTTCCATCGAGGCCGCATCGCCTTGCTGTGCCTTAACCAGGCATTCGACAAAATCCTCCATTGTGATTCTGCTACTTTCCAATCATCTACTTAAACAGCATTTTTGGCGTCGCTTGCGACGCTAAATGCATTTTCTCCAAAAATACTTGCGGAACGTCCCCATCTAGCACGAACACGATTCCGTCGACCACGTTTGCAACTAACGGGATTGTTAAGTATAGCAAAGTTGATTTCCCATTGGTGTGCGTTCAGACCCGATCGCTTTATCGTTCGCGGGGTTTTCGCATGACCCAATTGCCTATGTCGTCTAAATAGGTGTAGATCACCGGAACAGCCAGAAGTGTCAACAACAGCGACAACGTTTGACCGCCCGATGCGAGCACGGCAATCGAACGGCGTTCTTCCGAGCCTGGTCCATTCGCAATGAGCAACGGTAGCAAACCTGCGACGAAGGAGATTGTTGTCATCAAAATCGGTCGCAGTCGATCGCGATTGGCTTGCAGGATCGCTTCTCGGCGAGGTATTCCCTTGCGGCGAAGCGCATTGGTGCAGTCCACCTGCAGGATGGCCGCCTTTTTGACCACTCCGAATAAAACCAAAACGCCTAACGCTGAGTACACGTTGAGCGTCTCGTTGCCAAGATACAAGCTAATCAGCCCAAATGGAATCGAAAGCGGCAGCGTGAAGAGGATCGTGAAGGGATGAGCCAAATGTTCGAACTGAGCCGCAAGAACCAAGTACATAAAGACGAAGCTCAAAAGAAATGTCCAACGGAATTCGCTGAGTGTCTTTTCGAGTTCTTTGCCACGCCCCAAAACTCGGGTCTCAAAGCCTAGCGGTACACCGATCTCCGTTGCTAACGCTCGAAGCGCCCGAACCCGATCGGCTAAAGCATATCCCGTCGAAATATTGGCGCGAATCGAAACCATCCTTTGGCGATCCAGTCGATCGATACGGGCGGGTGCATTTCCGAAGTCGAATCGAACAATGTTGTCGATCCGAGTCAACTTCGATGCGTTGGATAAGGATGCGGACTGGGACTCGATGGCCGACACAAGTTTACCAGCGGCAGGATTGGCTCGAACATAGAGCTGGGATATAGATTCTTTGTCGCGTCGATCCAGTCCTACCAACCGCAACTCCACGTCGTAAGCATCATCGACCGTTGCATCGCGATAGCGAGAAACCCGATCATCACCTCCAACAGCGATCCTTAACGTATCGGCGATTTCTTGGACCGAAACTCCCATCGCGGCCGCTCGCTCGCGATCAATCGACACCAGCATTTCAGGCTTGTCCAATCGCAGGGTCGTATCCACGTCGACGATTCCTGGGATCTCGATCGCTTTCTTTCGTATTTGCTCGCTGAACTCAGAAAGTCGTTTCACATCGGGACCGGTGATCGAAAAATCGATGTCGACATTGGCTCCTTGCCGCAATGAAGTGAGATTCCGAATCGATACACGAACATCGGAAACAGACTTAAGCAATTTGCGAATTTCCGCCATTTTCTGCTGTTGGCTAAAATTCCCTGCCAGAGCTTTCAGGGGCTTGCCTTGGACTATGGCCAGTACGAATCGCTCAAGCGAAAACGTACGTTCGGAAGCGTCTTTCAGCCGAACGAAAATACTAGCGTTATTTACGCCACCGAACCCTCGCGTACCAATGGTTGCCAATGTCAATACAACACCATCGACCGTTCGCACTTTGTCTTCAATGACTTGAAGAGCATCGTTCATTCCGAGCAGCGAAGTACCTTCTTTGGCGTTGACGCTAACCTCAAACTCGGACTCATCCACATTGGTCGGAATGTAATCCTGTCGTACCCAACCATACAAAGGAATGTTTGCGAGGATTGTTCCTATGCACAAAAGCAACGTCAAGAAACGGTACTTGAGCGCGACCCGAAGCGAAGCCATGTAAAGGACTTCGATCCAGTGATATAAGCCTTTTTGACGCGTCGTCTTCTGGGAGTGATTTGATCCATCCCTGAGCTTCGGCTTTTTCAACAAGAGACTGCACATCATGGGCGTCAAGGAAAAACTGATGACCATCGAAACCAAGATGGCCACAGTGGCGGTGACACCAAACTCGAAAAGCATGCGCCCGGTCACGCTCGACAAGAAAGAGACCGGCAAGAATACAATGACCAACGAGATAGTCGTAGCTAATACGGCTAACCCGATTTCCTTGGTCCCATCGATCGATGCTTGAAATGGATCCATGCCTTGCTCTTCGATGCACCGGAAGACATTTTCCAAAACCACAATCGCGTCATCGATCACGACACCGACCATCAAGACGAGCGCCAACATGGTTACGTTGTTCAAGGTAAAGCCAAAAGCCTTCATGAATGCAAACGTAGCTATGATCGAGGCAGGGATCGCCACCGACGCGATAAGTGTAGATCGCCAAGAACGCATGAACAGCAGTACCGTCAGGCAAGCTAGAATGGAGCCTGAAACGAGATGGTTTTCGATTTCATGCAAGGCGGACAGGATGTATCGCGATTGGTCTTGAATAATAGCCACGCGAATATCGTTGGGAAGCAATTGTTCACTCCGCTTCAAACGTTCTTTGATTCCCGCGATCACGTTTACTGTGTTTTCGCCCGATTGTCTCTGCACACTTAAAACTACGGTAGGTTTTCCGTCCAGTCGAGCCATCGTGCGAACCTCTTTCGTACCATCGACGACCGTTGCGAGATCCCCCAGACGGATCGAGGAACCTCCCACCGTGTCGATCACCAAGTCATCAAAGTCCTTGGACTCCGCCACGCGACCGAGTGTTCGCAAAGCCCGCTCGCGCAGACCTTCATCGACACGTCCACCCGGGACTTCAGCATTTTGCCTAACCAGGGCATCCCGCACTTGAACAATGGAGAGTTGATATGCGGTCAGTCGCTTGGCATCGATGTTTACTTTGATTGCTCGCTCGGAAGCGCCCGAAATGGAGACCTGTCCAACGCCGGGGCTAGATTCGATGACGCTTTTTACGTAACGATCCGCTAACAAATACAATTCACTCGGCGTTCGCTCGCCAGAGACGGCGATCGACATCACGGGGGAGGAGTCGATGTCGGATTTTTGAACGATCGGCGGGTCCACGGTTCGTGGTAGCCGATTCGTCACAGCGGATACAACATCGCGTACATCTTGTACGGCCGCATCAATATCGCGAGAGAGTGAGAAAGTGATCAAAACGACCGAGCTTCCATCCGAGGAAATGCTCCTCAATTCCTCAATCCCCGCCACAGTGGAAACTGCATCCTCAATGACTTGAGAAATTTCCGATTCAACTTCCTGGGAGGCTGCTCCTGGGTAGCCCGTGCGTATGAATACCGTTGGAAGGTCCGTCTTCGGAAAGCGATCGATTCCAAGCGAAGGGAAAGCAACGACTCCAGCCACTACCATCGCCATCACAAGCATGAGGGCAAAAACCGGTCGCTTCACGCAAATTTCAGCGAGCCAATACAAGGTGGAAACCTAATGGTAGGAGGCGTAGGAGGTAGGATGCGAGGGCGGGGCACAAGTAGTTGACGCGCAGGGCGTCAATCTTGCTCACATTGTACTTGCCAGCAATTGTCTCGAATAACAATTTTCAAGTCGATTCAAAACTTCAATCCAATCCTGGCGCCATCGCGATTTTGAAAGGAACGCTTCGCTACAAACCTTACAACCCCTCGCCCTTATTAGCCAATCCAACTTGTATTTGGGGCTCCGATTCGTGAAATCAGCCTTTGGCAAGTTTCCCGTACTAAAGTTGCTTCGCTATTCAATAACTTGGTTTTCAAATCCAACCGCGAAAAGCTGTAAACCCGCGAGGCCCCCGTGAAATCGTTTTTTACCTCATCGCTCGACAATATTGCCCCTCCAACCCCATATGTTAATGCTATGGACTGGGACGCCTACCGAAGCCAGTTTCGAGCAAAACAAAACGGCAAGTCCGGCAATCGCAATAGTGTCTTGGCCTTGAGCAGCCTAAATCCCGATTCAGCCGATGTTTCCGGCTCGCTCAGCGACGGACAGAACTTCCCGCTGATTATTCAAAACACGCCGAAAACAATCTCTAACCTCGAAACCCATGTCTTATCGGCGACCGAAGTGGATGCCTGTTTTGGCAGCGCCGACTGTGCTTTCCTCGGCGAAACTCCTGTCTCGGCAACGAAGAAGGGCGAAAAGGATGGATCCGATTGGTTAAGCGAAGATTCGTTCGACCTCGAACTTGGACTTTTGGAAAGTGTCCAAGACGTCGCTATGGCGCTCGTTCGCACTACTCCGAAACGAACCGTTCCCAGCAACTAGCCCCTTCGCGAATTCCTTGGGAGCGCATCCTGGTCGAGAGCGTCGTTCAGCTAATAAATACCAAATCCAAGCTAAAATTCTGCCTACCCGGTCGAAAATTCGCCCTGGACCGTTTTGACGATCCTGGCTATATTTCTAGATTCTTGGTCGTACGCTTCCCGATGTGACGCTCACCTCCCCAAAAAAGGAAGGGTGGTTTGAGTTGGCTGCATGGAATTGATCGGCAGCCAGGTATTTAAACTAATTCGTCACATTTGCTTAAAAAAGGTGGAGGCTTTGCATGGTTAAGTTGTTAGTCCGTGACCGGGAAACGATTCAAGAGGCTGTACGCCGTTTTCGCAAACTGGTTGAACGAAGCGGGCTAAAAAAAGAAATGCGTCGCCGCGAATTCTACGAAAAGCCAAGTGAAATCAAGCGACGAAGTCGTCAACGAGCCGAACGACGCTCCCGACGCATGCGTTTATTGGGTATTTAGCCCCAAACGCACACCCGAACAACTCGGGCGAATAGCTCAATTGGTTAGAGCACCACGTTTACACCGTGGGGGTTGGGGGTTCGAGTCCCTCTTCGCCTACTTCCGTTTCCAGTCCACATTCGGCGTTCTACACAAGCGAACGTATCAGTAAACATCATGAAAAACGATATCCATCCCAATTACGGTGAGACCAAAGTTACCTGCGGTTGCGGAAATACCTTCCAGACCCGCAGCATTCGTAAAGAGCTTCGCGTCGACATTTGCAATGTCTGCCATCCATTCTACACCGGCAAATTGAAGTTCGTTGACACCGCAGGACGCATCGAAAAGTTCCAGACCAAATTCGCTGCTGGCACCTACGCCAGTCTCGGCACAAAGAAACCAGCGCCAAAGAAGAAGTAGCTGCTTGAGCCAATCGGCGATGCTCTTGAATGAAGCTTCGCTTTCATGAAGTGGCTCTGGCAATCAGAATCTCAAGACCGTCGCAGATTGCCAACTGAGGCATGCGGCGGTTTTGTTTTTTACCCAGCCAAGACAACGAATGAAAATCCGTGAACAACTCGAGCAAACCCTCACCAGGTTTAACGAACTCGAAGCCATGATGTCCGATCAGACGATCTTGTCTGGCGATTCCTCCAAAATGGCCAATATCATGCGAGAGCATGGCGGGCTGCTAAAGGTCGCTACGTTGTTTCGCAATTACGAGCGGATGGCGGCCGAACTCAAAGAACTGGCCCCGATGCTCGCATCGTCGGATCCAGACGAATGCGCCATGGCGCTCGAAGAGACGAATCGACTCAAGGCGGAACGCCAAACGATTTGGAATACGCTTCTCGATATGAGCATCGGTGGTGAAGATGCCGCTCGTACTCGATGCGTTCTCGAAATCCGAGCCGGTACCGGCGGCGAAGAAGCCGCCTTGTTCGCTCGGGATTTGTACGCGATGTACAAACACCATGCGGACAACAAGGGTTGGAAAGTCGAAATCATGGACTCCAGCGTTTCCGAGCGAGGCGGATTCAAGGAAATCATTCTGGGCTTTGAGGGCGAAGGGGTCTTCCGCGAATTGCAATTCGAAAGTGGAGGGCACCGCGTTCAACGCGTCCCTGAAACCGAAGCACAAGGCCGAATCCATACTTCGGCAGCCACCGTTGCTGTCATGGCCGAACCGGAAGACATCGAAATCGATCTCAAAAAAGAGGATTACCGCGTCGACAAGTTTTGCGCATCCGGGCCCGGAGGCCAGCACGTCAACAAGACCGAATCCGCCATTCGACTGACGCACTACGAGACCGGTGTCGTCGTCCAATGCCAAGACGAAAAAAGCCAACTCAAAAACTTGGCCAAAGCACTACGCGTTCTCAAAACACGCCTTTACGAAGCCAAACGTGAAGCCGAAATAAAGCAACGCTCCAACGAACGCATGTCGTTGATCGGATCCGGTGACCGCAGCGAACGCATCAGGACCTATAATTTTCCCCAGAACCGACTCACAGACCATCGCATCAACTTGACTTTGTACAAACTCGATCAAATCGTTGCCGGCGACTTGCAACCCGTTTCGGACGCGCTAATCGAATACGAACGTTCCACCTTGCGAGACGATTCCGAGGCCTAAGTGTGGTTCGGTGGTCCCCACCGAAGAATTGAGGCAGAGGAGTTGAAGAAAGGTTCAAACATTGTCCACTTTTGCTCCGCAGTTGTCGCCTTTTGCTCCGCAAAAGTGCCCTCATGAATCGCACTTTCGCACAGCGAAAGGCGACAATAATAAAAGCACAGCCGCGGCCCGAATCCCGGACCACCCAATCGCATTACCCCAAGGACGACCAAGATGACCTCCACAAGCACGACGCAATCGGATCCGTGGACCATCCTGCGCCTCCTCCAATGGACGACCGAGCATCTCAAAAAGTCCGGCTCGCCGTCGCCGCGCCTCGATGCCGAAGTTCTCCTCGCCCATGCGCGTGGATGCGAACGAATCGCCCTCTATACCGCCTTCGCGGAAGAACCCGACGAGACAGTAAAAGCCAAGTTTCGAGAGGTCGTAAAACGCCGCGCTCAAGGTGAGCCCGTCGCCTACCTAGTCGGCAAAAAAGAGTTCTACTCGCTCCCATTTCAAGTTTCCAAAGACTGCCTCATCCCGCGAGGCGAAACCGAACATATCGTTGTCGAGTGCCTAGATCGCGCAAAACCCATTCTGGCGGCGGAACCTACGAAGCACTTTAACATCGTCGACGTTTGCACCGGCAGCGGTTGCATCGCGGTCAGTGTCGCCAAGCACTTGCCCCAATGCACCATCACCGCAATCGACCTAAGCCCAGCCGCGGTGGCCATCGCTAATGCTAATGTTGAAAATCACAAACTAACCAACCGAGTCTTGGTCGTTGAGTCCGATTTGCTGGATTCAGTTGCGGACAACAGCGTTGACTTTGTGTTGAGCAATCCCCCATATGTGTCCGAAACGGAATACGCCAAACTTGACAAATCCGTTCGAGAACACGAACCGCGAATGGCCCTAGTCGGGGGCGCCTCGGGCATGGAAATCATCGAACAGTTGGCATCCCAAGCAGCCAAAAAACTCGTTCCAAACGGCTGGTTCATCTGCGAACTATCCCCCATGATTGCAGACCAAGTGGAAAGCCACATGGTCAGCACCAACCAATGGACCAACATTACAATCGTTAAGGACCTGGCCCGCCTCAAGCGACTCGTAGTCGCCCAACGCCCCACCACTTAATCGCACTTCAAACTTCCCTCTTCAAACTACCTCAGTCCTAGAAACACACTCAATATGCAAATGGAAAAACTGGTGTCGCTCTGCAAGCGACGTGGATTCATGTTTCAATCCAGTGAGATCTACGGTGGGCTTAACGGCTTCTGGGACTACGGACCATTAGGTGTTGAACTGAAACGCAATATCAAAGACGCATGGTGGCGCGATATGTGCCAAGGACACAACGAACTCATTCAGCCCGAGGGGGCTCCGAGCACCTATGAAATGGTCGGCCTCGATTGTTCGATCATCATGCATCCGCAAGTTTGGAAGTGCTCGGGCCACTACGATCTATTTCACGACTTTATGGTCGATTGCCGAGCCACCAAAAAACGCTATCGATTCGACCAAGTGCGAGGCAAATGGGTAGCCCGAGGCGAACAAAAGATATTCGTAACCATATTTGCCGACGCGGAGCTGGAACAAGAAGAAGTCACAAGGCGGGCGCTTAAGTTCTTTAATCTACGCAACAAGGACGTGGGTCAACTCACTTTCGGCGATTCCTTTTTGACGCTCGACAAACTAGATCCGAGTCAGCGTCCAAGCGTCTTGGGCCCCGACACCAACGAGTTAGGAACCCTGACCGATCCTCGCGAGTTCAACCTCATGTTCAAGACTTATGTCGGCGCCTTGAGCGGCGAGGAAGGTGCGGCATTCCTGCGTCCTGAAACGGCCCAAGGCATATTCGTCAATTTCAAGAACGTCGTAGATAGTACACGGATTCGCGTACCGTTTGGTGTCGCGCAAGTTGGAAAGAGCTTCCGAAATGAAATTACGCCTCGCAATTTCACCTTCCGTTCGCGTGAATTCGAACAAATGGAGATCGAGTTCTTTTGCAATCCAAATGATTCACCGAAGTGGTACCAGTATTGGCGAAATAGACGTATGCAGTGGTACCTATCGCTCGGCTTGGCCGGCGATCGATTGCGATTGCGAGAACATCATCAGGATGAACTCAGTCATTACTCGTGTGGAACGGCAGATATTGAATACGCCTTTCCCTTCTTGCCTGAAGGGGAGTTCGGGGAACTCGAAGGCATCGCACACCGAGGCGATTTCGATTTGCGATCGCACTCCGAAGGCAAACTCGACCCAAAGAAACGTCCGTTGGAGCTTGAGCTCAACGACCAAGGTCAACCGCGGCATCGGGGTAGCGGCAAAGATCTTTCGTACCGGGATGATCTCACTAACGAACGGTTCATTCCGCATGTAATTGAACCCTCGGCAGGTGCCGATAGGGCCACGTTGGCGTTCCTTTGCCAAGCGTATCACGAAGATGAAGCACCCGACGAAGACGGTAAGTTGCAAACGCGTTCGGTCATGCGTTTGCACCCTCGGTTAGCACCGGTAAAGGCTGCCATCCTGCCACTAGTAAAGAAAGACGGCATGCCTGAGGTTGCGAAAGAAATCTATACGGCCCTCAAACAAAAATTCAATGTCTTCTATGACGAGAAGGCGGCTGTTGGTCGGCGTTACCGTCGGCAAGATGAGATTGGCACTCCTTATTGCATCACCGTCGATACGCAATCGTTGCAAGACCGTACCGTAACCATTCGCGACCGAGACACACTGGAGCAATGGCGCATTAAAATAGACGACTGCGTGAGCGAAATCACCTCGCGAGTGACTTAGTGTAGCACGGCACTCCGTGCCGTGATTTTATTATTGTCGCCTTTCGCTCCGCGAAAGTGAGCCTCGTCAACACACTTTTGCGGAGCAAAAGGCGACAAAGTTCTGCACCTTGCGAATAAATTCACAGCCTATCCGTGCCGTGAGTATTGGAGTAGTAGAGTATTGGAGTAGTAGACTTCCCACCCTCCACCCTCCACCCTCCACCCTCTAACCTCTAACCTCTAACCTCTAACCTCTAACCTCTAACCCCAACCTCCAACCTCCAACCTCCCATGGATTACCAACAGCGAGAGTTGTTCTCAAATGAACTCGCCCCATGGGAGATCGATGCGGCGGCGGAAACTCCGTGCGCGTCCGTCGCCTTTCCCGAAGCACCATTCGGACCGTACGATTACCGTATACCAGACGAACTCGGCGGCTTGATCAAGCCTGCGATGCGAGTCGTAGTCCCGCTCGGCAGAGGGAATCGCGAAATCGTCGGTTATACGATTGCAGTTCACATTAGCCAGCATCCACGCGAGCTCATCAAACCGATCCTGAGGGCCATCGATCCTGAGCCGTTATGCAACGCCAACCTGCTACAACTGATCCAATGGATGAGTCGCTATTATCTGGTTCCGCTCGGCCAAGTCTTTGAAGCAGTCATACCTGCTGGCGTTCGCGCCGGAGCTGGCACTCGCAACCAAACACTTCTCAAGCCATCGCTCAAGGCCAGCGATGACTCGCTGGTAAAATCCCTACCGGTCAAGCAGCGTCAGACTTTACAGCAATTGATTTTAGCCGACGAGCCCCTTTCGCAAGACCAATTGCGGCATCTAGCCCAGTGTTCCGATGGGGTTATCAAGAAACTATGTGAGCTCCAATTCGTTGAATCTTACACCGAACGAGTGATGACCTTTGGCAAAGATCTCATAGCGGAAGTCTATCAACGCATCATGCCACCGGCACTGTCGTCGGATCAACGAATCGCGTTGCAAACGATTTACGGGGCCATCGACTCGGGCGAACATGAAACGATACTGTTGCATGGCGTAACCGGAAGTGGCAAAACGGAAGTCTACATGCAGTCGATTGAACAAGTGATTTCGTACGGGCGACAAGCCATCGTGCTCGTCCCCGAAATCAGCTTAACCCCGCAAACGCGATCACGGTTCCAAAACCGGTTTGCCAGTGTCGCAGTCTTGCACTCGAAAATGAGTGGCCCGGAACGCCATTATCAATGGAAACGCATTGCTGACGGAGGGGTTCAAGTGATCATCGGCCCACGCAGTGCGATCTTTGCACCTGCCCCATATCTTGGCCTGATCATCCTAGACGAAGAACATGAAAACTCCTTCAAACAAGAAACCATCCCACGTTATCATGCTCGTGACGTAGCCATCCATCGGGCATCGTTAGAACGAATCCCGCTTGTCCTAGGATCTGCAACACCATCGTTGGAGACCTTCCATCGAGCCACTATCGGCCAATACAAGAAAGTGTCGTTGCCACGCCGCATTCTGAATCGACCACTCCCAGAAGTGACCACGATCGACATGCGATCCAATCGTATCGACGTCGATCGTGGCAGCCTGTCACAGCCACTGGTCCAAGCCATCGAAAAGACGTTGGCCGAGAATGGCCAGACGATTTTGTTGCTAAATCGACGAGGATTTGCAACATCAATTCAGTGCCCGGCTTGTGGTCACGTGGTGACCTGTCCAGACTGCGATTTGGCGCTAACACATCATCGCGAGGGGAGCAAAGCGTTATGCCATTTTTGCGACTACACGATCGCTGTTCCACAAGTTTGCCAAAAATGCGGGTTCGAAGCGATTCGTTTTGCGGGACTGGGGACTCAGAAATTGGAGATGGAAGTGCAACAGCGGTTTCCAAATGCGGTGATTGCGCGTATGGATTCCGACACCATGAAGAAACCAGGGAGTCATGAACGCGTTCAAGCTGACTTTCGAGCAGGCCGCATTCAGATCCTGATGGGGACACAGATGATTGCCAAGGGACTGGACTTTCCGAACGTCTTGTTGGTAGGGGTAATCAACGCCGACACGGCCCTCCATTTCCCCGATTTCCGTGCATCGGAGAAGACGTTTCAATTGGTCACGCAAGTCGCGGGCCGCACCGGGCGAGGCGAACGAGGCGGCGAAGTGCTGGTGCAAACGTATTCGCCGGACCATCCTGCTATCATTGCTGCATGCAAGCATGATTACAAGAGTTTCTCGGATCAAGAGCTTGCGCAGCGAGAACAATTCGGGTACCCGCCGTATGCCTCGTTAGCCCGCATCATAATGAGAGGGCCCGTACAGCTTGAAGCCGAAGAGTTCGCCGAAGGGATGGTAAAAAAGATTCAGCTTGAGATTGCTAGAAACTCGGCACCAGTGCGGGTGCTGGGCCCGGCACCGCCACCGATTGCGAAGCTGCGTGGACATTATCGTTTTCATGCAATGCTAATCTCCAAAGATCCCGGTGCAATCAACGCCATCCTGTCCAGAGTTCAATCGACCACAAAAGCAACGGGCGAGAATCTCTACCTGATCGACATCGACCCTCGGGACATGCTCTAGTTGGTACGCTTGGAGAGCAAAAGACGACAAAGGTGAACGAACAAGGCCCTTCGCTCAAATGAGTTCCTTTAGAACCTGCACGAAGGCCACGAAGGTGAAGCTCAAACAAGCGTCAAGCCTTTCTTTTCCCGACGGTGGGCGTAAACTACTGTCTTGTCATCTGAATCGTCCTATTCGACTGGATCAAGGATTTGGGCGTCGTCGTTCACAGGGCTATTGACGCGAGGTGAGACCCGACGCAACTTTAGAAATCCTGTCTGGCAAGGCTGCAACTGCTCAAGCAAGCGATCGATGTTGTCTGCCTTGTTGAGGGTTGGATCGAGCCAGGCGGCGATTTGCGCCTCGTTGAGCATCACAGCTGGCATACGGTCGTGGATACCTACCAAGTCCTCGCTCGATGCGGTCGTGATGATGGTTGCAGACGATATCGAATGACCGATTGATTGAGAAATTTGGATCTTGCGGTTCTCGGCCCAGAGTCCTGCCATCGCAAAGACTCGCTCGCCAGCCGTATGAATCCAATAGGGTTCTTTGATTTTCGGGGACAGTTTCTTCCACTCGTAGTATCCGTCCGCGATGACCACGCAACGTTGGTTGATCAACGATGGACGAAAGCTTGGTTTGTCTGCAATCGATTCCGATCTGGCGTTGATCATATTGTAGCCGATCGATAACGAATCAGCCCAATTAGGCACCAATCCCCATCGCATGCTGTCGATAATAGACTCGCCATTGACCATGTATCGTACGACAAGAATCTGCTGACTCGGCGCGATGTTGAAACGAGGGTGTGTTAGCGAGGGAGGGAGGGATTCCAATGCAGATACAGGATCGAGATTCCAATTCGGAAAGAGGTCGGCGAGCCAATTGGCTACCGGTGTCTTAAGGGTGAATCTACCACACATGAGTTAACAGGATTTCCAGAGGAGCAGCGGCGTCTAAAGCTGGGATGAATCCCAGCACTCCAAATTTTACTTCATTCCAAGTAAATAGCCTTGGAATGATATCCATTTGCAGAAATTAGGATTGGTTTGTTGCTTGCAATTTCGGTCCATTCATTCAACAATCGGTTTTCCAAGTGGCGCTTTGCCAATTGGTCGCCTGTCGATTCTCGCTTGGTTTTGGAGCAAAAAGTGAATTATTCTCTTCGGTTCGGTGTTCTTTTGATTTTCATTGGATCTATCGGTTTAGGAGGTTATCTTCAGCCAAGGGCGGGCGCCATACCGTCATTCAATCCGCCAGCGGAAATAGTGCCAGTGGATACCAACATGCACGACTTAATGGAAGGCATGTTTCAAGCCCCCTATCGTCGACTGAAAGAAGCGATTGCGAGCGAGCCGAAGGACAATAACGGATGGAAAGCCATTCGTTCCGATGTGCTCATTTTGTCCGAAGGGAGCAATTTTTTGGTTTTGCGAAAGCAGGAAACTGAACAAACCAAGTGGGATGAATTCAGCCTTGCATCCAAGATCTCTGGTGAGATGGCCTTCAAAGCGGCCAAACAAAAGAACTTTGCCGAAGCTAGAAAGGCATACGAAGCGATGCTGATCCATTGCAACGATTGCCATAAGACGTTTGCAAAAGGCAAGCATCAATTGGTCCCCTAGAAAGGTGAGCAATCATGAATCAAAGAGAGAACGAATCCTACCTCACAACGCTACTGTTATTCCTATTGGTCTTCTTGATGTTGATTGCAGGTGCGGGAGTTTTTGGGCTATACCTCTATCGTAGCGCCATCGGTGCAAGGCGAGACGCCATTCGCATGGAAATGATGGCGCGAGAAGCGGCGATGGTTGCACAGGAGCAAGAGAGGCTTGCCAAAGAGGCCATGGAGCAGATGGAGAAAGTTCAAAACGACGATGTCCTATCACCGCAGCCTTAGCTAAGACGGTCCTCTTTAAGTAGGCTGAGATTCTTTAAAACATCCATTGTCTGTGGCCATTTCCAAACCCGAAAGGCTACGCGTGGCTGACGCATCACGTGGCTGACCATCACCTTGCTGACATGTGTCGTGTGGCACGTCCCTGAGCTTGCGAAGGGCGTGGGCGCTGCGAGAAACTCTTGGACATCCTCGATCCATAGGGAAATGGCCAGCATGCTTCGCCTGAACCACGCCCACGCTACGCTTTGGGCGTGCCACGCGAGGCGACTGTTCTTTGCACCATGCGAATAAAACAACAGCGTCGCCGAGGCGGTCACTCAGCGTCTCGGAGATCCGCTACTACGTGGGTGGCGCTTCAAAACACACAGGCTTGCGCGTGATGGGATGGATGAATTCCAATCGCCATGCGTGCAAGCCCATACGGCTACAACAAAGTTCTATGTCGGGCTGCTCCCGTGCTGTCCCCCCAAACAAGTAAAGTGGATCGTTTTGAATCGGGAAGCCCAGGGCCGCCAAGTGCAATCGAATCTGGTGGGTTCGCCCTGTCACCGGTACAGCCTCGACCAGTGCCTTGCCATCGTGCCGTCGCTCGAGAACTCGGAACCGGGTCAATGCAAACTGCCCAACTGGATCGATCCGGCGACTGCCGCCATGCAGTGGCTCTTTGCTTATCGCAAGGTCGCAATCGATTGCGTCCCATTCGGGATGACCAAGCACGGTGGCTAGGTAGGTCTTCCTGACGGTTCCTTCGGTGAATTGCGATTGTAGAAACTGCGAGTAGGTATGTTTTCTCGCCAGGACGACTAGCCCAGTGGTGCTGGCATCGAGTCGGTGAGCGGGCCTGAGTTTTTCGGGATGGTATGCCACCTCCAGAATTCCCTCGAGCGTGTTGCGATTGAAACGGCCGGATGGATGGACGGGTAACGGTGCGCACTTGTTGATCACAACGATCGCTTGATCTTCGTGGAGCAATCCGATGTTGGGATTGATGGTCGGCTCGGTGTAGCCCTTGATGGTCTGCAGGAATCGCTGCCCAGCTTGAACGATTTGGCTCGCATGGACTCGACGCGTGTCAAATTGGCGCCTCGACGCAGCTGGCAACAAGATCTCGCCAGTGTCGATGGCCGATTGCCATTGGGCGTGGCTATAACCGGGATAGAAATCGTAAAGCGCATCCAGTAACGTCATCCCCTCACAGCGCTGCGGAATGGAAATCCAACGTTTGTTGTCATAGGGCGTTGAGCCCCGTTGTTCGCCCGCAATCGCAAGAATCGACGCCTGACGTTTTGCAAACGCATTCTTTCGCTTGTCTTCGATGGACTTGTAGCAGCGTGGGCAGGACTCGCCAATCACATAAAACTCAGACTCCAAATCGGCCGGAGTTAGGGGGCGTTTGCAAGCGAAGCACTCACTCGTATCCGACGGCTCAAGCGACGGGGCGACCGCAACGCGTTGATCGAAGACGAAACAGTCGCCGGTGTAATGCGCCTGTTGGCACTTTTCAAAGTATTTTAGGATGCCGCCATCGAGCTGATAGATTTCCGCAAAGCCCAGTCCCTTCATGTAGGGTCCGATTTTTTCGCAACGGATGCCGCCAGTACAAAACATCACGACCGGCTGCGTTTTGATTTCATCGGGAATCGATGCGGTAGCCTTTGGGAACTCCCGGAAATTCTTGATGTTGAGATCGATGGCGTTTTCGAAAGTCCCTAGTTCGACTTCGTAGTCGTTGCGAGTATCCAACAAGGCGATTGGTCGCTTTTCATCGAGCCATTGCTTAAGCACTTCGGGAGATATCTTGGGCGAGGCATCTGGAATGGGTTGAACGCCTTCGGCCCCCACTGGGATGATTTCGCGTTTGATTCGGACCAGCATACGGTTGAAGGGCTGGTAGTCGGTGAGGCTTTCCTTGACTGGAATATCTACTAACTCGGGAATGCCTCGAATGCGTGTTAGAAAAAAATCGATCGATTCGCGTGACCCTGCCAAAAACAGATTGACCCCTTCGCCACTGATCAGGATGGTTCCTCGCAAGGCCAATTGTTTGCAAAGACTCTTGAGTTCATCGCGGCGTGGTTCCAGATCGTCCCATCGAAAGAACTTGTAGGCGGCGATATTGACGATCTGTTCGGTCAGCATAACTAAGACTGGATCCGTGAAATGGTGTAGTTTAACGGTATTGTATGGGCTTTTCATAAACCACGCGAGACGGACCAAGGAGGTACTTTGCGACTCTCTTGCTGAGTTCATCCTACGTTTCCAATCGCATGATGCGCTGCATGAATCCGTCAAAAAGTGGAACGGTAAATGCGATGTCTCCATGAGCTGGACTGTAGGCCATTCCTTTGCGAATCAATGAACTACGGGTGGGAGCAATGCTGTTTACGGGTCGGTGAAGTATTTCCGCAACATCGCCAGAGCGGTGCGGCCCAGGTCCCAGTTCGGCCATCGCCCGCATGTACCTCTTTTCGGAAGGAGTCAATCGATCGAAACGCACACGAAAAAAACTGCTATCGAGCTGCGCAATGGCAATCTCGGTGGCTTGTTGGGCATCTGCCAGCGTGATCGGTGATTGTTGGGCCACTTGCCAACAGTGCTGACCCCACGCTTGCAGGAAGTAGGGGTAGCACTCAGTCGCTTGCACAATCTGGTCAATGGCTTCGGGTTGGTACTCTACATTCAACCGTCGTGCGGGCTCGACAATTGCTACGCGAGCATACTCGGGGGTCAGGGCTCCAATCAACTGAAAATCAAACAGCCGCTCGGCATAGGACTTGGCTTTTCCTAACAGTCCGAGCAACTGCGGAAGCCCAGCGGCAAACAGCGTAATCGGAAGCTTGTGTTGGTTCGCGGAGTGCAACGCCGTAATAAGTGCAGCCAATTGTTCTTCTTCGACATACTGAAGTTCATCGATAAACAAGGAAACGACGACTCCACGGGCCTGAGCCGTTTCTCCAAGGATCCGAAGTAACTCGGTCAAGTCATGCTCTAGATCACCACTATCGGCGATTCCTTCTTCGGGCTCGATGTCGATGGAAAACTCGATATCCTCGTACTTCATGCGAAATGCTTTCGCGAAGGAGGCGAGTATCCCAAAAATTCTCTTGAAACCCGCCTTTGTCGCTTCTGATCGGCTAATACGAATCAAACTACTTCGGAGGCTGGGGAGCAGAATTGCAGGCAGGGATCTACCCTCCGGTGCTTCGATCGGGACGGTAACCGTTCCAGTCGCTTCGGCGTCCAATCGCATCTGGTTCAGAAGAACGGTTTTGCCAACTCCCCGCAATCCGTACATTACCAAACTACGTGCCGACAACCCTTTACGAAACCGATCCAACGCCACTGCAGCCGACTCAATTAGATTGTCTCGGCCAGCTAATTCAGGCGGCGGGGTACCGGCCCCTGGTGCGTACGGGTTCGTTCTTGGATCCATAAGTAGCTATGTTATGTAAGTTTATCGGTTTCCGATAAACCATAGTAACATAGCTCATTTTGCGGATTTCCACAAGTTGACGAAATAACGAAATTACTCGAGCTCGGGGTGTCAGCAGTTCGGGGTGTCCGTGCTTGTGGATCTTTTCTTTACGGTGTTCCGGAGAGACGAAGGTCATCTCGGTAATGAGGATCTTGGCTCGAGATTCTCCCACCAAGCGGGAAGATCGTACCTGCAAATATTGCTGGGGAAAAAATAGATGAAACTCACCGAACCAGGCCCTCAGTTGAGTGTTCAGGGCATCGAGTTATTTGAAGGAGAATTAGGTTTTGACCTTGAAAAGCGTTGTGGGCGAGGCGGTTCTGCGTAACCAGATTCATGCTTCGTGATCTGTGAAAACTCAAGAACGAGAGTTCGGCACATAAGCTTCTTCGTTTAGCCGCGTGTCCAGCGGGCCGCGCGCACTGTAAAACGCGGGGCGATGCCCACGCGGTTAAACGAAGTAACATCCGGATATTTTTGCCGAGGTGCTTAGAGCTATGGTAAGCATCCCCCCGAGTAAAACTTGGGGCATTGTCAGGAATTCACAGGTGTTTTCCTTACAACCAAAGCTTCAATCGACCGTCGAGGTAGTCTGGTAGGGCCTTGTTGACCCAGCGTCGAATTTGAGCGTCGTTGTAGCGGGTGCTGAAGTGACCGCAGATGACAACTTCGTTTTGGAAATCGTTTCGGCGGGCCACGATGTCATCTAAATGCGTGTGACCATGTTTGTGGATCTTTTCTTTACGGTGTTCCGGAGAAACGAAAGTCATTTCGGTAATGAGGATCTTGGCTCGGTACATGTCGGGGCAATCATCGAGACCTTCCGGAGCCGTGTCGCCGGTGTAGGCGATTAAGGGGATGCGGACTTCGTGCGTCACGTCGGTACCGGATAGTTTGATGTCGCGGATTTGGTCGCCGGCTAAGTGCGCGAATTCCGGTCGCAGTTTTTTGCGTCGGTCCCAAACAATAAACCCGAGCGACGGAATGGAATGCCGTGTCGCGCTGGTGGTAACGACCAACTCTCGCGATAGCTCGATCTCTTGGTTGGCGGTCAGCGGAATCAAGTCGCACGGGAGCTTGCCGCGATCCAGGCGTGAAACGCATTTGAGGAGCGCGTCGACGGTGGATACAGCAGACTCGGGCATGTAGATGGTGGGTCGTTCCATTTTCATCATTCTGCGACGAGCCACGTAGGCGGGAAGTGCAGCGATATGATCGATATGTGCATGCGATACCATAAACCTTGGGATGGCCATGAAATCCCAAGGCTGGGCACCGAGATCAAACCCGAGCTTCAGTTCCGCGATACGCCAGTAAGTTTGAACTGCCGCGCGAGAGTAGCCGTCGATCGTGTATTGATCGTGCTTCATGGAGAGCGTTGGTGCATTGTCGACCGACCCGATGGTCTCGGCCAATTGAGAATCAATGCGTTGCGACGAGCTTGAGGCTCGTGGCGTAGTTGCCGCTAGGTCATCGGCTTTTTTATCGGACACTGTTTGCTTTTTCTATTTCAGACGACTGCGGTGCGTGCGGAGGATGGGCAGAGATCTTGGCGACTCGCCAGTCCAACAATTGTAACTCGACTCGCCGCATCCCGTTGAATTCGTTGATGTTGGGTCGGAAGGCGACGTCTATCTGACCGCGGTGGTTGTTCAAAGGTTCGATCCATTCCGCTTGTCCGAAGGCGACCCCGCGCATGGAAGAGCCGTATTGAACCAATTTGACGCTCATGTGCCGATCTCCGCTCCCCATGGCTTTGGCGGCATCGGCTAGATCGACATTGCTAGCCACCAAAATCGGTCGCGGGTTGGACGCTCCAAACGGGGCGAGCTTTTCGATGGTCGAAACCGTATTGAGGTTCATTTGTTTGAAGGTGGCTTCCGCATCGATGTTTAGCGAGGCGATCGGTTTTTGTCCCTTGAGGTGAGTCGAAACCTCTTCGCAAAAAGCGTGGCGAAATGGGGCGATGTTGCGTTCGTCGATTCGCAAGCCTGCCGCAGCCGCATGTCCGCCGTAGGTCACCAAGTGCTCACGGCATTTTTCCAAGGTCGCATGCAGGTCGATGATCCCTTGCGATCGGGCCGAGCCAGTCGCGGCTTTCTGTCCTGTTGAGTCCATCCCGATTATGACCACAGGGCGATGGAATTTTTCGGACAATCGACTTGCGACCACCCCGATGACGCCAAGATGCCAACCTGAGCCTGCGAGGACGAAGGCCGAGTCGTTTTCGATGTCGAATTGCTCTTTGGCTTGCTTGGTAGCGGCGATGACGATGCTTCGCTCAAGCGATTCGCGATCGCCGTTGAGTCGGTCGATATACTCCGCCAATACAGCGGCGCGCTGTGGATCTTGTGTGGTGAGCAGTTCGATGCCGAGCTGCGCTTGACCAAGTCGGCCGGCCGCGTTCAAACGGGGCGCGAGCGTAAAGGCGATGTCTTCGGCATTGAGCGTGCTCTTTTGATCGAGCTTGGTCTGCTTGATGAGTGCCTTGAGACCGAGCGGGCCGTATTGTTGCATGAGCTTCAATGCGTGGCGAACGATGATACGGTTTTCATCGAGGAGGGGCACCACGTCGGCGACCGTTCCCAAGGCTGCCAGAGTCGTTGCCTGAAGCAAGAATTCGCGAAGAGCGGTCGAGACTTTTTTGGCTTGGCTAGCATGTTGGCAAAGTGCCCAGGCCAACTTGAACGCGACCCCGGCACCGCATAAGCCATGGAAAGGATAATCGCAGCCAGGAAGCGCGGGATGAACGATCGCGAGAGCGTCCGGAAGCTGGTCGGACATGCGGTGGTGATCAGTAATGATCAAGTCGATACCGAGTTCACGGCAGAGCTCGGCTTCCTTGATGGAGCCGATCCCGCAGTCGACGCTGATGATCATTTTGCGACCACGTTGGGCTAGTTTTTGAATCGAATCGCAACTTAGGCCATAGCTGTCTTCAAGTCGATTGGGAACGTAGTACTGAACTTCAGCGCCGAGCAATCGCAGGCAACTGAAAAGAATGGAGGTGCCAGTCATCCCGTCCGCATCGTAATCGCCATAGACGGTAATCGGAGTCTTGGCTTGAATTGCGGTGTAGATGCGTTCGGAGGCGGCTTGCACTCCCGGAAGAAGTTCAGGCTCACGTAGGTCGGCGAAGCGGGCTTCGAGGAAAGTACCTATGGAAAGAGGATCAGTGATACCACGATTGAGCAAAAGTTGAGCGACGACCGGTTCGATGGAGGACTTCTTAGCTAGTTCCAGGATGGCAGCGGAATCGTGACCTTTAAACAGCCATTTCTTGGCCATGAGGAGCCCCTCGATGAAGATGATGCCGTGAAGATGATGATTCGTTTAACGACAACAGGGCGAGTGGTTGTGCTTCGGTAGATGCACTGGAACTCGCCCTGAGGCTGTGATTTTTTTAATGTCGCCTTTCGCACCGCGAAAGTGCGTATGCGGGGCGAGTTTGTGAGCCGCACTTTCGCAGAGCGAAAGGCGACAATCTGAGCCGCTCTACTTACGCTTTTCGATATGCAACGTAACGCGACGGAGCCGACGGTTGTATTTCTTCAGCTGCAGTTTCTCCCCGCCAGGCCTGCGCAAAAGTACGTAATTGATATCACCCGTCTCTTGGCAAACGAGGAACGTGGTTTCCTTTTTCTTCTTGCTCTTGGCCATTTTGTGTGAACTTACCTTCAACAAAAACTGCGTTCTTGGACATTTGGGAACGCGTATTATGGGTAAAGCCAGATTTCTGGCTAGTTCAATTGGGTTATTTGCACCGTTGGGTTTTGGAACAAAAGTGTGGCGAATCGCATCCAAGACATGCTTGGTACCTAAAGTTGCCCAATAATCCGACCTAACCCTCAAATTCCCCACCCAACACTTCCGAGAACAAGGAATAGGTTGAGTTGAATTGGTGTCCGGGCCCTATTGCGCAAATATGATTGAGATTCCACAACAAACCTCCAAACTGAAAAACCGCAAAGTCTGCATAAGTTTTCCTTTTGGTGCTAGCGGTTCCATTGTGACAGCTCCACCAATCGGGTGGTATTTAAGGTTTCGAAATGAAGAAAATGCAACGCCGAGAATCTTTGAAGTTTACCGCCAGACGTATTTTCCGCGCGCTTTTGCAAGGTGTGCAGCCGGGCGCGGACAATCGCAAGGTTCGCCCCATTCACTTCGAACCGCTTGAGTCGCGTCAGCTGATGGCGGCGGATTTCTATGATGCCGCATCGATGGCGGCTGCGTCGTCTATTACAGTGACGAATACACCAGCCCAGTTCAATTCCACACCGATGAGCACTGCAGGTTTGGTTGGCGAGGGGGAGGATGCTCAAAATTTGGTCGAATTTGCAAAGGCATTGCAGCAAGCTGGAGTCCGTTTTTTCGGTGCCGATTGGTGTCCATTCTGTACTGAGCAGAAGGCACTCTTTCAGGATGGGGCTCAGTTTCTGCCGTTTATCGAAATCTCCAATCCGGATCGAACTCGAAACGCGACAGGAATTAGCGAGAACATAACGACCTACCCAACCTGGGAATTCGGCAATGGTCAACGGGTGACTGGGGTTCAGACCCTTCAGCAGTTATCGACGCTCTCGGGGGTCGCGATTCCAACTGGCAGCAATCCGACGTTCACTGTGATTCCGAATCAGACCGTGCTCAACGGTTCGCCTTTGCACGTACCGGTGGATGCGTATGATCCAAATGGTGGACCGCTCACGATTACCGTCACCAGCAGCAATCCATCTGCCATCTCTGCGGAGATGATCACGAACAACAAGTCCTGGAAGCTGACTGTCAATGGATACGGCGAGATGGTTTATCGATTGTTTGCGGACGAGGCGACTCGACCTGTCGGACGTATCGAAACGCTCACCGACAGTGGTTTTTATAATCAAACTGGGACGAACAAAATCATTTTCCATCGCGTGATCGATAACTTCGTGCTTCAAGCTGGTGACCCCACGGGCACAGGCAGCGGCGGCTCGACTCTCGGTAACTTCGACGATCAATTCAACGTCAATCTACAACACAATCGAACCGGTATCTTGTCGTATGCCAAGTCGAGTGACGACACCAACGACTCTCAGTTCTTTATCACGGAAGGACCACAGCGCCACCTCGACTTCAACCATTCCATTTTTGGTCAACTGATTGAAGGGGATGCGGCTCGCGAAGGGATTTCTCGTACCAAGGTGACCAGTGATCGTCCCGACACGGAAATTTCGATCAAGTCGGCCGAGATATTCAATGACATTGAGAATGGTTTGATTCGGTTGAAAGCGCTGGCGAACACAGGCACTTCGACGATTACCGTTACGGTGACCGATTCGACCGGCAACGCTTTTTCGCGTACGTTCACGGCCACAGCCGCTCCGGATACGGCCAACGGTGCACCGTTCCTCAATGATATCGTGGTGCCGCCGATTGCTCCGGGACAAACCGTCAATATCCAATTGTCCTCGCAGGATGCAGAAGGTCAGCCCGTCGTATATGAAGCTACACGTAGGGGCTCGGTGGATTATCAATTCAATGTAAACGCAACCACAGGTGTATTGAGTGTCACGGCACCTACCAACTTCACTGGTGCCTTTGAGCTGACCGCCGGCGTGCGAGCCTCGGATCAGGCCTCCGTAACAACCGGCGATAAATTCGACACCCAAGTTTTGCGATTCAATGTGACGGCTGCAATTGGCGCCCCAACAAGTGTCGATTTGGCTGCTACCAGCGATACCGGAACGAGCGACTCCGACAATGTGACCAACGCGGCAACCATGCAATTCGTAGTGGCGGGAACAACGGCAGGTGCTACGGTCAACTTAAAAGTTGGCGATCAAATCGTAGGAACTGCGATTGCCACCGGCGCCACGACGACGATTACAACGACTCTCGTTTCGCAGTTGGGAAATGGCACGCGAAATATCGTGGCAACTCAAACTCAGAACAGCACAACCAGCCCTTCTTCTCCAGCCCTTTCCGTAACTTTCGATTCCACAGCTCCAACTGCCATATCGGCATCCGGATTGCCTACCGCGGCTAATGTGGGTAGCACTTTGAATTTCGATCTGGCTGCCGCCGAAGAAGGCCAGGGATTACGCTATTCCTTAGAAAATGCACCCGCAGGCCTTTCGGTCAATTCGACCACTGGCGTTTTGACATGGAGTCCTATCTCCTCTCAAGTCGGTCCTCAAACGGCAAACTTGCGTCTGACAGATATTGCAGGAAACTCACAATCTCAAACCATGGCGATCACCGTCTCAGACTCCGCCAAAGTTAGAATCAACCTGCAGTTGTTTGATTCCACCAACACCAACGCCATCACTTCGGCCAGCGTCGGAACGGAATTCGTCTTGAGGATTGTGCTCAACGATTTACGAACGGGCCCAAATGCGGAGGGGGACGGCGTTTTCTCAGCTTACATGGACATTGAGTATGATTCCGACCGACTCGAATTAGTGGGAACAACTCCTCTTACGTATGCTTCCTTGTTTGGAAATGGGCGAAGTACGCCAGATATCAGCACACCCGGTATTATCAATGAGTTAGGTGCGTTTTCGAGCTTCAATGTAGGCCCGGGACGCGATCCACAAACACTGGCGACCGTGCGAATGCGAGTCAAGTCATCGGGCCAAGCCCTGATCAGTACCAATCCAGCTGAGAATCCAAGCCGCGGAATCACGATCTTCAAAGAAGACGTTGTCGTGCCATCTAGTCGCGTGACTTTTGGTAGCGTCACGTTGCCAATCGGCCAGAATTTTGTGGCCGTAAATGATTCGTTCAACTTCAATGAAGACAGCTCCAACAATTCGCTACCGGTGCTTGATAACGATACGATTGTTGCGGGCTCGGGTGCGGTGTTGACATTGCAGTCGGTCTCGTCGCCATCGCGTGGTGGAACGGTTTCGATCGCTACGGACAATAAACGCGTTATCTACACACCAGCCGCCAACATCAACGGCTCGGAAACCTTTACGTATACCGTCCGCGATCAAAACGGTGCGTCAGCAATCGCAACCGTCACGGTCGGACTTACCGCAGTGAATGACAATCCAGTCGCAGTCAATGATGCGCTGGCGACGGTCAAAACCACAGACAGCGATGTCTTCATTCCCGTTTTGACCAACGACACTTTGGGACCCGATACAGGCGAAACGTTGACAGTAACCCAGGTTGGCACACCATCGCAAGGGGGCACGGCCCGAGTTGGAACAGCCGGAAGTGGCGTTATTTACACACCGAGATCCGGCTTCACGGGTAACGAGACTTTCACATACACGATCAGCGATGGAAACGGCGGAACCTCGACCGCCACCGTAACCGTAACGGTTTCGCCAGCTGTGCCGCCACCTACTGTTGTAGGAGAGTCGTTCACTATCCTTGAGGATGCTGCAGCAGCCGACTTCGATGTGCTTGCCAACGACACGCCCGCTCAGACTGGCGATACGCTTACTATTTCGAGCGCCAAGGCGACCAACGGAACCTCCAGCGTCACCAACAATGGCACACGACTGAACTTCACGCCTAGGGCGAACTTCGCTGGTCAAGAACTTGTGGTCTACACCGTTCGCAGTAGCAACGGTGGGACTGCCAACGGAACGGTCACCTTCAATGTGACTGCGGTCAACGATGCGCCAGACGCCATCAACGATTCGATTGACACACTTTCAGCTCCGAACCAGTCGCTCAACGTGCTCGCCAATGACGTCACGGTTGATGCGGGAGAGACTCTGACAATCACAGCGGTTACTCAACCCGTGACGGGGCAGGGCAGCGTTCAGATCGGGCCGAATGGTCGAACGATACTTTACAGCGCACCGACCACCGACTTTACAGGCAATGTTACATTTACGTATACCATTGGCGATGGCAGCAGCTTAACCGATACAGCTACAGTAACACTCAACGTCAGGAATTTTACTCCTCGCGATGTCGGAATTCAGATTCCGTTGGGGTTGCAAGGCCTGCCTTTGACCGTGGAGGTCATTCCACCGGCGGGCAGCTCTGCAAGCACCATTTCAACGCCAATCGTATTCTCATCAGAAGGTGCGAAGATTACCGGTGTTGGCCCAGGCGACTATCGATTCAAATTGCAAGACTTGCCTTTCATTTCCGGAGGTGAGCAGTCCGTGGTGGTGAACTCAGCGGTCGATGCGTCCAGTTCATTGTCAACGGCGTTCAACATTGGAACACGCGAGGCAAGGTACATCGATATCCGCGATTTTATGGGACAGAATCTTAGACGCGGCATAACCGCTGCCGTGGCTCCCAACACGGATTCCATTTGGAACAATGGACAAGGTGATTGGCGGAATTTCAACAACGTAAAAGTATCGCTCAATGGTGCTGGCGACCAACTCACGGTTCGGGCAACGAACCCGTCCAATCAAGACGTCCAAGCCACTTTGCCAGTCAGCGACCCAAAAGTCGTTATGCGAGGCAAAGAAGGGAATTCGTCCCTTTTCAGAATACAAGCCGCACCCTCCGAATTGAATTTTGCCCCAGTCACTACCACGACGTCGACAACAACCGGTTCCGGTGAAGGCGAAAGTACGCCAACGCTCAATCCAAAACTTGTCGATCAAGCGATCCAGCAGGTGCGAGGCATGGCCAATATTGAAGATTTGGATGCGTTGACCAACAAGAATTCCGCAGCCAACTCCAACCTGATTTCCAATGGCTACCGACGCGGATTTAGAACTCGTTAATTACTATGTAGCAGCGTTCTTCCGAGACGTTGGGTCGCTGTCTCGGATTGTCCGCCTCGGAGATGCGGACCTACGGATTGTCCGCCTCGGAGATGCGGACCTACGGATTGTCCGCCTCGGAGATGCGGACCTACGGATCGGGCCTTTTCGAGTGACCGAGTCTGATCTATCCTCTTGGCATGAACCAATTCCCGACTTTCGTCCATGAAATTGCTCCAAAATTGTCAGCTCGCGAACTAAGCAGTCGCGAAGTTACCCAGTTTTTTCTCGATCGAATCCAAAAACTGCAGCCGTCCCTTCGCGCTTTTATCTCTTGGGATGGCGAACTGGCCCTCAAGGCGGCAGACAGCATCGATCGGCGTCGGACCTCAGGCGAAGTGCTTTCGCCACTTGCCGGAATGCCAGTCGCAATCAAGGATATCCTCTGCACATCAGATTCGAAGACGACTTGCGGATCGAGGATGCTTGAGCATTATCGATCGCCCTATGATGCGCACGTTGTAACGAAACTGAGGGAAGCCGGCCTCGTCATTTTGGGCAAAACCAATCTTGACGAATTCGCAATGGGCGGTTCGACCGAGACCGGGTTCCGAGGCCCCGCCTACAACCCGTGGGACCTTGAGAGAACGTGTGGTGGCAGCAGCGGCGGTTCAGCGGCCAGTGTCGCAGCAGCCATGGCCCCTATTTCGATCGGCACGGACACCGGCGGATCGATCCGACAACCAGCAGCCTTCTGCGGCGTATGCGGTATGAAGCCAACATACGGACGTGTGAGCCGCTATGGCCTGATCGCTTACGCCAGTAGTCTGGATCAAGCGGGACCGTTTGGGCACACTGTTTCCGATTTGGCATTGGTGTTGCAAGCAATCGCTGGCCACGACCCTCGCGATTCGACCAGTCTCAATGTCCCGGTAAACGACTACACCGGCGACCTCGTCAAACCGTTTGTCGGTGCAAAGATCGGAGTTATCCGTGAACAACTCAATGGCAAGGGACTCGATCCGCAGATACATGCTGCCATCCTGAAAGCCATCGACGAGTACAGGCGACTTGGATGTGAGATCATCGATGTAACCATGCCGCACACCAAGTACTCGATCGCGACGTACTACATCATTGCACCGAGTGAGGCGAGCAGCAATCTTTCGCGATACGATGGTGCCCACTATGGCTTTCGGGCCGTGATTGAAAAGGGCAAGCAACCGGTTATGGCTGGCAGCAAAGCCCAATCTCCTCTGATCGAGATGTACAGCCAAACGCGATCACAAGGTTTCGGGGCGGAGGTGCGTCGCCGAATTATGTTGGGGACATTTACATTGAGCGCTGGATACTCGAATAAGTTCTATCAAAAAGCCCTCAAAGTTCGACGGTTGATTCGGCAGGATTACGATGCAGCTTTTGAAAAGGTCGACGTGCTTTTGGGGCCAACCACGCCGACACCACCCTTTCGGATCGGAGAAAAGGTCGATGACCCGGTTCAAATGTATCTCGAGGATCTGTTTACCGTCGGTGCAAACCTTGCTGGCATCCCAGCACTATCGATGCCAATTGGAGTGACGACTAGCGGTTTGCCGATCGGAATGCAATTGCAGGCGCCACCTCTTTCGGAGTCGAAACTGCTTCAAATTGCAAACGCCTATCAGCGAGCCATTGACTATCAACCGAAACTGGCAATTTCTGGTTAGTCCATTATGCCAATGTGGTTTTGACGCTCTGCGACAGCCCAACATCGTGTGGCACGTCCCTGAGTTTACGAAGGGCGTGGGAGTCGCTAGTCCCATTTGCTACAGTTCTCACGCCCACGCTTCGCTTTGTGCGTGCCACACTGAAATTGTCGCCTTTTGCTCCGCGAAAGTGGGCTGCTAAACGCACTTTTGCGGACAAAAAGGCGACAATGTTCAGTCGCATAACAATGAAGTATAATGCGGTTTGAATTTACCCCGCCTTACGATTCGAACGACAACCCACCATGTTCAAATCCATTTTTCTTGCGATGCTTGTCACCGCAATGGTCTTCCCGACAACCATCCGGGCCGATCAAGTAACAATTTCGAAAGACCGCCTACGAGCGGCTATCTCGAAAGCGTTACCAACCCTCGAGGCGGGCTCCATCGGATCCGCCAACAAGCGACAGTGCTTTACCTGTCACAGCCAAGCCGTACCGGTGTTCGCGTTTGTCGAGGCGAAACGGCAAGGCTTCTCCGTCGATGAGGAGAACTTGAAACGGCAACTTCAGCATACCTACGATCACCTGAAACGCGGATTGGCAAATTACCGCCAGGGAAAAGGACAAGGGGGGGACGTTTTAACGGCGGGCTACGCTTTGTGGACGCTTGACGAAGGCAACTGGCCAGTCGATGAGGTAACGGAAGCAGTGAGCCACTACTTGCTTGAAACTCAAATAGAACTGCGACATTGGCGCCATCGGGGCAGCCGTCCACCCACTTCAGGTAGCGACTTTACGGCAACGTATGTCGCACTCCGGGCTCTCCATCACTTTGGAACGGAGGATCAGCAGGAACAGATTGCGGAACGGCGAAAGTTGATTGCCGAGTGGCTGGCTTCCACAGCTCCTGCTGAAACAGAGGACCACGTCTTTCGGCTGAGCAGTTTGAAGTACGTCGATTGCGATCCGAACCTGATCGAGACTACAGCGGCGGCCTTGCTGAAAGAACAACGCGAGGATGGCGGCTGGGGACAGAAAGCCGACATGTTCAGCGACGCTTATGCGACCAGTACGGCTCTTTCGGCACTTATGCGAGATGGAAATATCCCCCCCGCGAACGAGTTCATCCTCAAGGGGATCGCTTTCTTGCTGTCGACGCAGCACGATGATGGGACGTGGCAAGTGACGACGCGGGCCAAACCAGTTCAAGAATATTTTGAATCCGACTTCCCGCACGGTAAGGACCAATTCATTTCGATAGCTGCAACCGCCTGGTCGACACTGGCTCTGCTGCAGGCCCTGCCGCCGACCGAGGGTCCTAAATCCGCGGTCGAGGAACCTGCGCCGGCCGACCCGAAGGATGATATGGTCTCAATTTTTGAGGATGTCGATCGGTTGGTTCAAGCCTTCATCACCAAACACGATGTTCCCGGTGCGAGCATTGCCATGACCGACAAGGGCAAGATTTTGTATTCGAAGGGATTTGGCTACGCTGACCTCGAGACCCGAACTTCGGTGCAAATCAACAGCTTGTTCCGGATTGCGAGCCTTTCGAAACCAATCACGGCCGTTGCGATCCTGCAGTTGGTCGAACAGGGAAGGCTTCGACTTGAGGACAAGGCGTTTTCGGTGTTGAACTTGGATGCGGAAATCGCAGCCGTGGGAGAAGCCTTGGACGCAAGACTTAACGACATCACGATTGAGCATTTGCTGCAACATCGCGGTGGTTGGGATCGTGACCAATCGTTTGACCCCATGTTTCAATCGGTCCGATTCGCGAAGCAGTTGGGCGTCTCGTCGCCAGCCGGTCATCGCGAGGTGATCCTTGCAATGCTGAATCAGAAATTGGATTTCGCGCCGGGAGAGCGATATGCCTATTCTAACTTTGGCTACTGTCTGCTTGGGCGGGTCATCGAAAAAATTGCTGGCACGACGTACGAAGCGTTTGTACAAGAGCGTGTGTTGCAACCGATCGGCATTCATTCGATGCATATCGGAGCGACTCGCTTGGAGGACAGAGACGACGCAGAGGTTCGATATTACGCGACGGGGAATGCCAAGAGTGTCTTTCAATTCGATCTAGGAGACGAGGTACCTCCTCCCTACGGTTCTTGGAATCTGGAAGCCATGGACTCGCACGGTGGTTGGATCGCAACGGCGGAAGATATCGCAAAGTTTGCAGCATCGTTCGATGATTTAGATAAGAGCCCTATTTTGACCCGCGAGAGCATCGAACGAATGCATTCTCGCCCGATTGGGCTGGCGGGTTATGAGGAAGACGGTCAACCCAAGGAAAGCTTCTATTCGCTCGGATGGTTGAATCGAGTTACGGACACAGGCCAAGTCAACCATTGGCACACAGGGTCTCTGCCTGGAACGACTGCAATCATGATTCGCCGAAACGATGGTCGCAACATGGTTGCTCTTTTGAACACCAGGGATGGTCCGCAATCCAAGAACTTGGGGCAGGGCATCGACAGACTGCTGCACAAGGCAGCAAATGCGATTGGGCGTCTAGAAACGGTTAGCAACTAGGTGGCAACCGTTACATGTTTGCTGCTGACAACCTCAGCCTCAATCGCTGTGATTGCAGACTTCAGTTCGAGAACTTCGACCGGGCACCATGCGGTCAGATCAGCACGCGCAAAATTTCCCACCCGATTATCACATACAATTCGAATTGGGTACAAAGCGGCGTTTCACATTGGATTAATGCAGTTGTGAATGGAATCGTTGACGAGCAGTCGAAAACACCAAATAGCAATTTTATAGACTCATTTTGAGCCGATCGGAAATCCACCCAATTTGTTCCTGAATTCTTACCCATTTCGATACGGCGCTAAGGCTATAATCGGGCCTCAATCATTTTAAGCCCTGATCTTCAGATTCATATACCTCCATTTCCGAAGAACGATTGTGCAATCCAACCTTAGAGCAGCTTGCTTCCTGATCATGATCGCATGCACTCCATTCGTATGTCAGGCTGACACTGGGCGAGTTTTCCAAGTTCGACTCGGTTCCAATATCGGTAAGGAAGGCCTCGCCGGTCGGATAATTGTTTTTCTGATTGCCGATCAATCGAAAGTGCCTAAACGCAGTTCTCCGGTGGATGGGCCGTTCTGGGACGACCCTCAACCTCTTTTCGCGACGGATGCCAAACTGACACCCAACGCGGTAGTAACCCTTGATGACAAATCGGACTGCTTTCCCGTCCAGCCCAGTCAGCTCACTCCAGGCAAATACCGAGCGCAAGCGAGATTAGACCTGTCACGTGCCAATAGTAGTTGGCGTCGTGAAGCGGGCAATCTATGGTCAGATGAAGTTGCGTTTGAGGTCACGTCTTCTGGCAATCAGCAAGTCATTCAACTCACTCTTTCCAATGTCGTTGAGTCGTCCACCAATAAACAAGTGGATGGAGTGGAGTGGTTCGAAGTTCGATCCGAATTGCTGTCGCAGTTTCGTGGTCGCGATGTCATGCTGCGAGCTGGCGTCGTGCTGCCACAATCGATCGACCCAACCCTGAAGTATCCTGCTATTTACGAGATACCAGGGTTTGGTGACGACCACCGAAGCGCAGGTGGCAATCGACGTCGCCCCAATGAAAATAGCGATGCCGCAAAACTTGCAAAGTCTTCGTTTCGTATTGTCTTAGATCCAGAGGGTCCCAACGGACATTCGCTCTTTGCAGACTCCGCGAACAATGGCCCGTGTGGGCAAGCCTTAACGCAGGAACTGATCCCGGCTCTCGAAGCCAATTTTCCGCTGCTGACTGTTTCAACAGCTCGCCTGTTACGAGGGCATTCCTCGGGAGGCTGGTCGACCCTTTGGCTGGCTACTCGCTAT
The DNA here is from genome assembly GCA_031374925.1 of Pirellula sp. Taxonomy (GTDB): domain Bacteria; phylum Planctomycetota; class Planctomycetia; order Pirellulales; family Pirellulaceae; genus JBKCUI01. Next base: position 75,471 of record JANMHA010000378.1, on the reverse strand, counting down.
CCAGAAGTGTTCGGGGCTACGTGGTCTAGCGCACCCGATCCGGTTGATTTTCGTCGATTTCAAAAGGTAGACATCTACGGCCAACCCAATTTTTACTGCGATGCCAATGGAACCGATTTGCCAAGCTTACGCAAAGGGGACGTTGTCGAAATGACCATTCGACAAGAATCGCAAGGGGAGGATGTTTTGGGGCCCGACAACACCTCGGCTCAGCAATGGGATTCCTGGTTTGCGACGTTTGGCCCGAAGAATGCCAATGGCAACCCTGCTGCCCTTTTTGATCCAGTATCAGGCAAAATCGATTTCAAGGTTGCCGAATACTACCAACGGTACGACATAGGCAATCTCTTGAGGACGAAACCAAGGGAGTTGGTTCCTATTTTTCGCAATAGCATCCGATTGGTTGTTGGCACAGAAGACAGTTTCTATCTCAATGAAGCGGTCGCATTGCTGGATGTAGAGCTAAGCAAGCAAGGGCGTTCGGCTTCGGATCGCGGCTACGTGAAACTGATTCCAGGTGACCACGGTTCCATCTTTGCAAGCGAAGCTGTTCGAGCATTTCCAAGGGAGATGCTCGAACACTTGCGAAGTTCGGGGCACGTAAAGTAAAAATTTGGAGTGCTGGGATTCATCCCAGCTTTTGGATCGCACTGCAATACGCAGGAATTCGAGATTCGGGGCCGCAAGGCGAGCGGCGAAGTGCCGTCCGCTCGTCAGCATTTTCTGCGATTCTAGGTGGACCGATTCTAGGTGGACGGCACATGGAATGTGCCTATTACTTTGACTTTTGTCGGCTTTATCAAGTGAGGGACCTGCGGAATTGTCCCTCGCTTACGCTACAGGTTTGGATACTACAATCTGCCGCTCGCCTAATAGCAAACGGAAACTGTCCCGGGCTGTCCGATCGCAGCACGATCTTAAAGCTCCGATGAATCGGAGCACTCCAAATGAATCGGAGCACTCCAAAATCGGAGCACTCCAAAATCGGAGCACTCCAAAATTTATTTCTTGGTCGAGACGCAATACAGGTTCTTGTTGGAGCGAATGAAGATTTCGCCGTTGCTAATCGCAGGGGTGGCGCTGAAATCCTCGGTATCGGTGGTGACGCGGTTGACTGCGAGTTGATTGAACTCCTTGCCCGCAGCGAATACATAGGTCTCTCCGTTCCTGGCCGTGAAATACAACTTGCCATCTGCAAGGACGGGCGAGGCGTAGTCTGTTCCGCCGAACCCACCGCCGCCGCCGCCACCGCGACCTCCCCGTCCACCGCCGCCGCCAAAGCCGCCACCACCGCCTGGAGGTCCGCCTGCACCTGGAGGTCCGCCCCCACCAGGACGTCCGCCGCCTGCGGGTCCTGCACCACCCGGTCCTGCACCACCTCTTCCACCGGGTCCTTCACCCCCTGGTGCCCCCGGTGCGCCTGGCGGCCTGCCACCACCAAAACCACCACCCCCGCCGAAACCGCCGCCTCCACCGCCGAATCCGCTTGGCTCAGGTGCGACTTTGCCATTAAGACCCTTCATCCGGCCCTGGAAAATTTTCTCCTGAGTCTTTGCGTCAATGCAAGTAAGCGTTCGGCTCGCAACGTTGTATAGTCTTCCTTCATAGACAATCGGCGAAGCAAAGCGACCGCTATCACGTCCTTTCCAAACGGTTTTGGTTTCGGTGACATCATCTTTGCCGCCTGCCTTAACGGCGACTGAACCACCTCCACGGCCTTCGACTGCATAGATCACATCACCGTCGACAACAACGCTTGAGCTAAATTGATCGCCGTTATCCAGGTACATGCAATACCAACCAAACTTGCCAGTCTTCGGATCCATCCCCCATATTTCTCCAGGGGCGCCGATCACCAATTCCGTTGAGGTACCAACCTTAGCAATGGCAGGCGTTCCCCACACGTTGCCTAACTTTTCCGAATCGAGCCGCCATAGTTCTTTTCCGGTGTTCTTGTCGAGGCCAATCAATGCGCGACCCTCTGCTCCTGCTGGAACGATCAGCACGTCCTCATGAACAATGGGACTGGAGGAAGAACCCCATCGTCGGCCATCGGAACCAGTCCCGACACTCGTCTCCCACAATTGCTTGCCTTCTAAATCAAACGCAAGAACGCCGCTCTTGCCGAAGAAAACGTAGACGTTCTTTCCGTCTGAAGTAGGTGTATGAGAAGCGTATCCGTGCTGCGGAACCCCCATGCCACTAAACGGATCTTCTGGAACGGAACACGGCAGGGACTTCTGCCAGAGAGTCTTGCCCGTCCCACTATCGACACAAACCAAATGTCGGACAAGGTTCTTTATATCGCCCGGTTCTTCTTGATTGAGTCCGTAGCCCGAGTAGCAAGTGACAAAAACTCGGTTTCCAACCACAATCGGACAGGAAACACCAGTTCCTGGCAACGGAATCTTCCATTTCAGGTTTTCCTTTTCACTCCAATTGGTCGGTGTCGGCGCTTTTTCCTCCGAGATGCCTGAGCCGTTCGGCCCACGAAATCGACTCCAGTCACCCAGCGCAGGGCCTTCGAAACTGAATTGAGTCGCTGTGCAAATCAAACCCAATGCCGCTAACCGCGACCATCGTGAACGAACCATTAACGTCACCTAACCTTCAGCATAGAACTTCGAAATCGTACCGTTTTATCGGCAAAGTTTTGCACGACTGATAACCCTTGAACCGGACCGCAGTTCCGTGGCAATTTTGAAATTGTAGCGGTTTTGTAGTAGGACGAGGCCGCTATAAAGAACCGAACGAGCGAAGGCCTTTGCTCGTCCACATTGTCGCTTCTTGCTCCTAGGCTGTGAAATTATTCGCAAGGAGCCCACCATCGTGTGGCACGTCCCTGAGTTTACGAAGGGCGTGGGAGTCGCTAGTGCCATTTGCCACAGTTCTCACGCCCACGCTTCGCTTTGAGCGTGCCACACGCAATTGTCGCCTTTTGCTCCGCAAAAGTGCGTTATCGAGGCGCACTTTCGCAGAGCGAAAGGCGACAATAGAAAGGCGACAATAAAAAAATCCTCGCATTCGACTATTGTGAACCCGATATTTTCCGCCAGCCAAATGCGTGCAAATTGCGAGCGTCCACATAACGAGCGTCGGAGTTCGCCGCGTTGAGCAGGACCACAATCAACTCGCGTCCGTCGCGTTGACTGCACGAAACCAAACAGGCACCCGCAGCATCCGTCGTTCCGGTCTTGAGCCCCGTATATCCATCAATACTCAACAATCGGTTGGTGTTTTCCCACTTCAGATTTCGTTTGTATCCGCCGATGCCCGTAACCTCGCATCCATGCTGCCGACAAGTTACATAGTCGCGAAAACGAGGCAAGTCCAAAGCCGCTTTGGCTAATCGTGCCAAGTCCGAGGCGGAAGATAGATGAGCTTGATCCGTCAGCCCATGCGGGTTCACATAGTTGGTTTGCAACATGTTCAATTCGCGGGCAGTAATGTTCATTTGCTCGATAAAACGATCAAAGGACTGTTTGTCATCCAGCTTCGCTTCTGACTTTTCAAACTTGCGGCCAAAGTGCTCCGCCAACGCCACTGATGCGTCATTGCCCGACGGTAACATGAGCCCATACATCAACTCGCCAACGGTAAGACTCTCGCCCGCACGTACCCCGGCAGTGGAACCAACGGTATCGTCCGCACGCTTAGAAAAGGTCAACCTTTCGTCCAACACTTCCGGATGCTCGGCGGCGAGCTTGAGCACCAAATATGCGGTCATGATCTTGGTTGTGCTAGCGATGTGCATCGGAGCCTCCGATTTGTTCGACGCAATCGACTGGCCACTGTTCCGATCCATGATCGTCCAAGCGGTGCAGGTCACTTGGGGCGGACCAAAAGGATCATCCGAGGGTTTCTTTTCAAGCCTCTCCGAGTTCACCACTTGCGGTGCAGGCAATGGTAGTTCTTGTTCGATCAATGCCCCGAGCGATTTCCAAGTCGCTTCATCCACGACTCCGGTCGCTTCTAGGTTCACTTGCTTTTGAAAGGCCTTTACCGCCGCTTCGGTTGCTGGCCCGAAGTCACCGTCGACAGAAAGATTTCCTGGGGGTGACAGTCTCGCTTTGAGAGTCCGTTGTAATGACTCGACAAGATCGCCCGTCGCACCAATCCGCATTGCTAGGGCCGGCGATGTTGCTGGTTCATTGTTCAGAGTTTTTGGGTCGAGCAGTTCGTAAGCAGCTTTCGCGATGTCAGCGCAAAGTTTGTTTCCAGCGTTGTCGTCCGTCCATCGAATATCTTTATTGTTGTCCGTCAGGACACACAACGCGATGGTGCATTCAGGTCCGATCAGCAAGCCCGCATCGGTCCGAACTCGAGTGACCGAACCAGTCTTATGAGCCACTTTTATTTTGGCAGGTAGGAGCAAAGGAAATCGCGATTTGTCATCGCAATGTACCAAGTGGTCGAGCATCGCCGCAGTCGCTTCTGAACTCGCTAGTTCCCCTCGCTTCAATTGCGTTAACAGATTGACCATGTCTTGGGCTGTGGTACTACCGAGTCCATACTTTTCGCTTCGTTCAGGTGCAATGGACAAGTCGCGGCGAAACACTTTTGCGTTGAGCTGTGTTTCCGGAAACCCCAGCTGCTTCATGGCAACGGTAGTCGCCGGCAGGCCAATCGCATCGATCACCAAGTTGGTCGCGGTATTGTCTGAGTAAACGATCATCAAGCGAATGGCATCCCTCAATGAAATCGTCGTGCCAGGCGAGAAGTGGCTCGTCAGAATCCCCGAACCTTGAACCATGTCGTCTTTACTGACTTCAATTCGCTGGTCCAGCTTGACTTTGCCAGCAGCAACTTGACGATAGGCTTCCACCATGACAGGCAACTTGATCAGACTCGCGGTTGGCATCACGACATCGCCACGCATCGACCAACGTGTATCGCTTTCAAAGTGATACAGCGCGACGGCCACATCCCCTTGGTAGCCCTTGAGTAAGGGCTGAATCGCATCTGCGATCGATTTTGACGTTGGCGATTGGGCTTGAACAAGACCCGACAAAGTGCCATTGGCCATTAGCAAAAACAACCAAAAGACCACACATGCCGTTTTCGAAAGGCCAAAGTTCAAATGGCCACGATAACATGAATTCATTCATTAGCTCCGATTCGAGATTCAGTCCGACCACGGAGTGTTCGGCGACGTAGGCGTGTTTGAGATAACATGGTTCTGATTGTAGCTGAAGTCCAGTTAGGCGAGAGGCAGATTGGAGTATCCCAAACCGAAGCGTAAGCGAGGGACAATTTCGCAGGTCCCTCACTTACGTATCGGGTTATGATTCGTGGTTTTCACATCGCCGCTCGCCTTAGCGTTCCATGAACTTCATTCGCTCCACCTTTGACAATTTTTCGATCGCGTAACGCAACATCGTGCGAGGCATCTTCTTTGCGTTCTGTTCCAGAAAATAGACAAGTTGTTTCTTGTCCACTTGCCCCATTTCTCGAAGCATCCAGCCGACTGCTTTGTGGATTAGATCGTGAGGATGCTTAAGAAACAGCTTTGCAAGTTGCTTGATTTCAAGGAACCCATGCTTCTGTATTAACGCCTGTGTTGCGACCACAGCCACGCGCTGACGCCAAAGTTGGTCAGATGCAGCCAACTCAAACAGAACGCGCCGATGATCGGAGTGTTCCAAAACGTATTCGCCAACAATGTGCCTAGCGGAGGAATCAACCAGATCCCAGTTGTCAACGTAATCCAAATGATCCAAATAGAATTCGTAGAGTAGGGTACGCTGCGAATCCAGAGTCTTTTCAAATTGGTACACCAAAACGAAAAGAGCCGTCAATCGGCTCTCATGCCAAGGAGATCGAAGCGCGAGACTCAATTCCTTCAGAGGCATCTCTCGAAAAGCCTTCGCAATCCTGCGTTGGTCGGGAACGATCACCCCCAAAAACTGGTCTCCCTCTCCATAGCCGCCAGGCAAGCACTGGAAGAAGGAAAGTAGGGAAGCAGCCTTGTCTGGCCTCGCACACTTCTTCAGTTCCGTCAACAAAAAGCCAGCAGTCAGATTTGTCATGGTTCGACACTTCTTGCTGATGGCCACGTTAGATTGCAATCAATCGTACTCGTACTCAATGAAATGGTACTCGTACTCGACGGAGAGATTGGATCGAGTACGAGAAGCCAAGTATTATCAGCTAGGATTCGTTAGAGAATGGAGGTGTTCGGCACAAGAATCAAACTTGGGCAATGTTGATGTAGGCATGTACGTGTGGGGCGCCGCGGAAGTGGACGACAGCGCTCGGTCCTTCAATCCTCCAAATGTCCCATACGTTGTCCTTGCCAAGATCGTCTTGTTGGTAGAAAGCAAATCGCAGTTGGTCGATGCCTCCGGCAGCCTCGATCAACTTCATGGCTTCGTCACCATCTTCCTTTCGATACGGTGCCAACAAAGTAGTTAGACAATCCTTGACTAGCGTTTTCTGTTCCTTGTTCATGGCCGAAACGGCAAGTCCAGCGAACTTTCCTTTTTCACCTTGGATTTGGATGTCGGTTTCTTTAGGCGCTGCGGATGAAATCAGTGCTTGTTTCGCTTGATCCTTGTTCAACGCCGCAAAGACTTCGTTCACCTTCTTGGTTTGATAGTAGAAGATATTGGCAGCCGCGCTTGATTCCTCGCCGTGACCGTAGACCATTCCACCCCCAAAGGCTGTTTTCGGAACCGAATCTCCATCGGCACGTAGGGTGAGGTGCCTGCCCGTCAACAACCATTGGAAATCTCCCGCGGCAGGATTGCCAAAGACGGCGACGCTATAAGCACCCAATCCACCGTCGTCGTCATCCATTTGGCGTTTTAGGCGTTCGTAACCTTCTTCACTAGTTACCGCTCGCACAATCTTGTCGATCATTTCGCGTTGGGGAGCCGTGAAGAAATCGCTTCCGATCAAGGGTTTGGTAACGTGCCAATTCGCGTTGACTTTGCTTCGCAAGGCGTCAGAAAACGGGCGGCAGATATCGGCGCGCTGTTGCTCCGAAAGGCTTGCATGGAACTCTCCGACGATCGTCTCGGCCTTGCTGTTCCTGGACGTTTGGCCATGAACCATTCGGGCGGCCAATGGAAGCACCGCGATACTCGCAGCAGCTTGCAGGAAGTCTCGTCGAGCGACCGGTTTTTTCGAAGAAGAGTTGCAATCAGGACACGGTTTGGAATTCATATTCATTGCCTCTTTTGGGGTTGGACCACTACAGAACTGTGTTCGAGTGGAGGGATGGAGTGGATTGTTACCTGGGCGAATGGGGAAACATCCACGATATCTTACACTTGTTTTGCCCTGGCTGCACGCAAATGGGGCAGAACGAAAGTCGACAAATGCGTGTGGCACGCACTCGCGTGTGGCACGCTGGTGGGTACCCACGCTTGGGTGCCACTCGCTGTTGGGTACCCACGCTGTTGGATACCTCTGTGAAGAAATTCCCCGCCTAGGAGCGAAAGGTGACAAATGCAGATTTGCGACTCGCCTTACTTGGCGTCGCGTACGAACTGGTTCATCCATGCGATCATTTCATATTGCGTGTGCAAAACCGATTGGCGAGCACGATATCCATGGCTTTCGTGGGGCAACATGACCAATCTGGCAGTGCCGCCGTTACCCTTGACCGCTTGAAACATCCGCTGGGATTGGACCGGAAAAGTGCCGGGGTTGTTGTCATTTTCTCCATGAACAAACAAAATCGGCGTCTTGATCTTGTCAGCATGCATAAAAGGCGAAACGTTGGCGTAGACGTCTTTTGCATCCCACAGCGGTCGTCGTTCCGATTGGAAGCCAAAAGGAGTCAAGGTGCGATTGTACGCTCCACTACGTGCAATTCCCCCTCGAAACAAGTTGCTATGAGCCAGTAGATTGGCGGTCATGAACGCGCCATAACTGTGTCCGCCAATTCCCACGCGGCTACCGTCCGCAACACCCATTTCGACCGCCTTATCGATAGCTGCTTTGGCGGCTCCGACAATCTGTTCGATAAACGTGTCATTCATGGTTTCTGGATCACCAATGACAGGCATGGTTGCATCATCCATGATGGCATACCCCTGAGTCAATAAGGTCAAATGGCTGAGCCCTGCGATACGCGTGAACTCGGAGGGATTGGCGGAGACTTGACCGGCCGTACTCGCGTCGTTGAACTCAAGCGGATAGGCCCAAACCATCAGGGGCAAGCGAGTCCCCTCCACATAGTCGGCTGGCAAATAAAGGGTCGCCGACAAAGGCACGCCATCGTTGCGTTGGTACTTGACGATTTGCTTCTTTATTCCCCTAATCTGCGGAGTTGGGTCTTTGAAGTCGGTTAAGGCGATGTCCGTGTTGGCAGCCAGATCTCTCAAGTAATAGTTCGCTGGACTGGTCGGCGATTCACGTCGCGAGATGAACTTCGGCTTGTCGGTTTCGTCCGTCGAAAGAACCGAGGCGACGCTTTCCATCGTTCCAGGCTCGCATCGCCACAAACGTTGGGTCTCCAGCGTTTCTAAGTTTCGTCTGTCGAGGAAGGGCAAGTTCCCTTCGGGGCTGGCTCCTTGGCCCGCCAGCCATACCCACTCGCCGGCTTGCTGAGCTACTGAAAAACCGGTCTTGTCTGTTTTTGAAAGCATTCGTCCCGGGTCGCCGTACCGATCTCGCATGCTTCTGTCGACAACGATCTTAGGTCTCTGATCCGGTTGGTCCGTATCGTACAACGAGGACCGAACCCATCGACGATCTCGATCCGTTTCGGTCGCCATGAGCAAGGACGCTTTTGGAAAGGATGCTAGTCCGGCGTAGCGATATTCCAACCGAATCAAGTCGCGAGGCGTCTCGCTAAAGGGTGCAGCCAAAGACTTGATTTGGTCGCGAAACGGGACCTTCTTGCGTGGATCGCCCTCATCCAACGCTTCGGTCCATACCAGCGTTGCTGGATAGCCAGCCCGCCAATTTACCAAGCGAGGCCCCGTGCGAACGCCTTCTATTGGAATGTTCTCCTCAAGCGGTACATCGGCAACTTGATAAAGCACTCTGCCGTCGAGATTCCAAACTTGAATGGTGTGTGGAAAGGAACCTGCGGTCAAGAGATAAGAGAATGGTCGGTGAATGGTGGTAACTAACAGATGATTGCCATCGGGAGAAACTCCAGCCACATCGATCAAGTCCGGTTTACCGATCTCGATGGTTGGTGCATTGGCTTGCAGGATAGCCAGCTGTGACCTTCCGAAATACTCAAACAACTGCTCATCATGTGCGTTGGCCAACAAATCCTGATAGGTTCGAATGGGCGAAATATTTCCCATCGATTCTTGAATGTTTGGTCCTACAGGTGCTTTAGGGGCCTCGGGTTCGGGGCCACGCGATGTGGGAACTAGATTGCAGAGTAAGCGTTTTCCGTCCGGCATCCACTCAACCGATCCCAACACGGTCGACAGTCGATCCGTCAATAGAATTGGCTGCTCTGTTTTATCAAGAGAGACCCACCACAGCTGGGTTCCTTTTTCGGTAACGTTCGTAAAGACGAACGATCGCGAGTCGTGCGACCAACTGATCAAGGCAATTCGTGCATTTTCTGGAACCGAGATGCGAGTCAGAGTTGTCGAGTCGCGTGGACGCAAGGACAGTCCTCGAAAGTAGTCCGTTTGAAAACTACCGTTGGCAACTGGGTCGATACGCATCCCAGCCATGCCGATCATGCGCCGAGCCAAATCCGCAATGTCCGGCATGGCGTTCCGATCGACGTACAACATCCACTTCGTGTCGGGACTGAGAGAAACGGACGGTTCAGGCTTGGCATCGACAATATCGACGACTTCTTTTGGCGGCATCTGATAAATGGATTGTGCCTGCGCTGGAGACTGCATGATTAAGAACTCAATTGCCACGATGGACATCGTGAAAAACGGAACGAATTTACTGCAAATCATTTTTAGGACCATCCGGTTTATCTCTCAGGTAGTTTCAACAAAAATATATCCTCCCTTCGGGAGGCTCGGCCGGTCTAGCAACCCTCCCGTTTAGTAACCCTCCCCGAGAGAGCAACGCTGTGAAGCATTTTCGTCCGATCGGAGCTTGCCTCCGACGGACGCCGTTTTGGCGTCCTAAAAGCGCTGCTCAGACCTTAAAGTACCGCACTTCGCGGGCCGTTACGTAGGACGCCAAAACAAGGTTGAGGGGAGGCAAGCTCCCGCTCAACCTAAGCGAATTGTTGGTGAAAATGCTACATAGCTTTGCCAAGAGAGGGAGGGTTACTTTAATTGAAAAGACCATCCCAAAAAAGGGAGTGGAATTGATTTCGATCGGATGCTTGCAACGCACTCATGCAATTCGCGTGAGTACTTGAACCCAAGGCGGCTGTGCTAGCAAACCGGGAAACTTCGCCCGCCCCGCTGCAATGTGATCGGAACGCCCATGCTTGTCCAGCTCTTCTCGACTTTCCCATTCTTCGACAAAGGTAAACTTGGTTGGATCATCCAAGTCCACGTGGAGATCGTACCGCAAACAGCCGGTTTCTTGGCGGGTGGGAGCGACGAAGCTCTCCAGAACGATTCGCAAAGCCTGTTCGCTGCCCGGCGTGGCATGAATATGCGCGACAACATCAACCTTCATCATTCCCTCTTGATTCGTTTTCATTCGTTTTCATTCGGCGGGAGCCGGATTCGAGAGAATCCGGGCATTTCGAAGAACGGATAATAGGCCAAAAGGTGTTCCAAACGCAAGCAATAATCAGAGATTGCTAGCTTTGTCGGCGCCAGCGTCAACAATCTTGAGAACACGGCATCGTGTGGCTCGTCCCTGAGTTTACGAAGGGCGTGGTGAATCGCTAGAAACGTTTGTCACACTTCCCACGCCCATCGCTGTGCTCTGGGCGTGCCACACGCGTTACTGGCTCTGGGCGCCACACGTGTAACGCTCTGGGCGCTCACATTGGCTAGCAATATCCAAAGCTCGACGGCCTCCATGCGCTGCGGGCTTGATCGTAAATTGAGAATCCTCTATTTACGCATTTATGGGAATCGATCTTGGGAAATTGGGAGCACAATTTGTAGGGCCGGCCATCCTCAAATGGCAATTGGTTTTTTGCTTTGTTGTGTGGGTATGCGTGTGCGATGGCGGCTTGAACGCGCAGATCAATTTGATCCCCCCGACGCAACCGCACCCAGCTCAATACAATCCACCCCAATTCAATAAACCGCCTCAGCTTCCGGTTCTCGATTCGGCGTCGAATTACCCTGCGAGACAGCAGCCGTCCGACGCTGACCCACAATTCCGGACAGCCAGTCAGCCGAACTATCGAAACGCTCCGCAAACGGCACAAGTACCCCTTCCTGCCGTCCCGAATGCTCTTCCGACTGTTCCATTTCCATCGACAACCATTGGATCTGGAGCAGGACCGCTCGCCAAGGCGCAATCGACGGCGCCAGTCAGTGACGCGGTTTCTATCACGCCGGAAGCGGTGAACAACCGCTTGCAGCAATTGCAAGCCGCAACGGATCTCGAACCGACGCTCAAGCAAACGCTGACTGCTATCTACGAAGCGATTTATGCGGAACTAAAGAGTCGAGCAGACAGCGAAAAGGTTCTCAAGGAGTTTATCGTTGCTTACGAAGCCGCGCCGGCAGCGCTGGCGGAAGCCAAGAAGCGAAAAGAAAACCCAAGACCAAGAGTCGTCTTTTCCGAGGGGAGTCTAGAATCCACATCGCGAATTGAAACGCTTCAATCCTATCAACTCGAAGTTCAAGCGTTGGCACAAGCTGCGACTGATGGTCGCGTCCGCGTTGAAACGGCCATCGTCTCTAGAGAAGCGAGACGAAAGGAGCTTCCAAGATTACTTGAGGACGACAAGATTTCGATTGCGAAGCTAAACGAGGAATTGGCTTTGCCCGCTGTCGACGGCATTGATCCTAGGATTCGAGAAGCGAATACTTTGCTACTGCGAGCCAAACTCTTGGCCCTTACGGAGCGAATGCGACGGCTTGAACAAGAGCAACGCACCTACGATGCTGAAAACGAATTGTTGCCGGTGACGAAGGAAGTTTTGCAAACGGAAGAAAAATTTCAGCAGGCCAAACTAAAGGATGTGAATGAGGAACTGAGCAAGCGTCGCGAAATTCTGATTGCTGACCAAAAAAGCTTTGCCGAAAAATTGGTATCTATTGCTGCACCAGAACTCAAGAAGCCTGCGGAACAGTTGGTCAAGCGGGCTGACGATTGGCTGCAATTGGCCAAGCAAAATTCTTCTTTACGCGTGGATATTGACTCCGCCACGCGAGAGTTGAAGCTCTGGACCGATCGGTTCAAAATCATGACCGATCGTATTTCAACCAAAAGCAGTAAGCATGTGTCCGACTTCAATAGTTGGGTCGGCCTGATGCTCCGAAAGCAGCGAAATGAGTTGCCTGACATAAGCCAACTTGCATTGAGGCAGCGTGACTACCAAACTCGCATGGTCAGAACTCAAGCGCTCATTCTCGAACTTGACGATTGGAAAGCGTCCTCAGTCTTGTCCCAGGAGACTATACAACCCTCCTCGCTGACCAACAACGCAATCTATCAATTCGAAAATGCGTCCTTGCATGATCAACAACGCACGCTTCAATCGCTGGAACACCGACTCGTCGATGAGTTTCGTCGCGATGCCGATAAATACTTTGACAATCTATTCAGCCTAGCTGAAACAAATCAAAAGAGCATTGATAAGGTTCGGCTCTATCGCTCGTTTATTGATGAACATGTCCTTTGGATCCGTTCCAGCGAACCGATCACCAAGACCGACTTTCGGCAACTTTGGCCATCGTTAAGGTGGCTTTTTGATTTGCAAAACTGGCGAATGATCCCGACTCAACTTTGGAACGATCTGCTCACACATCCCTGGGGTTACTTGTTGGGTCTGTCTCTTTATGTCACGTTGCTCCTCAATCTAAAACGGCTCAAAAAGCACATCCAAGTCCAAGGATCCATCGCTGCCAAATCCAACTGCACCTCGTTCCTACCGACCGCAAAAGTAGTTGCCGATTGCTTTCTGCTCAGCTCCCCGCTCGCTTTACTCCACCTGATACTGGGATGGCGATTGATGAGTACGTCGGAGGGGAATGCGTTTGTCGACGCGATCGCGATGGGGTTGATGGTCAGTTCGCGATATTTCTTCCCGTTGGAAATGATTCGCCAAATCAGTCGCACGGGTGGATTAGCAGAGAATCACTTCCAGTGGCCTAGCCATTCCACGCAATTGCTCCGAAAGAACCTTCGATGGTTCATCGACTTGGCAATACCTGCAGTGACCATCGTGGGAATCGTGGCTCAATTTGATGAAACGCGATGGGAAAACTCGCTAGGACGTTTGACCTACAGCGTTCTGATGTCCCTATGCTTTATCTATCTGTTGATTCTGTTGCATCCTCGCAAGGGTGTGTTTTGCGAATTCCTAAGTCGCAATGCTGGCGGGTGGATCGATCGGCTAAAGTACATCTGGTACTCGGGCTTCGCCCTAGGTCCGTTGGCTTTGATGAGCATGAGTCTTATGGGGTATAACTACACCGCCATTCGGTTAACGATGCTTTTGCATACCACTTTTATCACGCTGGTTGGGTTGCTACTGGTCTCCAGTTTAATTCGTCGATGGCTCTTGCTTAGACGGCGTGAAATCGTTGTCTCCCAAGCGAGACTCCGTCTAGAGGAAGCCAGACGACGCGATCCCGGTGCAGTCACGTCAAACAGCTTGAACGCAGCCGCAAGCGCCGTCGATTCTAGGTCCGATCTTGCACAGATCAACGCCCAAACCATTCGATTGGTTCGAAGTACTCTCGTCTTTGCCGCCATCGGTGCCGTGGCTTTTATTTGGTCGGGCGTCTTGCCGGCCGTAAGTGTCCTGGAGTCGGTCGAACTCTGGAGGGTGGAAGGTGCCACACCCGACAAGCCGACTTGGATCACTCTGGCCGATCTTTTTGTTGCAATTCCCATTGCGATCATGACTGTAGTCGCGGCAAGAAACGTACCAGGCCTTCTTGAAATTGCTTTGCTTCAACATTTGCCTCTCGAAAACGCAGTACGCTACGCCATTGCATCGCTATCGCGCTACACGCTGCTGATTTTTGGAATTGCCATGACGTTCAATAGCATTGGCGTTCGCTGGGCGAGCATTCAATGGCTTGTCGCAGCCTTAGGGGTCGGTTTAGGATTTGGTCTTCAAGAAATCTTTGCCAACTTCGTTTCAGGCTTGATCTTACTTTTCGAGCAACCCATTCGAGTCGGTGATGTGATCACGCTAGGTGATACGACGGGCAGCGTCTCCAGGATTAGGATGCGAGCGACGACGGTTACTAATTTTGATCAGCAAGAACTCATCATTCCCAATAAGGATTTGATCACAGGTAGACTCCTGAACTGGACGCTAACCGACTCGACCAGCAGAATGATCGTGCAAGTGGGAATATCGTATGACTCCGACCCTGAACTCGCGTGCTCGCTCTTGCGTGAGGTCTGTTCGAATCACCCCAACGTCATGAGCGAACCTCCTGCAACAGCTTACTTTGAACATTTCGGTGACAGCACGCTCGATCTCAAAGCCAGATTCTTTTTGGCAAACTTAGACCAGCGGCTACCTACGCGGCACGATCTGCACACGCAGATCAGGAAACGCTTTGCGGCCGCAGGAATCGAGATTTCTTTCCCACAACGCGATCTTCATTTGCGGAGTGTCCCGCACAACTTGGTTTCGATATTGAACAGCGGACAAGTTGCTGCTGCAACACCGGTGCCTCATTCCGCGACTCCAGTTGGGCAATCAGAAAGTAAAGTCCCTGATACCTGGCAACCGCAAACTAGCCCAAGAAAAGGCGGGAAAATGCATGGAGAATAGTCGATTGGAACTTCGTCGGACGGATGTAGTTCCCAGTCGTACGAAATCCCTTTCGCAGCCAAAGGCAAGAACTCCACCCAAAGGCGGTATAAAGTGCTCCCAAGAATGACCAAATTGAAATTCGGTTCTAGGCGTTTAGAGACTAGCTTTTGGGGCGATACTTCCGTTAAGATTAGGTGTTGTTAAGAGAGACCCGGTACGTCAATCATTCTGCCATCGAGACGTAGTCGAATTTTCATGTTGCTAAGGAGAATGGGGAATGTCTGCTGATTGGTTTTTTATGAAGAAGAGTTTTTTCGGCGGGTCCAAGACAGTCGGCCCGATTGCCGAGTCGGAATTCTTACGCAAAATCGAGAAGGGAGAAATATCACCTGAAACGATGGTTTCTAGTACCTCGAAAACGCATGGTCATTGGATGCATTTGAAAGAGATCCGAGCTGCCCATCAACACTGGAAGAAATCCCATCCATCATCCTCAAATGGAGCCGCGTGATAAAAACGCGTCTAGAAACGTGACGATTGGAATAATAACGTCACTCTCTTTAGTCATCGATTGCCAGTAATAGCGCTGGCATACTCTACGTATGACGGACATCTTGAGAAACCTATCTTGACCAATCGACTGAGCTGGGGATTCGGTGTTGCTTGTGCCGCTTTGCTTTGCAGCCTCCTTGCCATGGCCATGAATCAAGCACGTATTGCCGCGCAAAAGATGCAGTCCACCAACAGTCTCAAGCAAATCGTACTAGCACTAGTCAACTTTGAATCATCGTATAAGCGGCTGCCTTATGGTTGCGACCCAGAGGAGAAACATGGTTGGCAAACCCAAATCTTTCCGTACGTAGAAGCTAGCAGTTGGTATTACGAAATCGACCAAAGTGTTGGATGGGAGCATCCGTTCAATTATTACAAGTTTCGAGAAAAGATCCCTTGCTATCAACGTCCTTCCGCCAATGCGCTATTCTCATCGGAAGGCTATGGCTTGACGCACTATCTTGGCAACCCAAGCATCCTGTACCGTGGGTCTAAAGTAAAATTCAGTGAACTGGATGTCGGTTTGTCCAACGTCTGGTTTGCGGGTGAAATTGGGGCGAGGTATCAACCATTTGGGTACCCCTACAATTGGCGCGAGCTAAAGTTACCGCTTTGTGCTGCGGATGGCGGGTTCGGAGGTTGGAGTAATGGCGCGCTTTTCGGTATGGGGGATGGGGCTATTCGATTCGTAACTTCTAGCATTGATCGTTCCGTGGTTGAGCAACTTGCTGAAGCGTTCCGCAGGCCCGATCCTGCGCAAACGAATATGCCAAATCGCAGTTTTGAATGTGGAGGCGCCGAGTATTCGAGAACGAAACGGAAGTTCGAGAACGAAGAGGCTCGAATGACCAAGGGCGGTTCGTACTCAGCAGTTTACTTCGACCTCGAAAAACGAGCTGAAGTAATCGTCTATCGAGGAGGACTGGGGATGGAGAGATTGGGGATCGATTTGGACACTTTGGTTTCAAGGTATTCGGAAGCACGCGTGGTCGACTTCGGAGCTATGTTGGACGCAACAACTGCGGAGAAGGTCAGCCGTTGCAAAAACGTTGAGGCATTAAAGATCGGACGGTTGGAAGACACCGAGGAAGTGATTCGAGTACTGCAATCGCTTCCACGTCTCAAGTTTCTATCCGGCATTTTCGATAGTGATTTGGTAGATCAGTTAAAAGTCGCATTGCCCGGATGTGAGATTAACTCCGCTGGCAGGTGATCGCAAGATTTTGGAACGAACAACGCGAGCCGTCGACTACGGTCGGGGTTAAACGAGAACACGACAAATGAATTCAAACCTACCCAATGAGCAAAGTACGTCGCGTCGCGAATTCGTGAAGACCTCGACAGTGCTCGCCAGCGGGACGATTGTTGGCGCAGTCAATCGTTGCGCGGCCGTGCATGTGGCCGGCGACGACGTGCTAAAAGTTGGGCTGATCGGTTGCGGCGGGCGTGGGACCGGGGCTGCGACACAGGCACTAATGGCCGATAGTCGTGTCAAACTCATCGCGATGGCGGACGCATTCGAAGATCGCTTGCAACTGAGCCTCAAAAGTCTGAACAAGACGGATGGACTAGAGTCAAAGATCGATGTCCCAGTAGAGCGGCAGTTCGTCGGTTTCGATGCTTACCAACAGGTATTGGCGAGCGGGGTCGACGTTGTGTTACTCACCACACCACCGCATTTCAGGCCGTTGCACTTGCAGGCCGCCATCGCGGCTGGCAAACACGTCTTTGCCGAGAAGCCGTGCGCGGTGGATGCCAAGGGGGTCCATTCCGTGCTTCAAAGTTGTGAAGAAGCCAAAAGGAAAAACTTGGCAGTCGTGTCTGGACTCTGTTTGCGGTACCACTATCCCTATAGGGAAGCGGTGCGTCGAATTCAAGAAGGTGCGATTGGCGAAGTCCTCACGATGCTCGCAAATGACTATCGTGGCCCAATCTGGGTCAAGCCGCGTCAGCCCGAATGGACCGATATGCATTGGCAGATGCAGAACTGGTACTATTTCACTTGGCTTTCTGGCGATTTTAACGTCGAGCAGCATGTCCACAATCTCGACCTCTGTGCCTGGTCGATGGGGGATCAATATCCCGTGAAAGCCATTGGAATGGGTGGACGTGAAGTACGGAAAGATCCGCAATATGGAAACATTTTCGATCATCATAGCGTCGTATATGAGTACGCTAGCGGGGCTCGTCTCATTAGCAACACGCGACAGATCGACGGTTGTAAGAGCGATATTAGCGTCACCTTGCTTGGCTCTACTGGGACGGCTCATCTCACCGAGAGACGCAACGGCGTTCGTATTTCAGCGAAAGACGATTGGCGTTATGTCGGCGAAGAAAAGAACCTTTACCAAGTCGAACACGACGAACTATTTGCGAGTATCCGAGCAGGCAACCCGATCAATAACGGAGAGTACATGGCCAAGAGTACTTTGTTGGCAATCATGGGCCGTATGGCAACTTACACAGGACAGGAAATTTCCTGGGACATGGCTTGGAATTCCAAGGAGGACCTCACTCCGCCGCGATATGAATGGGGCGAGCTCGCCACGCCAGAAGTCGCTGTGCCTGGGGTTACGAGGTATGTCTAGAGGCTGCGGTTGATTGCCACGTATATCTTTTGAAGTATGCCCGAATTATGTTGAATTAGAATTTGGCCACCAATGCACTTTCAAGTCGGAGACCACCCATGTTGCGTTTACTCCTCCCAACGCTACTGGCAGTACTTGTTTTCGCCATTTCGGCGCAAGCACAGTCGTTGCACTTTGCGGCCACGGGCTGCGGTCCCTACGCTCCAGACGAAGAGCCGCTCCTCGAGCATTATGTCGATCTCGTAAACCGCGATGGAAAAAGCGAGTTCCTCGTTCATCTCGGCGATGTGGTTTCCGGTTCGAAGAGGAAATGGCCCGAATCTCAATACGCTACAGTCGCGAAAATCTTAAAAAAGTCCAAGCCTCCCGTCCTCGTTGTCTTAGGCGATAACGAGTGGAACGACCTCGATAGCCCGGACGAAGGACTCGAGTTTTGGAATCGCCACTTTCGCGATTTCGACAAGCATTTTTCAAATTCGCCCTCGCTCGAAAGGCAAAAAAATCGCCCGGAAAATTTCGCCTTTGTTTCCAAAGGGGTGCTCATCCTAGGGCTGAACATCGTCGGCGGGAAAGTTCATGACAAAGCGGAGTGGGCGACACGCTTGCAACACGACGCAGACTGGGTTGCAGAACAATTTGCACTACATAAATCCGATACGCGAGCAGCCGTTTTGCTCGCGCAAGCTACACCTGCAAACTCGCATGAACTATTCTTCAAGCAGTTGGCCAAAAGCTGCCAAGAATGGGTTAAACCGGTGCTTTACCTTCATGCCGACGGACATGTCTGGCAAGTCGAAAAAGCATGGCGAGCGCCGAACTTGTGGCGAGTGCAGACCGACCAGGTGAAGCTCAATCCCCCGGTTCTTGTAACGGTTACCGAGGACCCCAGCAATCCATTTAGCTTCGATCGAAGACTTGACATTGGATCGAGCCGAGAACTATTCGTAGACGATTTCCTCATCGAGGAACATAAAGGGACGTCGTTGAAGTTGCATGCGCCGCAACCCAAAGATGTGGCCATTGTTTGCGACGCGCCTTGGGAGGGAAACACCTCGGCGTACTACACCTTGTTTGCCGACGGCGACCGGTTTCGCATGGTCTATCGTGGCGCTCATTTTGACGAGAAAACAAAGAAGGCAGCGCATCCCGAGTACGCGTGCTACGCGGAAAGCCAAGACGGCATCCAATGGATCAAGCCAAAACTGGGCATCGTTGAATTCCAAGGATCGACGGACAACAATATCATTTTGGCCGGCGAGGGAACTCACAATTTCACTCCTTTTCTCGATACAAATCCCGCATGCTCGCCCGACGCCAAGTACAAAGCCTTAGCCGGCGATGCGAAAGGCCTCAAAGCCTACAAGTCAGCGGACGCCATTCATTGGTCCTTGATGCAAGACAAGCCCGTGATCACCCTAGGTGACTTCGACTCACAAAATTTGGCTTTTTGGCATCCGATCCAAAAACGGTATGTTGCTTACCATCGCAAGGGTCGCGAGGGAATTCGCGACATCATGATGTCGGTCTCAGCTAACTTTCTGAGCTGGAATGAACCACGGTTTCTCGCCTATGGTGATGCTCCTAGCGAACACCTCTACACCAATGCGATTCAGCCCTACTTCCGAGCGCCTCAAATTTTCGTTGGGTTCCCCACTCGCTTTCAACCGAAAAACGAGCAGGTGGAACCGATCTTTATGACCAGTCGAGACGGATTGAGTTTCAAGCGATGGCGACAAGAACTCATCCCAATCACAGCCCCCAAAGACCGAGACGGAAATCGAAGCAATTACATGGCGAATGGTTTGCTTCAGCTCCCAGGCCAAGATCGTGAACTATCGGTTTATGCAACGGAGGCTTATTATGCCGACAGCGAGTCGTTGGTTGGCGATCGGATTGACCAAACAGTTGCGTGGATGGCCAAGTCAAGCAACCTGGTGACGGAAAGTTCGTCCTTGGAAGCCCTCCAGAATAAGCCGGTTCGATTGCGCGCCGTAATGCAGAACGCCGACCTCTACTCGATGCGATTTGGAAAGTAATGTAACGGAGCGAGGCCCTCGCTCAGTTAGGAATCAAATCGACAGAACGCAGATCTGCCTCTCCGAGGTGGATTTCTGCGTCGGAGGGACCTAGCTACCTGATCACGGCACGGATAGGTTGTGATTTTATTATTGTCGCCTTTCGCTCCGCGATAGTTCGCCGCGTTAACACACTTTTGCGGAGCAAAAGGCGACAAACTTCTGCACCTTGCGAATAAACTCACAGCCTAGGAGTGCCGTGCTACAATGGCGTCACATAGGTCGACGAGCTCTCTCCTAAACTCTCCAACGCAAGGATTTGTTTTATGGCATCCGTAATTTCCCTCGCATTACTTCCAGAAGTTCAGCGGTTTCTCGACAGCGGAGTCAAAAAAGGCTTTGTCAACGGAAAAGAAATCGAAGCGTCCAGCGGTGAGACGTTCTTGACCAAAGATCCTGGGTCCGGTACTACGCTGGCCGAAGTGGTCGCCCTTCAAGCGGATGATGTCCATAGGGCAGTCGATGCAGCTAACCTCGCATTCCAAAAACAAGCTTGGGCGCGACTAGCCCCGAATGACCGCAGCGCCATGCTGCATCGCTTGGCAGATGGCATCGAAAAGCACAAAGCCATCATCGGACAGATTGAAGCGCTGGATGCCGGTAAGCTTGAGGCGCATGCTCAAGGTGATGTGCAGAACTGCGCGGACACGTTGCGATATTTCGCGGACTTGTTTCAGCACGCCCGGTTGCGGTCCACATTGGCAGTCAAGGGACATGATGCTTGGACAAGCCGCCAGCCCTGGGGCGCCTGCGGTTTCATTTTTCCTTGGAACTTTCCATTCCTGCTGATCGGTTGGGGGATCTCGCCAGCACTGGCTGCCGGAAATACTGTCGTGATCAAACCCGCCGAAGATACGCCGTTGTCCGCCATATATTTGGCCCATCTCGCACAGGAAATTGGAATCCCGGACGGTGTCATCAACGTTGTTCCGGGGTTTGGCTCCGTGGCTGGTGCCGCGCTCGCCTCAAGCTCGAAGATCAAACGTATGTCGTTTACCGGTTCGCCAGAGGTAGGACGCTTGGTCGGCGAATCGTGTGGGAGAAATCTGGTTCCAGTCAAACTTGAATTGGGTGGTAAAGGAGCTGCCGTTGTCTTCGACGATGTGGATGTCGAGCAAACCGCACAGAAACTGGTCGGAGCCATCACTTTTCACACCGGTCAAGTCTGCTGTGACGCGACCCGATGGTTTGTGCACAAGAAGATTTATGATCGCTTCGTGAATGAATGCGTCGATCGCCTCAAAGACGTTCAAGTTGGCTATCAGATGGATAGCAAAACGCAGATGGGGCCCGTTGTCAGCGCCAAACAGCGGCAACGCGTTTTGAACTACCTAACCAAGGGGAAAGCCGAGGGAGCAGAGTGCATCTTGGAGGGCGGAATGGCGGAAGTAGATGGATACGATGGCCATTATGTAAAGCCGGCACTGTTGGCGGGTTCCATCGATAACATAGCCGCACGTGAAGAGATCTTTGGGCCGGTTGCATTCTTGAGTCCCTTCGATTCCGAGGAGCAGGCTGTCGAAATGGTCAACCACACCGACTACGGACTTGCGAACAGCGTTTGGACCAGCGACCTCAACCGAGCCGCCCGGATTGCGGAAGGCATGTGCGCAGGCAATAGCTGGATCAATGCGCACAACGTCTTCCCGCATGGCGTTCCGTACGCAGGAATCAACAAGAGCGGAATGGGCGGGGGGGTCAATTCAATCGAAACACTGTTTGATTACATGAGAAACCTTTCGGTGGTGCGGCCACTGTAGAAAGGCCGCATCATTTGGAGTGCGGAAATTCATTTCCGATTTGAGATTCGGGCTGGAAAGCTGTTTGCTAGTGGACAGCTGGTTCCAAGCCACGAATGATCCGAGAATGCCAGCAGCTACCGGTACAAGTCAACGCAATGCAGCCAGAAGTAGGCATACGGGCGGTGTCAATACGGTGCGCTGCGATGGTTCGGTTGGTTTTGTGAGCGACAGCGTCAATTTGGCAACCTGGCAAGCCATGGGGTCCATGGATGGATCGGAAGTTGGTACTTGCCTGCCAAATACAACGAGGCATCGGAACTTCGCATCGAAATCAAAAAGGGTAAGAACGAAAAAAACTGGGACCCCAATACCAAGTAACTTGATTGTTTCCAATTTGGAGTGCTGGGATTCATCCCAGCTTTTAGATCACGCGGCTGGAGGATCAACAGGCCTTGATTTTTCGCAGAGTCTCTAGCAATTCCATCATATCAATCTAAAAGCTCCGATAAATCGGAGCACTCCAAATTGGGAAATTCTCTTTAAATAAACGCCTCTAGGAGTGTGCCGACGCGTCGCTATGTTTAAGATAAGAATAAGTTTCGATCTGTAGCGACCCCTTAGCGGCGACCTGTTCGACTGCGATCTCAAGGTACGAATCATGCCCATTCGACTTCTTGTGCGTTGCCTCACTGCAGTTGCAATTTCTATCCTTTTGGTTGGCCCACAGAACTGCACTGCGCAAATTGGTAACCCGAGAAACATTGTACTCGGTGCTACCACCAATCAAATCCACACGCTCGCTCAGAACTGGAGCGATGCCGAAGCGGACTGGTTTTATGATGTCCCGCAGGGTTCGAAATTGGTGCCCTACGATTGGTTTGTCAATTTGGAACAACCTGATACACCGGAGTTAATGCGAGCCACCGCCAATATCGTGAAGCTCGGTTATATACCGCGTAAAGCGGATCCATCGCAAAATCCGTTTGGACTGCCAGTTGGGTTCGTTCGCGACGACAAACATTTGGGAATTACGTGTGCGGCTTGTCATACTGGGCTAATCACTCACAAGACGAACGCTTGGTTGATCGATGGCGCCCCGGCCTTGGCCGATTTCGAAACTTTTTTGCGTCAATTGGCATCCGCCCTGGAAAAAACGGCCGCCGACTCCGCCAAATTTGATCGGTTCGCGAAACGAGTCTTGGGGGCGACGGCGACCAATGTTGAGCGGGAGAAATTAAAAAAGGAAGTATCCGCGATAGCTGCTTTTCGAAAAGGGTACAACGATCGCAACTCGTCTCGCTCGCCCGCGAAAGCGTATGGACCGGGACGGGTCGATGCTTTTGGCGCGATCTTGAATGAAGTATCGTCGACCTTTGCACAACTCCCAACCAACCATCTCGAGGCCGACGCCCCAGTGAGTTACCCGTTTCTTTGGGACACGCCTCAACACGATCGCGTTCAGTGGAACGGAGCCGCCGAGAACAAGAAGAGCAAGCTGCTTTCCCTGGTAATTGGTACCGAGCACTTCGGTGCACTGGGGCGAAATATAGGGGAGGTCCTAGGAGTCTTTGGGACTTTGGATGCAACCCAGGAAGGAACGCCTCTTCAATTCAAGGGATACCCTTCTTCGATCAATAAAGATTCGCTCATCAAGCCAGCGGCAAAACGTGTCAGCAAATTCAAGCTCGGAAGCCGTGAATTCGACCCGATCAAAGTGGGTTTCGTCGACGATGGAAGTTTTGGTTTTGATACGGCACAAACGGGAAACAAAAACGTCGGTCACGACGGGTATGCGCCAAACGGCCGTGAGTATTCCGAGGATGAAAGAAAACAGCTAATCGAATACATGAAAACGCTTTAACGCGCGACGAGAGAAGCCATCGATCAGCAACGTAGTTTTTGAGGTATCGCACAAGTCCACAGAATCCGAAGCAATGTCCTATGAGCAAACGAACAGAAATAGAACGAACAGAAATAGACCGTGTGCCGATCAGTCTATTGCTTCAGTCAAGTTACCGTAATGGTGATGGTATTTCCCGTGTGGTAGCGATTGCAGAGCGATTGGGAATGGACGTTAGGTCATCGGGAATGACATCTGTGAACTGCACCGTTCCACCGTCCGTGTTCCAAAAACTTTTCGGCTCCAAGCTAACCAAAATTAAAGCGAAACCGTCTGGCCCTTCCGACTTTGGAACACCCTCTGGCTTGCGTTCCGAAGACCCAATCCCCGTCCCAACGGACTTAGCCGAGTTCGTCGAACTCATTTCGCTCGAGCCACCTGCTACCAGAATGTCGAGTAGTCCAGAAGTCTGATTTGTTTGTTTCGTCCTATCCGTCAAAGCGAGTTTCATCATGCCCAAGAAAAAAGCAACACGAGTAGCCCCAGCCATCAAGTCGACCAAGAAAAAAGCCACCGGGGTCAAAAGCAAGCCATTATCACCTAAGGTCAAGAAAGCGCCGGCGGTTGCAAAAGGCTCGACGCCAGACGAAGAACTTTCCGTTGCTGTGACCTTCCGTGGTAGTCATGGCCAACCTGGGTTGGTATCCATGAGATCCGTCGCTTCGGCTGAACAACGCAAGGCATGTGAACCTGACGAAGCAACTTTGCGAAAGACGGTCGAGCTTTTGAGCCATCACGGTTTCGAATTGAGCTCACGAGGCAAGTATTCGATCGTGGTGCGCGGCAGCCGAAAAGACTTCGAAAAATTGTTTGGGACCAAACTGGACGTTGCAAAGCTGTCGCCAGTTAGCGCTGCAAGAGCTTCCGCCGAGTCGGTTTATTTCCCAGCCGCGGGTGCTCCATGGAATCCAGATCCTGGAATTGCCCAGTTAATTGACGACGCCTATATTCAGTGGCCGCATATCTATATGAACAGCAGGTTCGCCTTCCCGCCATCGGCTCTTCCGCCACGCGTTGACTTTCATCATTTGCGAGTGCCAGGGGACGTCGCGATGCTGCTTAATGCCGCCAGGGTGCATCGAGCTGGAGTGACAGGCCGAGGCGTTCGTGTTGCCATGATTGACAGCGGCTTCAATCATTCGCATCCTTTCTTTAAAGAGAACGGGTATCGAAGCTCGGTTGTCTTGGCTCCGGGTGCTAACAACGTTGCTACCGACAATAACGGCCACGGCACAGGTGAGTCAGCCAATTTGTTTGCTGTCGCCCCGGATATCCAGTTCATCGGCGTAAAGCTTGACGACGATGCAGGTGGCGCAGGCGCATCGATGTTGGCAGGCCTTCAAGAGGCACTTCGGCAAAATCCAAAAGTCATCTCGGTAAGTCTCGGTTTCGACCTCGTAGTGGAAGGAACACGCAAACATCTGGCGCCGCTCCCTAATTCGTTGAAAGCGATTGAGGCTGAAATCCAAGCGGCTGTGGCAAGTGGCGTCGTGATTGTTTTTTCGGCGGGTAACGGCCACGTGTCCTTTCCAGGCATGATGCCTGACGTGATATCGGCAGGTGGTGTTTATGTAGGCGAAGATGGCAAAATGCAAGCATCCGACTATGCCAGCGGGTTCAAGAGCAAGATCTATCCTGGGCGGAATGTCCCGGATTTTTCAGGTCTTGTGGGTCTGGCTTCCAATCATGCGGACTACATTGCACTTCCGATTCAGCCGAACTGCGAAATTGACGTCGAGAACAGCCAACACGACGGCTCGAAGCCCGGTGATGGCTGGGGACTATTCAGCGGCACCTCCGCTGCAGCGCCTCAGCTAGCTGGCGTCTGCGCGTTGCTGCTGGAAAAGAGCCCAAGCCTGAGCCCATCGGAGATCAAGCAGATCATTCGGCGCACGAGCCGCGACGTTATTAACGGCTCCGCCAACAAAGCTAGCAGCGAAGGGGTTATAGTAAAAGCCACCGCCGGCGGCGACGGCGCGACCGGCACAGGCCTAGTCGACGCTTTTGCTGCGTTTAAACAGCTTTAACGTGGAGGATGCTGCCAGCATCCGAGCCAGTGCGAACAGTACCCGAGCGATGCGAGCAGCATTCGAGCGATGCGAGCAGAATTCGAGCGATGCGAGCAGAATTCGAGCCGACGCTAGCAGCGTCGGCCACGGTCACGACACTCGCCCGCTTATGGATCTTTTCACCAGCATGTTGAACTTGCAGACAAATCTTCGAGACTTGATGGGATCGTTCGAGGAATTCTACGATCACGTCTATGTACCTGACCACTCTTCGCCTTGGAATCGATGGGTGCATTTTCTCAGTAACGTTGCAGCATTGACTTTTGGTTTACTTGGAATTTCGTTTTTTAATCTCTACTTGATTGCAATTGGAATCTGGTGCCAGCTTGGACCACCCTACCTCGGGCATATCTTGTTCGAAAAGACGCATCGAAGTATTGATCAATCGCCGATTTTCGCCGCCATGGGAAGCTGGTATACAACGTATCAGATTTTCATCGGAAAACAGTCGATTACGTACGGCCGCCGCCCAACGAGCAAGCCATGATCGCCTCCAATCTTCAACATGAAGAATTGTTGAGTTTACTTGAGAAGTACGGACGAAATCTGCATTCGTTCATGGTGCTTGAACCAGGGCTCTCTTTGTGGAACGCCAACGATGCAGCCATCGCGTACACGGAACGCGGTGGGTACTGGGTTGCGGTGGGTGGTCCGCTCTGCGCTCCTGAACAGACATCCGCGGTCGCCAATTCTTTTCGCGAGGCGGCGAGCAAAGTGGGTTGCAAAGTCGTCTTTTTTGGAGTCACTCAGGTACTGGTCGATCGACTGCAGGGCTCGAACTTCGACTCTTTGCAGGTTGGACTAGTAGCCGTTTGGAATCCGGCTCAGTGGCACGACGTGGTTCGGGGTGCAGAGAAGCTTCGAAATCGGCTGAGCAAGGCTAAAAGGAGTGGCATCACCGTCAGATTGCTTGATCGCGATGAAGTCTCTGAGGGCGCGCCCCTTCGCGAACAGCTGGTCGATATTGTCGATGCATGGGCGGATCAAAAAGCACTGCCATCCATGGGGTTTATGGTTACCGTGGAATTGTTCCAACAAGCTCAACGACGACGCTATTTCATAGTAGAGTCCGATGGGAAGATCCATGGTTTCGCAGTTTGTGTACCGATATACGGTAGAAATGGATGGCTGCTTGAAGACATGATGATGCGACCGGAATCGCCAGCAGGTTGCAGCGAAGCGATTGTCGATGCGGTCATGCGGCAATTATCGGACGAAGGTGCCGAGATTGTTAGCCTTGGAATGGTGGCACTGGCAGGTCTTGATGCGGGTGAGGAGCGGGGGCGACACCCGATCCTCTCAAGTCTGCTGCGCTTTTGCGCAAGTACGATGGGATGGCTTTACAATTTCGAAGGCCTATATCGTTTTCGGAATAAGATGAAACCGTTGACATGGGAACGGGTCTACGTAGTTTCCAGTGGACCAGTAACCTTTTGGACCATTCGCGCTATCCTGATGGCATTTGCCCAAGGGTGGGTCCCTCGCTTTGCAGTTCGCGTGCTCGGACGATGGACACATCGATGGTTTCGACGCCGCGCCGTCGTTTGCACGAGCGAGACGAATCGCAAAAAATGGATCGACTTCACGATTATGCTGCTGACATTTGCTTGTTTGTCCGGTACTTTTGTGGCGGTGACAGGCACGTTTCAAGGTTGGCTTCCCTGGTGGGCGGCTGTCATTCTTGGATTCGTGTCCAGTTTTGCAGGCTTCACTCCCGTCCACGAAGCCGTACATGGCAATGTGTCTCGATGGAAAGCTCTCAATGCCCTGGTGGGACATGCTTGTTCATTGCTATTGACTGGTGCATTTCGGCCCTATTGCTTTCTCCATCGCGAACACCACTTGCATACCAACAAGTCAACTGAGGATCCAGACACATGGTGTGGAAGAGGACCCATTTGGGCTCTCCCATTGCGATGGTTGACTCAAGACATCGGTTACTTGCAGTACTATTTTTCTAGGTGGTCAACGCGTCCCTTGTCCGAGCGCGCCGACTTGCTGCTTTGCAGCGGTCTTTACGTTGGCCTAGCCATCGGCTCGTTTCTATTCAATCAACAGCTTTTCTTAGCATTGATCCTGGGCTGGTTTATTCCAGCGCGTCTCGCATTGTTTGCGTTGGCAGCGACCTTTTCGTGGTTACCTCACGAACCGCACATGGCGACATCCCCAATTCAAGCAACGACGGTCCGCAGTTCCTCATGGCTGACTTGGCTTCTTTTAGGGCAAAATTATCATCTCGTTCATCACCTTGATCCCAGCGTTCCGTTTTACCGGTTAGAGAAAATGTGGAAGCGGAATCGAGTTGACTTTCTTCGCCGCGGTGCCGTTGACCGAAGTTCGAAACGTAAAAACGGTGCCTGAAATGTCGGGTTAAATCACAGGCCGCGGCTGCCCGTGGCGGCAGCGTTTGCTACCTTTTAGATTACAATGACACCCTAAAACTACTTGGACCCGGTGCATCAGGCAAAATTGCTTTCGCGTGCTCACGCCAGCCTCGGTTGCCGGACCAACGCAGTTCATCTACTTGGAGACTTGATTTGCGAATCGGTGATAAATGTATACCTCTATTCATGGGTCTGGCCATCTCCCCAATCGATTTCGCCTATTGCCAAGAAAAGCCGAAGGATGAAATCAGCGAGTACGTGAAATCGGCGCTACTGAAGGAGGGCGATATTGAGCGAGGCAAGTCGCTCTTTGTTTCCGATAGGCTCTCTTGTGCGAAATGCCACAGCATCGATGGGACCCGAAGCAAAGCAGCCCCAGATCTATTCGCTGTAGGTGAAAAATTTGGACGTCGGGAAATCATCGACTCCGTTCTCACACCGTCAGCGCGTGTCGCAGATGGTTACGAGACGACCCTATTGCTATTGAACGACGGGAAGCTGGTATCGGGTGTTATCAAACGTGCAACAGACGATTCGCTCGAATTGCTCGGCCAGAATGGCGACCTGATTCAAGTCGCTTCGGCTGAAATCGATGCTCGACGAACGAGCTCCATCTCCGTCATGCCTCAGGGTGTTCATGAAAGTCTTGCGAAAGTCGAGTTCAACGATCTGATCGAGTTCCTGGTGAGCTTGAAACAAGGTGATAGTGCAGCCCGAATTTTTCAAGGGATGCCCAGTCGCATCAACGAGCTTGCCCGCTCGGTAGAATTGAACCCGATCATTGGCGATTCACTCAAATTCGATAATCCCGTTTGGCTAGGGAGCTTACCCGGTTCTACGGGTGGACTTCTAGTCATCGAGCATCAGGTCCGAAAGGTTTGGCTTTTACTCAAGCCCAACAACGATAGAACTATTGAGGATCCGGACCGGAAAAGACTATTTCTCGATCTTGGTCCGGCAGCTCCCAATGAAGGTCGACTCGCTTCGCTCGCGTTTCATCCAAACTTTCTCGCCAACCGAAAGTATTATCTGTTAGAACGTGACACCGTTGAGGGGAAGATGATCGTAACCATTGTCGAACGCGAAGTGTCTGCCGATGGTCAGAGCGATTCAGGACGCAAGCCTCGTTTGATTTTGCAAGTGCCGCAGACCACGGGCGCGCATTTTGGGGGCTGGTTGGAGTTTGGACCCGATGGCTTTCTTTACATTAGCTTCGGCGATAGCGGACCACAGGAAGATCCGAGCGGCAATGCGCAGAATCGTACAATCCTTCTCGGGAAAATTGCACGCATCGACGTCGATCACGCGGAGGGTGATAAAGCCTATTCGATACCCAAGGACAATCCATTCATCGGCGATTCAGACACACTGCCTGAGATTTGGGCGCTCGGGTTTCGTGCGCCCTGGCGATTAAGCTTCGATCAAGTTACAGGCGATCTTTGGGTCGGCGATGTGGGACAAGATCGCTATGAGGAAGTTTCGATCGTCAGACGGGGTGAAAATCATGGATGGAATATCTACGAGGGTTTTGAAGCTTTCTCCAACCGCTATCGGCGGATAAGCGAAAGTTACACGCCACCCGTTTTTGCTTACGCCAGAAAGTACGGACCTTCAGTCACAGGCGGCTTTGTCTTTCGGGCCGATCCTCGATCCTCTTTCTACGGCAAATACATTTTTGGCGACTACGAGTCGCGACGAATCTTTGCACTGACGCAGCAAGATAGGACTCTCACGGAAATCCGTCAGATTGGAATCGCTCCCCAACGAATCGTATCCTTTGGTCAAGACGCCGAGGGTGAAATCTACGTCGTCGGTTATGAAGGGCTGTTGTATAAAATCGATTTTTCAGCCGCCAAGTTCGATTAAACGAAAAGTCCGTCCCTTCGTCAGGCTTGGGATACAGACGCCAATTGGATGAAACAACAGCCTGGCTTATGATTTTTCCCCACTACGAATTAGGCCACATATGAAGAACGAATCTATTATCCAACATCGCCAAGCGCTCCACGATGCGTTCTTTGAAGAACGAGATCAAGAACTATTGGACTTCCTTCGCTTTGAGACGGAACCTACCGACGAGCAAGAGAGACACCGATTGCAAACGGTGGCAGGTGTTGATAATCCAGAGGTATTGGATGCGCTCAAACAGGTCGGAATCACCTCTGCGTCGATGACCGCGTTTATGCTCTTGCCCTTAGTGCGTCTGGCTTGGGCTGATTCCAAAATACAAGACGGGGAATTTGAATACTTACTGAAAGCGGCCGCCGACGACGGGATTGCTTATGGCACACCGTCGTATCGGTTGCTAAATCGATGGTTGGAGGAACGACCTACGGAGAAGGTACTGGATGCATGGTGGAAGTACGCACAAGCGCTGGCCCGCGATTTGGATGAAACAAGCTTGGCAGCTTTTAGAGAGGCGACGCTCGGTCGCGCTCGTCGTGTGGCGGAAGCTTCTGGCGGAATTCTCGGCATAGGAGAGAAGATTTCCGACAACGAACGTCATGTTCTTAAGGACCTCGATCACGCGCTTACAAAACCGCATCAAACCTAGCGAGCAACGCTGTGAAGTATTTTCACCAACAATTCGCTAAGCAACAATTCGCTAAGGTTGAGCAGGAGCTTGCCTCCTCTCAACCTTGTTTTGGCGTACTACGTAATGCCCGCTAACCGCCGCACTTCGCTCCCGCCTCAACCGCCGGTCGAGGCGGGAGCGAAGCGAAGTGAAGTGGAGTGAAGTGGAGTGAAGTGGAGTGGAGTGAAGTGGAGTGAAGTGGAGTGAAGTTATTTAAGGTCTGAGCCGCACATTTAGTACGCCAAAACGGCGTCCATCGGAGGCAAGCTCCGATCGGACGAGCTCGTCTACAATAATGTAACTTCAGACTCTTAGCGAGCTGCACGAGTTACGCACAACCTGTACACTTGTTCGTCCATGGTATGGCAAGCAATCGATCCTTGGAAATGTGTTTTCCGCAGACGGAACAGGTCGAATAATCTCCAGACTCGATACGGCTAATGGCAATCTTGATATCGCGAATCTCCTTATCCGTGATCAAACCAATTGCAGTTACCGTCTGCTCGTTTTCCAACTCAACCGCTCGCTCCTCAGAGTCGGCGTTTTTCGGGGCACTTAGCGAGTTTTCAATTTCCGTTGCGCGGTCTTGCAACTCTTTCAATTTTATTTCAAGTGCAGTCTTGATGGCATCCAGGTCAAGCATGGGTCTCTCTTTTATCGAACGAGTGTTTCAACTGTTTCTTTGGCCTTCATCCCGGCGTGATAGGTAGCATAAACGAAAATCGGAATCGAAAGATCTCCAAGATGCTGTTCAATCAAGGGTTTCACGTCCGACCAAGCTAGGCCGCCAACGCCAGTGGCCAAAGCTGGAATCGCCAGACTGGTGATCTTTTCCACCTCAATTGCGTGCCGCAGTCTGCGTAAACAATGATTTACATTGGCCAACGTGGCCTTGCCCGGCCGTGAGCCATGCGCATGTTCGCCTTCTTGCGTCATCAAATTGAAAATCCTCGCACCACCCACGCCTCCCCACATCCATAGCTCACCCGACTTGGGGTGAGACTGGTGAGCATAATGCCTGAAATCCTTAGCCATAGCTGGCCATTTTTCACGAAGCGCGAGTGCTAGCCCTGAGTCAAAGTGATCATTAGGCGCGACACCGTGTGCAATTGCTTGGGCGCCAGTTAGCAGAATATCTCCGGAAACTTCTTGAATCATTTAGATAACCTTAAGTGCTTTTCGAGAGTCAAAATCCCTGCAAGGTCGCAAGGATTTCCCTAATAGAGCGAAATGCATGCCAATCGGAGAAGGAGCAGGCCCAAGTCAAGAAACGATTCTTTTTTGAACAACATGAAAAGTGCATGTGTGCGATAGGGCGCGCTGTGTGCGGAGAGTGGTTGAGTTTGCGTCACAGTCCGTTGAGTTTGCGTCACAGTCCGATGCTAAATTTTGAGCACTAGCACGGGACGCGTGGCTAGTCGGACAATGCGTTCGGTCACACTCCCGAGAAGGAGTCGACTGATTCCGCTACGACCATGGGAAGGCAACACAATAAGATCGGCTTGCAACGCTTCGGCTCGGTCTGCACAGACCGTTCCTGGATCACCAACCAGCACTTCGCGAACAACACCCGCGTAAATCGGATCCTGAAACTCGCCCGCCATCAGTTTCTGAGCATAGTTGATGCGCGCTTCATCGTCGACTTCCTCCATTGGAAATGACCCTGGAACCAACGGCGGGGGCAAAACGTGCACAATATGTACCAACGTTTTGTCATCCGTCAATTCCAGTGCTTTGTCGACAGCCGTATGGGAATGCTCCGAGAAGTCGTAAGGCACGAGAATTGCTTTCTTAATTATCCAGGACATAGTGAGATTCCCTTTGGAGGATGCGAGTCTTTGATCTGTAAGCGTTACGAAAGCCAACCTTCTTGCGAATACCGTTCCAAAAGGAGTTGTCGTATCCAAAAGTCCGGGTGTCGTAGAAAATATCCACTATACTCATTCCCGGGTTCCGTTGCTCAATCGCAATTGGAGCCTATGAGCAGGACACCAAGATGAACTTCCAGCTGAATCGGTATTAGGTTGCGCCACCAAAACAAAGATAGACGGACTAGCGGCAATCTAAGCATCATCCATTCGAGCTTGCATCGCGCAGCGAGAAGGCGACGCGAACGAGCCCATGCACCACCGCATGCGGTAGCTCATCATCGTCGCGGCGTTGCCTTGCGGTTTGCTCAGCTCAGGAATGCAGGAACAGGTGCATTTGTATCTCTCCTCGCCGTGCTCGGTCCTGGGATGCTTGCAGGTCTCTCGGACGATGACCCCGCAGGTATCACTACCTATTCCGTGCTCGGAACCGATCATGGCTACCGATTGCTTTGGATCATTCCTGCTTCGACGATCCTACTCATCTATTTTCATTTGATCGCGGTTCAGATAGGGGCTATTACCGGCAAAGGATTCGTGGCTGTGATCCGCGACCGCTGGGGTGCTCGTATGGGATACCTTGCCGTCATTGGACTGCTCATGGCCAACTTTGGAACCATTTGCGCCGAATATGCTGGCATTTCTGCTGCTGCGTCTATGGTGGGCATTCCCTCTTGGATAAGCACTCCTTTGGCTGGAGTTCTAATCTCGGTCGTGGTTGTGCTCGGTTCATTCCATCGTGTGGAAGTCATCTTACTCATTATTTCTTCGACGCTCGCTCTCTACATCATTGACGGAGTTCTGGCTGGCCCCGACTGGTCGCTTGTGCTGAAAAACTCGCTCATTCCCAATATGCCGCTGAATCAAGCCGCTTGGATTGCCGTAACCGCGACTCTGGGCACAACGCTAGCTCCTTGGGGGCTAGCCTTTATTCAGTCGTATGCCGTAGACAAAAAGATAAAGGTTGCGGATCTGCGATGGGAACGAGTCGATGTCATTCTTGGCTCAATCCTTACAGGGGTCATAGGCTTATCGATTGCCGTAGCTTGCGCGGCGACCCTTCATCCGGCTGGCCTTTCGATCGACGATGCACGTGATGCGGCCATTGCCCTTCGTCCGCTTGCGGGTTCGTTTGCGACGGTTCTGTTTGGTGCTGGCCTTCTCGGAGCTTCTCTTCTCGCGGCCGCCATCGTTCCACTTGCCACAGCTTATTCCATTGCAGAGGGGATCGGTGCACCAGCATCGCTCGATCTCGACTCACATCACTTTCAGTTTTTTTATGCGGCCTTCGTGGGCTTGACGGTTGCTGCTGTGAGTGTGGTTTCCTTGCCCAACCTGCCTTTGATACCGTTGATCTACTCAAGCCAAGTTGTGAACGCGGTCTTATTGCCTTTCCACGTGGTTGCATTGCAGTTGCTTGCCAATGATGCCAAAGTGGTGGGTGACAAAAAACTTGGACTTGTTGCAACAGTCTTGGGTTGGATCGGTGTGGCGTTGATTCTTGCTTGCGTTTGCTCACTCGCAGCCAGTTGGTTTGGAACTTAGTTTTCAGGCTTTTGTAGCTCAGCGCAGTTCGCTTGCAAGAACCGAGCAAAGGGCCTCGCTCGTACACAACAACCAAACTGCCTATTCTCAATGAGTCGACCTCCTTTTTTTCCATGGGTTACGAACGTAACATCCGTAACGACAACTCCTTTCCCATTTTCCGAAACCCAGATTGTTTCGGTGGATTTTCATAGCCATGGGCGAAGCGTGACCTAGTCTTTCCTCAGTAACAAAAAACATCCAATGCCGTCGCAAACATTGGTCTCTTGCAGGCTTTCTCCATGGGGAGTACTTGGAAATGGATAGTTGGGTTCATCGCAAAGAAGAAGAGTCGTATCTGGGCCAATTAGAGCAACTGCTGGTTCAAAGACTTCAGTGTGGCACAGATCAAAAGAAAACAGTCCGAAAGCGTTCCAGAAAAAGCGATCCAGTCGTATTGAACAGACTCTCCCTTGAGATGAACGAAGAATTGGATCGCCTCGAGAGCTTGATCTCGCAAGAACAATCGCGAAGTCCTAATTAGTCGATTCGTTTGGGGCTACTAATTGGCTGAACTCGACCCTGGATGTGGACATTGTCCCCTAAACATTCTACGGTCATATTATGGAGTTGGCATGCTTCTCTCATAAGCGACTTGCCCGAACCGGCTATGGGGCGAACGGCACCGATGCCTCCCACAATCTTGGGAGCAATGAAACAGTGGACTTGATCGAGCAACTCTTCGTCAAAAGCGTGCCCAAGCAGGGTTCCCCCCCCCTCGACCAAAACATTCGTATACCGACGCTTGCCAAGCTCCATGAGGGTGTATTTCAAGGAGCATGACAGTTTCTGTGCTGGAATAAGCAAGACTTCGCAACCCGCCGCTCGCAGTTTAAGAACTCGCGCTTGGTCCGCTTGAGCCGAAGTCGCTATCATGACTGGCCCAGCCTCGATGCTTTGAACGAGTTTGGATTCCGGCGACAATCGGCAGCTTCGATCCATGACGACCCGTGTGGCTATTCGCGTCGGACACGATCCGGACGGTAGCCTAATTGTCAACAGGGGATCGTCCGCGATTGCAGTCCCGATTCCGATAATGACTGCATCCATACGTTGCCGAAGTTCGTGTACGACTACTCGCGATTGCTCGTTACTGATCCATTTTGAGTCTTGCTCGCGCGTGGCAATGGCACCGTCGAGAGTCATAGCCCACTTGGCGACGACCCACGGCAATCCGGTTTGCAACAATTTGAGGTACGGGGCGTTCAACTCTCTCGCTTGCTGTTCCATCACTCCAACCACCACTTCGATAGAATTGTCGCGAAGCTTTTGAATTCCAAGGCCAGCCACGGCCGGGAATGGGTCCTGCATCGCAATCACAACTCGCTTTGGAGGATGTTTCAATATCAAATCCACGCAGGGTGGAGTCTTGCCAAAGTGGCTGCATGGTTCAAGCGTTACATAGAGAGTCGATCCAGACACACGATTTGGATCGCAGCGTTCAAGTGCCTCGACCTCGGCATGCGGGCCACCAAAAACGCGATGATAACCAGACGAGAGCATTTCATCGCCGTCAACCAGTAAACACCCCACCATCGGATTGGGCTCAACGCAACCTTGACCGCGACCTGCATACTCCAGTGCACGGCTCATCCAGTAGGAGTCGCGATCGGTCATTCGACGGTCTCAGCTTAGGTATTGGTTGCCTAGTGTTCCCGAACTCGCAATGAGTTCAATCAGTGTGCCACGGCACTCTGCGCCGTGATTCTACCGCCAATTTGCCGCGAGATGTGACCACTCATTGCGCACTGCCCACCAATGACCACTGTCTGCCCACAGCCATTAATCGTCCAAAAAGTCTTCACGGGCGGCTGATGTCCGAATACTGATCAAATGACGATTGAGCCGGCTTGTTCGATAGTACTCAAAAAGGGTGGAATACGGCTGGTCCACCGGGAGATGAAGAAACCTTTGGTCGACGCCCCACTTGCTTTCGGTAATCACCGTTCCATCTGCAAGAATAGCTTGTACGAGAGCCGTATGCAGTATCGTTCCGAGATGATCGCGGTAGATTACGATGTCACTAGGTTTCGGGTCGGAAACGACAACGTAACAATTGTCGCATAGTATTCGCTCCACGTCGGCCCCCTTTAAAAGGTAGCGTCCATCGGTAAAGACCCAACCGTGGCAGTTGGCCATTTTGTCAGCATTCTCTCGATGAATCATCAAGTGCGGGTGGTTTTGGAAACGTTGATTAGCCGATGCGGCGTATTGTTCGAACTGGATGTCGTCGGTGGCTAAGTGATAAAGTGGAATGATAGCCCCCTCGTCCGTCATAGCCCACGCGCGCTCTTCTCGCTCGACAACGCCTGGCAGAACACCTTCAATCCCGAGAATTCCAATGCATGAATTTAGATTCTGAACTCGACGGTAGAACCAACCCGACATCGACAATGCGAGCAGTACTAATAACCATGAGTGAATACTTCGACGCAGCTTCTTCGCTGGGCCATGAAGGATGAATGCCCGGAAAGAAAAAATCGTGGTGGCAGTGAAGAGAATCAGAACTGCAAGGTTGGAGAAGATCTCCAAACCGCTCGAACCAAAGGCTTGAGACTCTCGCATTAAGTCGATAACGATGAACGAACTTGCGACGAAGCACAAGACCGCGTAAAAGGCCTCGATCCCAAAACGCTTTTCGACTCCAAAAATAACTCGCCACACGTTGCGAGCAAGAAGCAAAAGGCTGGCGGCCAATAGCAGCAATATCGTCGGTATTATGACTGAGTTGTTCATGAGTACTTCGATAGCGACGCATTTAAAAGTCAATAGCCATCGATAATACAAAAGATGACTTCCACCCAAGCAAACACGGCGAGGGACCAGAAGTTTCGTGACTCCTTCTTTTTTTTAGGCGAGCGGAAGGAGTTTTGGTCGTCGCAACAGACTGCTAGCCGGTTGCGAAAATGCTGTTTTTCACACTCTAGCAGCCTGCGCTATGACCAAATTACCTTTCTAATTTACTTTATCGCCTTCAGGAAAGTGTCGTCGAAATCGACCATGCCCTGGCCTGTGCCGAAGGAGATGGAAGTCGGTTTGGGCGTCAATCCGTACTTTTCGCAAAACTTGCTTACGATTGGCATGGTCTCCTTTTGAAACCGTTCGCTTGCGAATAATGCTATCGCCTCTTTTGGGTCTCCGTAAAATCGCGTTTGTGTGACAACCTTTTTCATGTCGGCAAGTTCCAGTTTGGCGAATCTAGCCCCGATTCCAATCAGAGTCTTATCCGCCGTCACGGGGTCCGTCATCCTCTTATTCATCGCATAGAACGTTTCCGCGATCGCCGCAGCAAACTCTCTGCCGCCAGGCTTCTTAAGGGAATCGGCACCAACCACCACCATGTCGATAATCTCCTCGGGAATGCTGGTGGAGTCAAACAACACTTTTGAGTCGGGGCGGGTAACCAACGTTTGCATCACAAACGGATTCCATACCATGATCGATTGAATGTCACCCGTCTTCAGTTGAAAGGCTTGCGCCGCTTTATCGGGGTCCATTTGCGAGAACGGGAATTTCGCAGGGTCCTTGCCAGCTTTTTCTAAACAACGGTCAAAGCAAAATTGCGATACGCTCTTTTCCAATCCACGGGTCACCTTCCCTGTTAATGCATCGATCGAATCGATCCCCCCAGCGGCAATGCAAGCGTCTGCGCCGTTGGAGGTTGACGTCGGCATGATCGCAACGCTTTTTCGAGATGCAGCAGGACCTAGGATGTCGATGTTGGTAATGCAAACTGCGTCCGCTTGGGAATTGCCGTAAAGCGTGATACAGCCGTCGTAGTCAACAAGCTTGAGCTCGATATCTACGTTGTACTTCTTTTCGATCGTACCCATTTTGCCTGCTTCGCCGTCGATCAAGCCGACATCGCTAGCTACGCCAAAAATGCTCCACGAGGGATACTCACTCCATGCCAGCAGGAACTTGGGCGCAGCTGCTGGTTTTGCTTTGGAATCGGCACCAGAACCCGCTTTTTCAGCGGGTTTTGTGTCGCATCCGATAAAAATAGCGGTGATGGCCAAAAGCGAAATCCATCGCGGGGATCTAATTCGTTTCATCGTTCATTACCTCTGTTCGAGCGTTAAATGGTATTTTCTGTTAGGCTTCGGGGATCTTTGCGTCTCGGGCGGTAGGTTCGGTTGATTCCTTTTTGGCTGAAATCCCGATGAGGGCGTCGAATTCGTCATCCGCCGCACTCTTCTGGGCATATTCCATGAATTCCGATTCTGCCTTCTTGTTATCCATTCCTGCCAACTCGCGAGAAATTCTCGCATTGGCGCTGGCTTTCTGACGCAATTCTCGCAATCGGTGCAACTCTTCGTTCGTACGATCGTTGGAGATGCCGTTGACCATGTCCGCAATTTGCTTCTCCTCGGTTGCTGAAAGGATGTCGGCAACGGCATCGTGTTTTTCTTCCTTGAGCTTGTCCAAATCTCGCATCAAGGATTGGATCTGACTCTTGTGTCCGCCGACGTTGCTCATCAATTGTTTGAGGTCCATCTCTAACTCGGATGCTCGCTGTTGTTTTTCGACCAGAGTACTGGTGAAGTCCTTGTACGCCGATTGGCATTTCAAATATTCGGGGTCGTTTCGAACTGCGTTGGCATCGCCGTTGTATTTGTCGGCAACCTGTTTGGCCCGTGCAGCGGCACCCGACTTGAGCTTTTCCAATTTCTGAACCTCTTCCGTCAGGGTCGAGAGTTTGTCTTTCTTGCTCTCCTCCTGAGCAATCATAGCGCTAATCGCGTCCTTGTACTCATTGAGTCGCTTCTTCTTGTCCTCGATGATCTTGTCAAAGGTGGCTGAGATGACCGTGGGGTTATTGCTCATCGAATCGGCAGCCGAATTGACTTTGCCGGTAAACATGTATCCGATTGCTCGAAAGAAACGGCCAATGGCTCTGAACATCGAAACTCTCCTGTTAGTTGTCTTTAAAACGTCGGTTTATTAAAAAAGGGTTCTGGTTATTGGTTCAACTTGGAAATTGGGTTTAGTGAGCGTATCAGAAGTCGTGAAACTGGCCAAACTATTGCTTTAGGCGTGATTCATAATCGACAGACCCTTCTAATTCTCGCATGCGTTCTTCGGTTCGTTTGGCCACTCGTATGGATGCATCCAATTCATCGCGAAGACTTCCCAAGTCGTTTTGCTGCTCCATATTCATGATCTCTTGGTAGTGCTTTACGGCGGACTGCATGTGTTCGATGCTCACTCGAATCTCTCCAAGAGTACCCTCGCGTTGTTCCTGAACCTTCTTCTTTTCGTCACCCGACAAGCGTTCTGCCAGGGCATGCAACTTAAGCGAATGCTCCAATTGTTCGGTGGCCGACCAGAAAAGTTGTCGCACTTGTTTTACGATCTCGTGACTTTGGATGACGATTCCGGGGGTCTTGGCAAACTCCTCAAAATCGGCCCGACACGTTCTCAACAGCGTCAAATAATCCTTCGTTCGATAGTCGCGATCGGACCGCAATCGGAACTGTAATTGATCCAGTTTGTCTTCCTCAGCCTTGATCGCATTCATTGCGTCATCGCGTAGAATTTTTGCAGCAACATCGTCCGTCAAAAAGATCACACGCGTTGCAAGCCAGCCGAAACTACCCAATGCCAGAACAAGACCGGCGATATTCAGGGCGACAACCCCCCCTACAGCCCATGAAATCAGCCAAGCTGAAGCGCCAGCCACCAATGGCAATGCCACGGACGGTGCCCACAGCAATTCACTAGCGATTCTGGACCGGAAGTCTTTCAATGTTCTGTTCTCAAGTTGGAATGGATAAGTGATACTGGCCTGATTGAGCCTCGGTTGAAGGCGCGATTACCATTAATTTTCGAATTATTGTCGCGTTTTGCTCCGCAAAAGTGCGCCGCGTGATCGCACTTTTGCGGAGCAAAAGGCGACAATCGTATACGCATCCTAGTATCATATACGCATCCTAGTAAGGGATCTCGCCAACCCCAAAAGTGACTCGCGTTTCTCCTGTAATCTCACCTGGAACCGTTCGCATGCGTTGCTTCGGAATGCCAGCCGACTCTAGGTATTGTAGTGCACCCAAAGCCCGTTTGGCAGCCAACTCCTTGTTTGCCTCGACATCCCCGAGGTTGGACGCATTCCCGCGAATCATCAGGTAATACTGCGGCCACGCCTGAAGCCTTTCCGCGAGTTCTTTGAGAATCAACTGGCTCCGATCCGTCAAGTTCGCACTGCCTCGAGAAAAAACCAACTCCGGGACGTTCAAGGTTCCTACACTGGCCAGTTCTGTCCATTGCTTTTCGGTTAGATCCTTCAAAGCCAATTCCTCTCGAATGCCTTCCGATTGCACGCCGGGATAAAAATTCCGGGACATGATTTGTTTCATCGGACGGTCAAAGTAAAGCCGGTTCCATTTTCCGTCGACCGGCTCTCGATCGATGGCGCCAGTCGTCACCAATACCTTTGAAATGCGATCCAGAATGTTCTCAATGTGAATGATTGCACCTGGACGCAGTCCGAAATGGGCGAAGTTCTCCTGCGTATTCTTCCATTGAATGCCTTGCACCATTTTTGCAGCTTGGTCCGGCTCGATGGTTAACTTTGTCAGCTTGGCATCATCCAACATCAGTTTCGACAACTTGGTCGCATCCCGATAGCTGAAGAGTGAAGTGAAGTAGCTTTCGAGCACCGCCTCCACCTCGGGTTCATGCTTGAGCAAAAAGTCTCGGTTGACTACCAAAGTATCGACAATGTAACCAGTGAATTTGGAGCTGTCGGTCAACACGTGCAAGGCTTCGTTTTTTAGCATTTGACTAACGAACGGTTCCCACACCACATAGACATCGTTGGTCGACGGGTCCGCTTTTTTATAACGATCGATCAATTTTTCAGGTGACGCCAATGATACGATAGCATCCTTGGCGACTAGATTGAGTCCGAAGTCCTGAATGACGACCCGAGCCAAAGTCTCGCTAGGGGAGTCCCCGACCAATACAAATCGCACTTCGGGGGAATTCAATCTATCTACGTTTCCGAAGCGTTTTTTGTAAGCCAACATCGCGTCAGCCCCGCGTGTTTCATCTATGATCGCAATGATTGTTGCAGGGGGATATTCCAGTTTGGAAAACGTTTTGAGCAATGCATCTGCCGGAAACAAAGCAAACTGCAAAGTCCCTTTTTCAAGTGCCGCCGCACGCGCCGCGTAGTCGGCCTCGTCGTTTAGGAGCTTGAGTTTGATTCCGCGATTGGCCAGTTGGTTTTGAAACTCCGGCGTTCGAAAAACAGCATAACCTGAGAAACTATCCAACCCTATCGAGATCTCCTGGTTGAAAAGACTCGTGCCAGACGTGGCCGCAACCGCGGCTTCGGCTTGCTGTTTGGCAATCTCCGTCTTTTGATTCGTTCGGACAGGATCTATGACCAATCTCCAAATCGAAACGCCAATTGCCAATACGATCAGCCAAACAAATGCAGCCAAAATGATTTTTGTTTTCGACACGGCGAATTCGCCCTCCTCGTGGTTTGTTGAAACGGGACAGACTTAACTATCCACCCAATTGCGACCTGCTATGCCAACGTCCTTCGACGAGTGCCCTCCCATTCTCAGCGATTCACCCATCACATGGGAAAGCCAAGCAATCGCGTCGTTTCTCGATGGATTACGATCATACGATGCTTTTTCAAGTTCAACAGCTTCATTCTCTGCATTCGGTTCACTCTCGGTATTCGTTGCCAATCCAGTTTCTTGAACTTTTGCTGCAAAACGGTCCGGCGTTCCCACCCTAATTCGAACCTTGGCCGGAATAAACAAGGCGCTGTATACAGCCCAACCCGCTGGCGCTCCCTCAATCCAAATCGGAACCAAAGGAACATCCGCACGCAAAGCTACAATCGCCGCACCAGGCCGGATGGTCAGAAGTGGGCTATCGGTCCTATTGATTCTTCCCTCAGGAAACATGCCTACAAATCGACCACTCTTAGCTAACGCAATGGCGCGTTTCGTCGAAGCGGTGTCCACACCACCTCGATTGGTAGGGATGGCCTGAAACGCCCTTAAAATTGGCCCAAACAAGAAGTGTTTGAAGTACTCGCCTGCCACCATCCAATGGACCCGTCGGCCCCCCACGAGCTGCACAAAGAACGGGTCCACCGAACACCGGTGGTTGGCAATCAACACAGCTCCTCCGGTCATTCGATCCCCCAACAATCGATTCCGGGCTGCCTGAGATGACTCTCGGGTATTCCCTCCAAGCTCTCCACTCCACTCAATCTCCACCCGCCAAAGCACTCTCGCCAGAGCATACACCGGCGCGTACAAGACGCGCTCCCATGGTGTGTACCGTCCAGGTCCGAAAACTCCATTTGCAATATAATAAAAAACAATGCAAGCCGCAGATATTAGAAAAACAGATGAAGATTGAGTGTGTGTCATTTTGGACCGAAGTTCGCTAAGTCGTAACGATGAAATGATTTAGGCAGCTAGATTCCTACCCAAAACACCACCATGAGCCCTTGTAATGATATCAAATACCGGAATTCGCAGGGGATTAGTCGGAAAGTTAACAGAAAAGAGAGTAGCCAAGTCGACACTCTTTCGAGTATCGTAGAGTTCGTCGCAAGGACACGATCACAAGCCGGTCGAGCCCCGAGACATCTCACCATCGAAGCGATGTGTGGCTGAGTTTTGAAAGGTAGGAGCGGAGCCTAGCGGCCACGGGCTCTACCCCGTTAATTGATCAGAAGCAGTGATCAATTGCCTAGTCATGACTCGGTGACATGTAGCTCAACGACGAAGTAGCACACTCAACAGTGCACTGAGACCAGCACCGCGCGATTGAATGGAAACTCGGAGTGCATGCTGCGATGGTCAATTGAGATGAACGGGCCGACCGGCTATTTTTTTGCTACTACGGCAGGTAACATCTCAGCGTCTGTCCTAGGTCCGCCTCGAGGCGGACAACCTCTTAGCCGCAACTGAATTCGTAAGAACTCAGAGCTTTCCAGAATTCACATGGTCCCTTCCACCGTTCACATCCCTGTCCTGCTCCAAGAGGTCATCCAATGGTCTGGACTGGATCGACCAATCACCGAGAGCCGTACCGTTGTCGACGGTACCCTCGGGGGTGGCGGTCATGCCTGGCATCTTATTCAGGCGTTGCAGCCGCATGATTTCCTCATCGGAATCGATCGAGACGCGGCTGCAATCGAGAGGGTCACGGAACTCTTTGATCGACTGTTGCCTCCAAACGGGGAACCCATCCTCTGTACACCAACGAATCTAGCGGAAGCAACACGTTCCACTTGCCGAATCCGTTTGATCCAAAGCTCGTACCGCGAGCTACCCAATTTGATGGTCGACCATGCCATTCCAAAAGCCAACTGCATCCTTTTGGATTTGGGTCTATCCAGCGACCAACTGGAGGATACGAGCCGCGGATTTTCTTTTCGAACAGGTGGAACACTCGATCTGCGGTTCTGCACCGACGAAGGAATCTCGGCGGCGGATCTACTTGCCAAAATCGATGAAAAAGAACTTGCGGACATCATCTATCAATTCGGCGAGGAGCGATTCAGTCGTCGCATTGCTAGAGCTATCGTAGAACGCCGCCGGCATTCTCCAGTTCGAACCGCCGAGGAGTTGGCGGATTTGGTGCATCGCTGCGTCCCCGGCGGCAAGATACATGGTCGAATCGATAGTGCGACTCGAACCTTCCAAGCGCTTAGGATTGCCGTTAACAACGAGCTGGAACATCTAAAAACGGCCATCGAGCGACTCCCCGATTGCCTTGCGCCCGGCGGCCGATTGCTCATCATTTCGTTCCATTCGTTAGAAGATCGAATCGTTAAGCATGCGATGCGTGAATGCGAACAATTGCAGGTGCTTACTAAAAAGCCGATCCTCCCGAGTGATGCGGAAACTTACGAAAACCCTCGCAGCCGCAGCGCCAAACTGCGGGTGGCCGAACGGGTCGAATGACAAAGTAAAAGGTACCCATCGAGGCCGTCGATCGTTTAGATTGCATGCCCAATGCGTTACGGCGTTCCCCATTGCTAAGCCCAGCCCTGCTTTTGAACGCCTATACTAGACATCGGGATGTCCGCCTCGTGGATGCGGACCTACATCAGAATAAACTATTGCTTGCCGTCGCCTTAATCCGATTTCGCTCAGTCTCTCATTTGGAGAATCATTGTGACATTCCTGTTCCTATTATGGCTCCCTATAGTACTTTCCAGCGTCGTGGTCTTTGTTCTCAGCGCGATGGCTTGGACCGTTTCTCCGCATCATCGCGGTGACTACAAACCAACGGAATCCGAAGACTCGTTGCTTCAGTTCTTTCGCGAAACCAAGATTCGTCCCGGTCGCTATATGTTTCCGTTTGCCAAAGGGGATCCAAACAAAGATCCGGTCCTCAAGCAGAAGATGACGGACGGACCCGTCGGCACCCTTACGGTCTTTCAGGGAATCGACATGAAGAATAACCTGATTTGGACATTCGTTTTCTTTTTGGTGACATCGACCTTGATCGCATACTTGGCATGGTTTGCTATGGAGGGCCATCCCGACCAGTCCTTTATGCGAGTCTTCCGTTTGGTCGGAACGGCCAGCATATT
This sequence comes from Pirellula sp., assembly GCA_031374925.1. Classification (GTDB taxonomy): domain Bacteria; phylum Planctomycetota; class Planctomycetia; order Pirellulales; family Pirellulaceae; genus JBKCUI01. The sequence continues at coordinate 30,746 of JANMHA010000378.1, read as the reverse complement.
GATCTACTCATGTTCCGCCATCCCCAACGATGTTTGGTTCAAACGCCCCATGCTGACCAACCTCATCGATGGCGTGATTTACGGACTCACCACCGGTTTGATTTTCGCAGCCATGTGGCCGAAGGCTATCTAAAACAATGAGGTTGTGGCGCATTCGTGCTATTCGGGTGATTGGCGGGCAACGCAATAATCGTCGCGCAGTTCTTAGTTCGGCTTGCGCTGCAATATCACCAAATCGAATTGTTCGGCTGTTATGCGGAATCCGGCTGCGAGTGCTTCTCGCTCGACCTCTGCCGTCTGAGTAGACAGCTGTTGAAACTGCTCGCGACGGTCGAGCACAATCCACTCATAGTGTTTTATTGGTTCCGCTAATCGATCCGGTAACTTAGCTAATCGAGCGCGACGATCCAAATACTGGCCGACCGTTTCCACATCACGATTGCCAATCAAATGTGATGCGATGCGCCCAGTCGCCAAACACTCGGATCCGCTAGCGCGTATTTCGAGCAATTGCTTGTGCAGCCAAACACCATCCTCCGACGCGTACTGCCGCTGCCAAGCCGAGTCTTTGGCGTAGGTGACTACGTCAACATCGTAGAGCGTGGCTGAGCTGAATGGAAACTGGCCGAGATACATGCACAGCATTATTCCGCAGGTTAACGCACTAACGCCCCGCGGTAAAGATTCCATAGGCTTTGAACTGCCAGCGATGCTTGCGAGCCAGAAAAGCGGCAGCAGAATGCTGGTGTAATGAAACGCCAGACTATGTGCAGGGTTGTGATTCCAAACAATCAGGACACCAAGCGGAACGAGTGTTGGCAGCAACCATCGCCAACCTCGTACTAGTCCCCCTAGGCCACAAGGTAGAAACAGCGACATTAGAAAGATGACATTGTCGAACTGCAGCAACTGTCCCCAAAAAACAAATGGACGGAGGACGGGCGAGAGTAGTATTTCAGACGGTGTATTTCCTAACGCGACAAATCTTCCCGTCTGAAATTCGGCTAATCCGCTATAGCGATAGACAATCCAGAATGCGATCGTAGATACCAGTAGGCCTACACACCAGGCTCGGGCTGGAACGTTACCAAGGATCGCTCGGTCGGACTTGATTGCATCTTGGTTTGTCCAACCCCGTTTAGATCGATGCAGAACAGTTAGCCACAAAGCCGTCGCGGAGAAAAGGGCGACGATAACAAACACGCCCTCTTCCACGGTCATGGCGGCAATTGTGGCGATGACAGCCCAGGCGTAACGTCTTGAAATGATCGATACCAACGCAGCCAGTAACAGCGGAATGGTAAAGGTTATTGGGTGCCATCCATACGTATAGGCTAGATTCATTTGACCGACTACGGGTTGAAACAACCATGCCAAGGCCATCACCGCGGCGGATAAGTTTGCATGCGTAAGCCGCTTGGCCATTGCGAAAACCAAGAGCGCACTGCCAGCTAACGATACTGCTTGCAATCCAAAAATTAGCGATGGATGCGGGTGGAGCTTCCAAAGCGGCACTAAGGCAATGAGACCCGGATTAAAGTGATCCCAAAACACAGGTAGTACGGGGGTTTCCACGAGCCAACCAGACCCAGCAGCGGTATTTGAGACTCTCTGCAAGAATTGCCCGAAATCATTGAAACCCAACATAAAACTTTGATGGTAGTACATCGACTGGCTGAACCACCAACTGCCACACAGAATGCTAGCGCAACCCACAACTGTCCATCCAGCACCTGTGCTAAAACTAAACATCGCGGTGTCCGCTACGTCGTAGGTCCGCATCTCCGAGGCGGACACTCCAGCCTCTCGGCGATCTTCTGCCGACGATTCCCGTATGTCTTTGAGTGAAGCTTGTTGAATTCGCACCAATTCGCCAAAACTCCACCCAGTCCAAGCGCAAGCCCAAAGCGCTTCAACAAGATGTGGCTCAAAGATCGGCAATCTCAATGCGCGAATTATGGAGAAGACAAATGGAAGGCAACCTACTGCCATAATCAGGAAGGCGCGTCGTGGCGTACTTTGGGCCTGATCGGTCTTGGCAATGCGATCGCAACGTGTGTACAAAATCAGCCATGACGCCAGAAGCAGTCCACTGACTAGAAGTGCTGAAATCGATGCGGCAAAGGGCTCGAGCTCCGGAGATACCTGCTCATGCACGTCGAAGGGAAGTAGGCAATAGATTCGAACGCTCATCGCTGCCGACTGCCAAAACCAGGCAAAGGCGACCATACCCAACGCAATCATTTCCACCGGATTCGCTCTCGATTTCAATTGCATTGCTTTGGTGGATCTCGTTAAAAAACACTAGCGGTTCGGCGTGAATTGCAAAGTCGTCTCCAACCGTAATCTTACCTAAGATCCGGACGCGGTTCCGGCGGGTCATCAAAAAAGCGCTTTTTTGGATCAAGCAACTTGGACGGTCCCGCCTAGAGAGCTACCGAAGAATGCATCGGCTTGCCGATTGGATCCTTTCACTCTACGCTATATTGGCATATTGGCCAAAAATATTGGCCAATACAGATCTAGTTCTCTCAGCCCGGATCAACGACTCATGCGTGTACGAATCGTACGTTCTGTTGCGTTCGTTTTCATTCTTATAACCTCTTTCTTGATAGCTTCCGCCTCTCAGGCGGACGACGTTTGGCAAAGTTTCGAAACGCAAACGCAAGCCAGCTTTCGAGGACTCGCGGCGGTCAGCAAAGATGTCGCTTGGGCGTGTGGAAGCAAAGGCACGATCATCCGAACGATCGATGGCGGAATGAGTTGGCTGCATTACTCCCTTCCCAATCTGCAAGACATTGAAATTCGATCAATCCACGCTTGGGATAAGAACAAAGCAATTGTTGCAACCGCGGGACAACCAGCCTTGATTTTGAAAACAACAGATGGCGGTGTCTCATGGAAGATTTCCTACGAGAACAAATCTCCACAGGCTTTTTTTGATGGCATGAAGTTTCAGAACGATCAGTCTGGTCTAGCTTTCAGCGACCCGGTCGACGGGAGTCTACTGATCGTAAAGACCGACGATGGGGGAGATTCCTGGAAAGCGATCCCGCCCGCTGCTATTCCTCAGATTGATAAGGGCGAGGCGGGGTTTGCGGCCAGCAATTCTAGCCTCCAAACGTTTGGGGTTGACCTTGCATGGATTGGGCTCGGGGGCGGAAGCGACGGGCCCAGTCGCGTCTTTCGATCGCAGAACGGAGGCTTGCTTTGGACTTCGCACATCGTACCACCCATTGCACGCGGGACATCTTCAGGAATATTCTCAATTGCCTTTGAAAGCGAATTCAAAGGGGTCGCGGTTGGAGGTGACTACAACAAGACAACTCTCGATACTCAGAACATCGCCATCACACAGGATACCGGTAAGAGTTGGCGAGCGCCTCACGGCAATCGACCGCGTGGATTCCGTTCCTGCGTGATCGCTATTGAAAAAACTTGGTTGACTTGCGGTCCAAGCGGCTGCGACTGGAGTCTCGATGGAGAGGATTGGTTGGCGATGTCCGACATAGGTTTTCATGTGATCGCCGTCCCAGCCGACGGCTCGATCTGGGCAGCGGGTTCTGGAGGCAGAATCGCTCGCATGACGGACAAGTCTCGACGGCACTTGACGATTCGCGGGCAATGACTAAAGCATGACAATGCCTTATCGCAGGAAGGCTTCGTACAGACCGCCGTCCACCGAGATGAGTTGACCGGTGGTCTTGCTCAAGCGTTGACTGACCAGCAAGAAATACGCTTCCGCTTGGTCTGCTGGCGTAATCGGGGACTTGGTCAACGTTCGGTCTGCGTAGAACTGAGCCAGTTTCGAGACCAGCGATTCCGTCGGCTCATCTTCCGTATAGTCAATGCGGTATTTAGCAAGCGAACCGATGACGCGATCTCGCGGAAACATGGCGCTTCCTTGAACCACCGTTGCCGGCGCAACTCCGTTGACTCGAACTAAAGGCGCGAGTTCGATTGCGAGTTCACGGACCAAGTGATTGGCGGCTGCCTTGCTTGTGTCGTAGGCAACGCTTCCCTTCTTTGCGACGGCTGCGTTGGCGCTGGTTGTGAGAACCAAATTCCCTTGCAAGCCTTGTTCAAGCCAATTCTTGCCAGCTTCGTCTGCGACCAAATAACTGCCGGTCACATTGATCGCAAATGTTAGCGCCCACTTCTCATCGGGAATATGTCCGGTGGTATCCGACGGAACGAAGATACCAGCCGTAACGCATATCGAATCGAATCCGCCGTAGGCCAAACTCACCTGGTCCAACATGGCGCGAATACTCTGTCGTTTGGTAATGTCGCATGCGATTCCAACGGCTGGCCCACAACCAGAAATGCCACTCCCTGCGACACCAATTCCCAGTCCGTGCTTGTCGGTGATTTCTTTGGCGGTTGCAATAGCCGATTCTTCATTCAAATCGACGCATACGATGTGAGCCCCCTCGCGCACCAATCGATGAGCGGTCTCTTTGCCGATTCCAGAACCTGCACCAATGACGATGATTACCTGTCGAGCCAGTTCCTTTTCGGCAGGCATGCGTTTCAGTTTTGCTTCTTCAAGCAACCAATATTCGATATCGAAGGCTTCTTGCAATGGAAGTGCAATGTAATGATCAATCGCCTCGGCACCGCGCATGACTTCGACCGCGCAGTTGTAGAATTCTGCAGTGACTCGTGACTCCGATTTGTCTTTTCCCCAGGCGATCATGCCAAGACCTGGGATGAGCATGACGGTCGGGTTTGGGTCACGCATGGCGGGCGAGTTGGGTCGCTTGCACGTTTCGTAATACGATGCGTAGTCTTGTCGATATTTTTCCAATCCGAGGGTAAGCTTGGCTTTGAGGGATGCGGCTGTTTCCGTTTGCGGATTCCAGTCGACGTACAGCGGCTTGATTTTGGTTCGGAGGAAGTGATCGGGGCAACTGGTGCCAAGTTCTGCTAAACGAGGCGCGTCATGGGAGTTTACGAAACGCATGATGGTTGCATCGTCCTGGATCGTCCCGACGAAACGTCGTTTCGCGCTCACTTGTCCACGCAGCCATGGCAAGATGGCGGCTAGCGTCGCGTGTCTAGTTTCTTGATCGAGCGTTTGGTACTTCAAGCCTCCGAACGCGGTTTTATCGCCCCCCTTGGCTTGGTATTTGGCATCGATATAGGCAGCTGCCTTTTCGATCATGTCTAAGGTCAAAGTGTAACAATCCTTTTCATCGTCCGCCCAAGAGATGAATCCGTGCTGCCCCATCATGATGGCTTGCAGTTTTGGGTTCTTTTTTGAGATCTCCTGCATGGCCAACCCCAGTTCAAAACCTGGTCGCATCCACGGGACATACGCCATTGCTCCGCCGAATATTTCCTGCGTGAGGTCTTGGCAACGGTGGCTGGCTGCGATGGAAATGATCGCATTGGGGTGCATATGGTCAACATGCTTGCCAGGCAAGAAACTGTGCAATGGCGTATCGATCGACGAAGCCCGAGGGTTTAGGTTGAATGTCGTGTGTGTGTACATTCCGACCATATCGTCTTCGGCTTGTCCCTTGTAGCCTTTGTCAGGCCGGCTAGCGTACAGCAGCTGCATATCGATCAGCTTTTGTTGATAGAGCGAGGAGAAGTTCTCGCGAGTGGACGTACGAAGATCGCCGCCGGACCCTTTCACCCACAGCACTTCGGTAGCACTGCCGTTGAGCGGGTCCTTTTCTGTGATCTTGGCCGAAGTATTTCCACCGCCCGTATTGGTGATGCGTTGATCGGATCCAAGGAGATTCGAACGATAAATCAATCGGCCAACAGGATCGCAGAGAGCGGCTTTTTTATCTTCCCATGCGTAGCTGACAAACTTGTAGGACTTCATAAACTCAACCTAAACGGGGCACAAGGTGCGGGGTTTCTTTCGCTCCAGCTTACCAAATCATAATGAAACTTGAGAGCCCTTGTCTTGCTTCGTAACGGACCGGCAGATGGAAACTTACCTCGTAGCAGCGTATCTCCGGAGGCGGTGTAATGTCCGCCTGGGAGAAGCGGACCTACATGTAGCCCATATTCTGAAGGAGGCCCTATATCTGGGAGCGTCCAAAACGTAGAATATTGCCGCCCCAACGACAAAATGCATTTTTGTGCTGTTTGCGTTAAAACTGCCACCAACCTCAACAAAATCAGTCACCCTCAGGAAAGAAACATGATTCGATCCCGCCTTTCACGTAAATTCGCTCTCTGCATTGGACTTGGACTATCTCTTTCGAACGCCATTATGGTGCTTGGCGAAGATTGGCCAACGTTTCGTGGCCCCAACCGAACGAGTGTCGTGAACGATTCGAAATTGCTGAAGTCCTGGCCAACCGAAGGCCCAAAACTCCTCTGGGAAGGTTCTGGCGCGGGTCGAGGCTACTCGAGCTTAGCTATAGTCGATAATAAAATATACACGCTTGGGGATGGTCTTTCGACTCAAAAGGATGCTGACGAATACTTAAGCTGCTACGACAAAACAACCGGCAAACAGCTTTGGGCTACCAAAACGGGTGAAGCATTGAATGACAAACGCGATGCAAAATGGGGGAGCTCGCGTAGTACTCCCACCGTCGATGACGGACTGGTCTATGTCGTGACGCCAGAAGGACAGCTTGTGTGCTGCAGCGCATCCGATGGCAAGCTGGTTTGGAAAAAGCAATTCGCAAACGACTTCGGAGGAAAAAAAGCAGACAGCTGGGGCTACAGTGAATCTGTTCTGGTGGATGGCAACAAAGTGATTTGCACTCCCGGCGGAGCTACTTCAACCGTGGTGGCCTTGGATAAGAAGACTGGCGAAAAGATTTGGACTTGCAAGAACCCAGACGATCGAGGAGCTGGCCATGCGTCCATCGTAATTTCCAAGCTCGGCAACCAAAAGGTTTATGTGCAATCGACCGGTAGTGGCTTAATGGGTTTCTCCGAGAGCGGAAGCTTGTTGTGGACTTACCCTGTCGACAAGACAACTGCGATTATCCCGACACCGATTGTGCGTGATGATCTTGTCTTTTTCGTGGCAGGTTATAACCGTGGAGGAGCGTTGGTCAAACAAGTGCCCTCAGCCGACGGCAGCGTTACCATTAAAGAGATCTTCGGTTTGAACAACAAGTTGTCGAATAAACATGGTGGCATGGTCTTGGTCGGACAACATCTGTATGGCGATTCCGAAGACAAAGGCATCCCTTTTTGTGCAGACTTTATGACCGGAGAAGAGAAATGGAAGACTCGAGGGTCTGGCCAAGGGTCCGCGGTAGTAATCGCTGGCGGTGACCGACTCTATATCCGTTTTCAAAATGGAGTCATGGCTTTAGCGGAGGTCAATCCCTCCGAATATAAGGAAGTCGGTTCATTCAAAATTCCGGGAAGCGGAGATCGTCCTAGTTGGTCCCATCCCGTGATCCTCGACGGAAAACTGTACATTCGAGAGCAAGACAAAATTCTTTGCTACGATATTCGTGGTTAGCAGGGGTCCAACGCGGAGCTTTCGGAATGGAGATTCCATTTCTGCGGCAGACAATTTTTGCAACTCGACGTCGGAATTGCTATGATGATTGGTCGTCGAGATGATTAGAAACGGTATGCGGAAACCGTGCGTTCAGCGAGAAATGGTCTGAATATTCACGAATTCATCTGTGGTCGGATAAAAGCTGATACGAACGCAAAATCACACCCAAAAACGGAGACAATTTCATGAGGTTTTCACTAGCGGCTCTTCTTCCTGTCGGAACATTGCTTGCATTTTCCCTAGGTTGTGGAGTCGACAACACCGATGTTGTCGACCTTAACAAAGTCGTGGATGCACTGGTCGCCGTGTTGGACGAAGGGGCCGTCGCCAAGGCGGCCGCCGCCAAAGAGTCCACCGAAGCGGTCGTTTCCGCGACCGATGGCAATGCAGAAGTAAGCAGTACGGCTGAGATCCAGGCCATCGAGCCGGAAAAACAAGACCCCACCAAAGAATCTGAATTCCTGAAAAAGTACGCCGCCAAGCTGAATGAATTGAAAGCCATGAACTCTCCTCTCGGGGTCAGCATGACCGCTGGGGGCGAAATCATTGGATTCCAGGATCCAAACCAAAACTTAATCCAGGACATGGGTGAGTCGAAAGAATTCACTGTGACAATGGATGTTGCCAATAACCGACTCGTCGCCTCGGATAACCACGGATACCATCGTCCGCATCCATACGGATTCAGTCCGAGCGGCATGATGATGGGTTATATGTTGGGCTCGATGATGGGGCGACAAAATAGCTTTTACTCCGGTGCAAACGCAGCCGCCAAACCCGGTTTTACCAATACCCCCATGAGCCCTGCCAACTACCACAAGACGGCCGTCAGCACGGTCCGTAGCAGTCGTGTTTCGAGTGGCAGCAGCTCAGCCGCCCGCGCACGCACCGGCTCCAAAGGCTTCAGTTTTGGAAAGTAGTTCTGAACTGGATGACAATACGCCTCGAACGGCTCTGACTCCACATCAAACCGGATGGCTTTTGCTGTCCGTTTTGATCGTAGCCCTATGCGGCATCGCGTACGAACTCATCATTGCCGCAGTATCAAGCTACCTACTTGGCAATAGCGTCGCGCAGTTTTCGATCACCATCGGTCTCTTTATGTTCGCGATGGGCATTGGATCCTATTTGACCAAGTTCATTCATGACCAGCTTGTCGAGCGATTTATCCAAATTGAAATCGCAGTCGCATTAGTTGGAGGGCTGTCTGCGGCCCTTCTGTTTCTAGTATTCCCGTACTACGCGTTGTACAAGCCAGTGATGTATGGACTGATCTTGCTCATCGGCACGTTGGTTGGACTTGAGATACCGCTGCTCACCCGCATCCTTTCGCGATCGACCAGCTTCTCGGAATCGCTAGCGCATGTCCTTAGCCTCGACTACATCGGCGCGCTCATCGGATCGGTTAGTTTCCCGCTCTTGCTGCTCCCTAGTCTTGGCCTCTTTCGTTCGTCGTTTGCGATCGGTCTTCTGAATATTTCGGTTGCGGCCATCGCTTTGACGATGTTTGGTTCGTCGCATCCCAAAGTGCGAAGCTATTGGAAGTTTGCGATCCTGGTGATCGGGATATTGCTAGTAGGTCTTTTTGCATCTGGGCTGATCACCCAATTTGCCGAAGGGCAACTTTTCGCAGACGAAATGATTTATTCGGAGCAGACACCGTATCAGCGTATCGTCTTGACCAGTCACCCTCGCAATGGTGAAGTGCGTCTCTATCTCGATGGTCACCTGCAGTTTGCGGCCCTGGACGAGCATCGCTATCACGAATCCCTCGTTCACCCCGTAATGAGTTTGGGGAAACCGCCAAAAAAAGTGCTGGTTTTGGGAGGTGGTGACGGACTTGCCATTCGAGAGGTTTTGAAATTCCCATCTGTCGAAGCGATCGAGCTAGTTGATATCGACCCAAGCATGACCGAACTCAGTAAACGCTTTGCCGTCATCCGAAAACTCAACGCGGATAGCCTTTTGGACTCCAGAGTGCAAATCATTCATGCCGATGCATTCAACTTTGTCCAACAAGCGTTTGCACGACTAGAGCAGAGCCACGCGTGGTACGATCGTATCATCATCGACCTACCGGATCCGCATAGTGAAGTGCTCAACAAACTCTACTGCGTAGAATTCTACAAACTGATCCATCGCATCCTCAACGAGGATGGCGCGTTGGTCGCGCAAAGCAGTTCCCCGATCATTACGCGAGAAGCCTTTTGGTGCATTGAAGCCACCATCGAAGCGGCCGATTTCCGCGTGGTTCCTTATCGTACCCATCTCAATTCCTTCGGCGAATGGGGATTTCAACTTGCGGTCAAAGCGACCAATCCCATCGACCTTCCATCGATCCAATTGGAGAATGTACCTCGAAAATATCTGTCGGATGAGATATTTGCGGGTTCGCAGATTTTCGCACTCGACAATGGCAAAGTCCCTTCGCCAATCAACTCGCTGTTCGAACCCAAGTTGTACATGCTTTACGAATCTGGGTTGGCAAAATGAAGAGGGGAAGGTCAGCGAAGGCAACGACGGAGACGGCTCCCGTCGAAGTTCCGTCCGTTCGCCAGATTGAAATCCGTGGTGCTCGCACACACAACCTCAAAAATGTTGACCTCGATATCCCGCGCGGCAAGTTAACCGTCATCACCGGGGTCAGCGGCAGTGGTAAAAGTTCGCTGGCGTTCGATACGCTCTTCGCAGAGGGGCAGCGGCAATACCTGGAGAGCCTGTCGAGCTACGCGAGGCAGTTCATCGATCAAATGGAGCGACCAGATGTTGACTTCATTCGTGGATTGCAACCCTCTCTCTGCATCGATCAGCAGCAAGGGGTACTGAGCCCACGCAGTACTGTTGGCACCGTCACCGAAATCTACGACTATTTGCGATTGCTGATGGCACGCATCGCCACACCGGCTTGCCACCAGTGCGGTCAGCCCATCGATCGACAGCCTCCAAGCTTGATCATCGACTCCATTTGCAACCTCGCCAACGGAACCAAACTGACTCTGCTTGCGCCGATGGTGATCGGTAGAAAGGGCGGTCATGCGGATGTATTCGAACGTATCGCCAAAGCGGGACTGCTGCGAGTGCGAGTCGATGGTGATCTCTACGAAATTGAATCGCTCCCCACACTCGGGGCCCGAAAGGAACACTCCATCTCGGCGGTTGTAGATCGACTGGTTGTTCGCGAAGACAGTCGTGAACGCATTGAACTGGCGGTGGCGGTGGCGCTGCGACTGAGCAACGGATTGGTTGAGATATCCGCAAGTGTTCCGAATGAACCTGTCCCCCGAGAGCAAACTTTTTCAACGCGATTTGCCTGTGTCGCGTGTGGAGTCAGCCTTCTAGAGATCGAACCTCGTACTTTTAGCTTCAACAGTCCTTATGGGGCTTGTCCCAAATGCGAGGGCTTTGGTTACCTCGATGGCGAAGCGGAGAAAAAGTGCAGTGCATGTGACGGTCGGCGATTACGAAAGGAGTCCTTGGCAATTCGTTTGAGTGGTCGTTCTATTGCCGAGATTACCGAGTTGCCGTTGGATTCAGCAATGGACTGGCTTGAAGGATTGAAACTATCTGAAAGGCAATCCAACATCGGCCATCCGATCCTACGGGAGACTTTGCAGAGGCTGGCCTTTCTACGAGAAGTTGGCCTTACCTATTTGACTTTGGATCGGCCTGCGGCATCGTTGAGCGGTGGCGAATTGCAACGCGTACGTTTGGCGACGAGCATTGGGACTGGGCTGATAGGGGTCTGTTATGTGCTCGATGAGCCTTCGGTCGGTTTGCATCCGTGCGACACCGAACGTTTGATTGCGTCCTTACGTGCGTTGCAACAGCGTGGCAATACCGTCGTGGTGGTGGAACACGACGAAGAAGTCATGAGAGCCGCGGATTTGCTCGTCGATATTGGGCCGGGTGCTGGTAGGCTGGGAGGCGAAGTCATCGCGATGGGTGCGCCTGTGCAATTTCTAAAAAACACCAATTCGCTAACCGCACAATACCTTCAAGGCACTATTTCAATGCCTTCGAGTCGACAGCGAAAGGTTGGCGCGACTCACCCGTCCTTGATACTTACTGGAATCACAAAGCACAATTTAGAAAACGTCCGAGTAGAGTTCCCGTTAGGGAGATTCGTGGGAGTCGTTGGTGTGAGCGGAAGTGGCAAAAGCACTCTCGTACATGATTCGCTAGCGGTCGCTGTGCAAAGATTGCTGAGAGGCGAGCCTCTCCCATCCCACATTCGAAAGATCGATGGACTGGATGGGATTGACAAGTTAATCGAAATCGACCAATCTCCTATTGGTCGATCACCGCGAAGTATCCCGGCAACGTATTGCGGTTTTTGGGACGAGATTCGAGCGGTCTTTGCGAAAACAAAAGATGCCAAACAACGTGGCTTCAACGCAGCTCGTTTCAGTTTCAATGCCGGCGCAGGACGTTGTGAAGCGTGCGGTGGGCAAGGGCGTCAAAAGCTAGAAATGAGTTTTTTAGCAGATGTCTATGTTCCGTGCCCGCAATGCCGCGGTCGGCGATTCAATCGGTCAACGCTGGCAGTGCTTTTTAAGGGGAAGTCGATTGCGGACTGTCTGGACATGAGCATCGCAGAAGCCGTCGAGTTCTTCGATGCGATCCCGAAATTGAGAGTGCCGCTGAAATGCCTTGACCAAGTCGGCTTGGGCTACATCGCGTTGGGACAGCCATCGAATACCTTTAGTGGTGGTGAAGCGCAGCGGATCAAATTGGCAAGTGAGTTAGCCAAGCCAGGGACAGGCAAGACGCTGTATTTATTGGATGAACCCACAACGGGATTGCATATGGACGATGTCGTCCGACTCATTGGTGTGCTACAAGATTTGGTTGAGAAAGGGAACACAGTCATCGTTGTCGAACATCACATGAGTTTGATTGGATGCTGCGACTGGGTGATTGATGTTGGTCCCGGAGGAGGAGGCGCTGGCGGTAGAATTTTAGGAATTGGGCCTCCGGAAGCGATTGCAGAAAACCGGGATTCACCGACAGGTGTTGCGCTCCGACGGAAATAGCAGTTCTGAGCGTAGCATGCCCAAAGGCTTCGGTTGTATTATGGTCGCCTTTCGCTCCGCGAAAGTGCGTTATCGAGGCGCACTGTCGCAGTGCGAAAGGCGACAAATGTGGTTGAGCGAGGGCCTCGCTCAGCTACATTTCGCAAGCTGCTCCAGGATCGCAGTCACGTAGCGATAGGATTTTGCTACGGAACTAATTTGGACACGTTCACCAACCGCATGGTTTCCCTTGATCGTCGGGCCGATCGAAATCGTATCCAGTCCAGGTAACTTCTCGATCAGCAATCCGCATTCGAGTCCGGCGTGGACGGCATGTACCTTTGGGGCCGACGCAAACAACTTTTCGTATTGCTCAATCGCGATCTTCAAGAGTGGGGAATCTAGCCTTGGTTTCCAGCCAGGATATCCATCGGCGATTTCGACCGTGCCTCCAGCAAGCCCGACGAGCGATCGTAGCGTGTCGCAGATGTCGTCTGCCGCATAGCCCGTGGTTCCACGAACACTGCAAATGATCTTCGCTTTTTCCGCCATGTTCAATTCGACGATTGCCAGATTGCAGGACGACTCGACCAATGTAGGAATGTCGGAAGTCATCTCGCAAATGCCGGTTGGGATGGCATTGATTAGTTGTACTAGCGAGCGAGTGCTGGCGGTGGACAAACAGTGATCCGGGCGCAAGTCGGGAATCGGTTTAACATCGATTGCAATCGGGTTGTCTCGGCCTGCATAGAGCTGATTCCATTGATCGCAGCACACCTGAACTTCAGCTTTTACGGCCGTTAATTTGGTCCTATCAAAAATCACGGTTGCGGTACAAAAATCCGGAATCGCATTGCGCCGCGAGCCGCCGCTCAGTTTGATTAGGCGTAGATCGATCGAGTCAGAGAGCCTTCGCAAGGCTCGCGACAAGGTTCGTATCGCGTTGGCCCGTCCCTGATTGATTTCAATTCCAGAGTGACCTCCTTTGAGTCCTCTTAAATCGATTGAAAAGCAAGATAGGTTGGTAACGGGTTCCCATTCGCCCGGCAAATGAATTTCAACATCGCGTCCGCCAGCGGCTCCGATGGTGATTTCATCATCATCTTCAGTGTCGATGTTAATCAACAGTTTCCCGGTTATGCCCAGTGCAATTGGATCAAGCCCAAAGGCCCCTGACATGCCCGCTTCCTCATCGATGGTAAAGAGCAATTGCAAGGGAACTGGTCGATGATTTGATTCTGCCAAAGCCATCATCATGCCAACTCCAATTCCGTTGTCCGCACCGAGCGTTGTGAAAGGAGCGTTGATCCAGTCGCCCGAAGCGCTGGGGAAGAGTCTTTTTTCGTCAGCTGGATTAAAATCGCCGCGTACGGTCGGGATCAATCCTCGTGAAGCGTCCGCTCCATGCGCATCGCCATCGGCCGTCACGGACACAATATCGACATGGCATTGCAAAACGACTGTCGGTCCAGCGGATTGGGTGTTCGTGGATGGTACCTGGACCACTAGGTTACCGGCGGCATCGCGTCGTGATTCGAACCCCAAAGCATCTGCCCAGCGATTCAAAAAATCGATAGCAGCCCCCTCCGCTTTGGAGGGTCTTGGCACTTGAAGCAATTCAAAAAAGCGATTCCAAACAACGGTGGGTTCAGGAATTGGAAAGGTTGGGATCATTGAGTAAAGTCCGCATCAGTTTCAAGGTTGAATGGTTAGGAATTGGCACGACGCAAGGATCTAAAGGAAATCCGTATCGGCCAAGTGACAAGCCAAAACAGTGAGTTGATTGAGCGTGCTACGATGGCAAAAAGATGCCGAAACACGATGACGATTGGCAAAAACGCAGCCTTGAGTGCGGGAAACTTTTCATAAGCCATGTGCCCCAATACGATCAAAAAAATCCCGCCAAACTTAACCGGCTTCTTAATGTGGTAATGCAAATGATGCTCAGCTTTCGTCGCACCATCACCTTTCGCTCCGTTTACAACCACGTCGGTATCCGTAACATCGACAGCCATTTCTCCATGGATAAGGTCGTACCCTAGAATAGGAAGATCCTGTCGGACATAGGTATCCCAAAAGAGCTCGATACATAGCAATGCACCGACAAAACCTACCAACAAGAAGGCCGTATGTTCGAGCCAAGGATGCTTTTCAAGCAATTTGATACAGTACCCCGCTACGAGTCGAAGCGTGAGGATGCCGATGGTCACCCCTACATAGACCAATAGGATACTGTCGCGAGCGAAAGCGACCGCAGCCACGACGTTATCAAAACTAAGGCTTAGATCTAGGAATGCGATCAGCGCAATCGTCTTGGCAAAACTGGGAACTTTGTGAGCTCCCTTGTGCTCTTCCTCATCTTCGCTTTCGGCAAAATGGTTGCACATCAACCAAATCAAATAACCAGCTCCCAAAGCCATCAACCAATGGTTGTGCAAAATATAGGAAGCAAGGAACAAAGCAAGGATGCGGAACCCATAAGCGCCGGCGTAGCCTATCGTTATGGCTAATTTGCGTTTCTTTTCCTCCAAATGCGAGGCCAATGCGGCGATCGCTAACGCGTTGTCAACCGAAAGCAAACCTTCGATAACAATTAGTGCCACAACCACCTGAAGCGAAGCAAGAGTGAAAAGCGATGAAAAATCGTATTCTGCCAGCTGATCAATCATGAACGAACGAACTTTCCTAGTGGTTGCAACGTAGGCCTCGACTTGGTCTGAGGCTGAAAATCAGTTAGCAATAGGTCGAAAAGCAAACGGTAAGTCCCTATTTCGCTGAAATAAGACCCTTCGTTCCCGATTGGTTTGCCAAAACTTGAGCCAGCACGCCTGCAATTGCCTAGAGCGACGCAGGCAATTCCAATGCTGTAACCGCCTATGCTACCGATACTTGCGAGGATTTCAAGGTCGCAGGCAAGGAAGCATCTCGCGTTTTTGTGGCTGAGCGAGGCCCTCGCAAACTATTGGCTTTGTCCCAATGGTTGCCAGAGGCCGATGATGTTGTCCTCGGAATCTCTTACCTGAGCATAGATTCCCATCCCACCAATTTCATGTGGCCCAATGACAATAGTGCCTCCCGCTTCTACGGCTTGTTGTGCACGCTCGGTACACGAGGCCACTTCAATGACTACAACCGGCGACTTGCTCCCACCACCTTCGCCACGCGGATAGGTTCCGCCGTTTACGCCACCAGCATGCTTCGGCATGAAATTTTCGTCAACCTCAGTCGTGATGACAAATGTATAAGGCATATCGCCAGGGACAGGCATGAACTGCCAGCCAAATACTTTACTGTAAAAAGACTCCATCCGCTGTTTATCGGAATACGGAACTTCGAAGTGGCATACTCGATCCATTATTAGGACTCCAAGTTGTAGGGACAAAAAAACGGTAAATGACATTAGCTGCTTAGTCGAGTCACCCTCCCCTCGGGAGGGTCGGCCAACGGCCGGGGAGGGTGAACTGAGTTAACCAATTGTTTCTCGCAATTCACCCTCCCCTCGCTTCGCTCGACCCTCCCAGCGGGAGGGTGACTAAATCCGTCGATCTCCGGGGGAAGGGTTGCAATTGGTGGCTACGTCTGGCGGATGCGGATATTATCGCTTTTGAAGGAGAACCCGAACCCCTTTTTTGTTCGATGAAATGATATCAAGTAAACCATCGCCATTGATATCTGCTACCTCAAATTGCGTTCCGATGCCTGAGTCGCTGTCGATCAACTGCGGCGTAAAATTGACGAAGCCATCGTTCTCTTTCTCAGCCCTAAGCCAATACACTTTCGCATCCCAATTCGAACCCGGTTCCGAACGGCCGTGCGACCACCAACGCTTGCCTGTCACCAAATCCTTGTTGCCATCGCCATCAATGTCCACAAAGTGAGCGGCATGCGTTTCCGATGCCAATCGACCAAAGAGTTCGATCTTGTCAAATACCGGATGAGGCTCTTTGGAATCCTTTGGCATAGGACGTTGTTTGTACCACCATATTCCGAATTTGTGCGCAGAAGTGCTTAAGACGTCCGTGTTGCCATCGTTATCGACATCAAAGGCAAACATGTCCGCGCACGCTTCGCCGAGATTTGCGGGATGAAACGCCCAAGCTGACTTGCCATCGATTTGGCTTGGTTGCTCCCACCAACCGCCAGTGCATAGCACATCCTGTTTACTGTCATTGTTGAGGTCGCCTACTCCGAGTCCGTGGCTGAATCGCATTGTTCCAGGAATGCCATTTTTGCCCGGTTCGCTTGGTTCGCTGATCGGATGCATGTCCCACAATGCGTTTGGATCGGTTTCGTTTGGCGTAAAGTAGGCCATCTGCCCTTCGTTTCCATCGGGCTTCGATCCTTTCGGTTGGAAGCCCATAACAAGAACCCGCTTGCCAGTTCCGAGCAAGTCCGCGTAAATAGGTGTCTCGTTGCAGGCGCTGTGCCAAATGGTATGCTTGATCCAATGTCCCTCTGCCCCTTTGGGATTTTCCATCCAATAACAAGGTACACCAGGGAAGTCGATGACGATCAGGTCAAGATAACCATCTTTATTAAAATCATCCGACCAACACGCAAACGACCTGCTGTAGTTTCCAAGGCCATCTTTGTGATCCATTGGCGGTTGCATCTCATGCGGGTACCAATCCGGTGCTTCGTACCAATACTCGCCGTTGAGTACATCCTTTTTGCCATCTTTGTTCACATCGGCAACGGCCACACCCTCGGATCGAAACTTAGTATCCAGGACCTGTTTGGTCCAGGTGATGCTTTTTGGTTCAGCTGCATAGGTTGCCAAACTGGAAAGCAACAGGATCGTCGCAAATCTTGCAAAATGTTGAATGCGCATGGAGGTAATTTCCGAGAGAGAGGCAAGCGTCTGAATTGGCATCGCGCGGATCGCGATGCTACCACATCATATCATGCCGCTGATGCACTGTGGCGCGGCGGGGATCGGCGTGCTGCCCTGGTTGCCGCTACGCCGTATGGCGTGGGTCAAACGGTTTGCCTTTGAGCCATGCTGCCCAGCTTCGCCCGTAGTCGTACCATCCTAGTCTAACTGGGCGACTGGCAATCACGTACTCAAACACTGCAGGGTCCCTCGCAATGACACTTTGAGCAAGCTCGTTTTGCGTCTGCCGCAACCGGTCGGAGAGTAAAACGCTCCACTCCACTTTTGAAATGGATTGAGTGGAACTTATCGGTGTTCCAAATCGGGCAAAAATCTGCGGGCGACTCTCGTTCCAAAATCCATACTCAAACGCGACCGGCACAAACATCACACCTGGAATTCGTGACGCCAAGTGCGAAAGTCCTGGCATGAGTTGCAAGGAATGATCGCGGACGTCGGAAAACTGCCCTTCCGGCGTAATCCAAATAGTTACTTTTCCGGATTCTAGAATGGACTTCGTGACGCTAAGAAAATGCGATGCGCCGTCGAAACTCTGCATGCGCACACCGTAAAATCCAAGCTTGGCCATGATCCGGTAGTCTTCCAAAGCACCGGCATCGATGGGGGCGTAGAAAGTTCGGTTCGAAAAATAGGCCTGTTGCAGCAACATCCCAGCGATCGGATCCCACCAACTCGCGTGATTTGCAAAGGCAATAATCGGCGTCCCATTATCGATTGGGTATGCTTTTAGTAGTTCGTCTTGAACGCCGAAGGAAATGAACTGTTTGCCCACCAGCCTCTTCGTGTACCAGCAAAAGCCATCCACCAGCCACTTCTTAGAAACCGGCAGTTTTACTGGCTCACGTTGGTTCATGGCAACTGCTCGGTCGCTGCTGAAAAATAGCTATGAATGAACACTCGAGTGTCCTCCGCTTTGGAATACTCAACCAACGCATAAAGTTTTTTTTGGTCTCTCAACAGTTTGGCTGCTCTATGTTGGCTATCTGCCAAGGAATCCGGCAACGGTCTATCCACTTTGACATCCGATAGATCGTTCTCGTCTTGAATCACGCCGTAACGCTGGAGCATAGCAAGAACTGTCTCAAGTCGCCGATCACGTTTTTGCCGATCGCACAATCTCTCTCGTAGCCACTCCATTCCGAACGCACGAACCGAATCAACGTCGTGCAAAAGCAAGTCATAAGTGCGTTCATAGAAGTCTGCATCGGGGTTGCTCCAACGCATGAATTCGACTTGTGTATTGAGATCGTGTTGGTCGTACATCAGTATACATTCCGAAGACAAGCCGTCCCGCCCCGAACGCCCGATTTCCTGGTAATACGATTCCATCGATCCCGGAATCTCTGCATGGAGAACGAACCGAATGTCCTCCTTGTCGATTCCCATACCAAAGGCATTGGTGGCTAATACGAGCGGACATCGATTCCCCATGAAACCTTCTTGAACACGGCGACGATCGTTTCTCGCCAAATCTCCATGGTAACACACATGCTTAATGCCCAATTTTTGCAGCCGCTCGCTCATTTCCTCAAGCGTACGAATCAAAGTGAAGTAAACAATTCCACTGCTATTTCCCCAACGATTGACAGTCTCTTGGACGATCTCCACTTTTTCGTCGAGACCCCAGACTTCACGCACTTGCAACGATAAATTGGGACGCTGGATCCCCTCGTGAAACAGTTGGCATTGTTCGAGCGATTCGCCAAAAGAAGCGATGCCAAGCTGTCGCAAAATATCCAGTTGCACATCCGACGTTGCCGTGGCGGTCAACGCAATCGTCGTAGGATTACCGAGCTCTCGTCGAAACTCACCGACTCGAGTGTAGTCAGGGCGGAAATCGTGCCCCCATTCACTGATGCAATGCGCTTCATCGACAGCAAGTAACTTAATCTCCCGCTGCCTGAGGATAGCCACGAACTCTTCCTTTCGAAATCGTTCGGGGGTCACATACAGCAACGAATACTGCCCGTTTGAAATTTGTTGGTACCTGCGATGGCGCTCGGCCCGGTCGAGCGAAGAGTTGACAAACGTCGCCTCAATTCCTCTGGCCAGCAACGCATCCACTTGATCTTTCATCAATGCGATCAGCGGCGAAAGCACAAGAGTGAGAGGCGGACGCGCCAATTCCCTTTCTCGTGACGATTTGCTGGCAAAGTCTTGGGC
Organism: Pirellula sp.; assembly: GCA_031374925.1. Lineage (GTDB taxonomy): Bacteria > Planctomycetota > Planctomycetia > Pirellulales > Pirellulaceae > JBKCUI01. The sequence continues at coordinate 11,182 of JANMHA010000378.1, read as the reverse complement.
ATAGACAAGTGCAGGAACCTGAAAACATAACGATTTACCGCCGCCTGTTGGCATGATCACCAAGCTGTTGCCACCAGCCAAAGTGCGATCAATGATCTTCTGTTGCGTCGACCGAAAGTTCTCGTATCCAAATCGGCGCCTGAGTATTTCAAGCGACTGAGTTGCTGTACTCGATATCGACAAGGCCTACGCCTCAATCTTGGAGCCGAGCAACTTGGCGAATTGAGCGATCCAAGCTGGATGAGCAGGCCAAGCAGGTGCCGAAACCAAATTCCCATCGGTATGTGCAGAATCTAGACCGGCCGAGGGCTCTACATAGGTACCGCCGGTGCTCGAAACTTCATAGCGAACCGCAGGGTAGCAACTGCACTGCTTGCCAGAGAGTACGCCGGCAGCGGCCAAGATCTGAGCCCCGTGGCAAATGGCCGCGATAGGCTTGTTGGTCTTTGCAAAGTGGCGGACCATGTCAAGCAGGCGCTCATTGAGTCGCAAGTACTCTGGGGCTCTGCCCCCCGGAATCACGAGCGCATCGTAGGTGGCTGGATCCGTTGATGCAAAAGAGGCGTTGATGCGAAAGCGATGGCCAGGTTTTTCACTGTAAGTCTGATGGCCTTCGAAATCATGGATGGCGGTCATGATGGTTTCTCCTGGCTCTTTGTCGGGACAAACTGCGTCGCAATGGTGCCCGATCATCAAAAGCATCTGATACGGAACCATGATTTCGTAGTCTTCAACGAAGTCTCCAACGAGAAACAGGATTCGCTTGGCTGCCATGGAAAAAAGGTCCCGTTAGTAAGGTGAAATTGTCAAAACCCCGGACGACTGGCCACAAATGACTTGGGAAGGGCTGTCGACGTCTCTTTTTTAACCGGTTTTGAAATCAAGTACAGTGCCGTTCTTCCGTGCTCTAGATCCAGCGGTCCATTTTTGGAATATACTGGGTTTTATCGGCATGAATTCACGATGCCTCCAACCGATTCTCCTCTCCGTCCTCAAGGACTGTTCAATGCCTCGCCTAGTATGCTTCCGTGCTCTACTTGCAATTGGAATGGCAATCGCTTGCACCAACGTTGGGAAAACCCAGGAGCAAGACCCCTATTCGATCGGCTGGGCTTGGTCCGCAAAAGATGTCGAGACGGCGGGTGATGCCTTCTGGCCACAATATCGTGGGCCAACTGGCGACGGGCATGCCAATCCCAGTGCTAACCCGCCTATTCAATGGAGCGAGACGGAGAACGTGCTTTGGCGGACAGAAATCCCCGGAAAAGCTTGGTCGTCTCCTGTCGCGTGGGGGGACATGATTTGGGTCACCACTGCGAGTGAGGACGGACTAAGCATGTCGGCGATCGCCCTCGACAGCCGGTCGGGTGAGATTCGTTGGAGCAAAGAAGTTTTCGCAAATACCGAAACACAAAAGGACTTCCATGCCTTCAATTCTTACGGATCACCCACGCCCGTTCTCGATGGGCAATATCTTTACGTTTCGTTTGGTGCTTACGGTACCGCGGCGCTCCAGCGCGATAGTGGCGAAATGGTCTGGCAACGACGCGATTTGAAGTGCAATCACTATCGGGGAGCCGGTTCGTCGCCGATCCTCTTTCGCAATTTACTCATCTACCACATGGACGGCTACGACAAGCAGTTTGTCGTTGCTTTGGATAAAAAGACAGGCGACACGGTTTGGCAAGTCGATCGCAATGTTGACTACGAAACGGAAGATGGCGATTTTAAGAAAGCGTTTGGAACGCCACATGTCATTGAAGTAGCGATTTCGGACTCATCCGAGAAACAAATTCAAATGATCAGCACCACCTCCAAGGCTGTGATTGCCTATGACCCAAGCAATGGCAAAGAATTTTGGCGGGTTCGATACGCTGAATTTTCTTCGGCCACGAGGCCGCTTTTCGACGGCAGGCATATTTTCACCAACACGGGCTTTAGCAAAGGGAAGCTGCTTGCAATTGGTGTGGGAGGCAGTGGGGATATCACTCAAACGCATGTAGCTTGGGAAGCGGCTAAAGCGATCGGCAGTAAACCCTCGCCGATTTTGGTTGGGAGCGACCTGATCTGCACCCTGGATGACCGTGGTATCTTGAGCGCCATGAATAGAACAACGGGCGAAATCGTTTGGCAAGAACGGCTTGGGGGCGACTTTAGCGCATCACCTATATTGGCTGGCGACCGCATTTACTGTCTCGACGAAAAGGGAAAGGGACATGTCTATTCCATCGACGGCGAGCAGCTGGCAGTGAACACGCTCGAGGCTGGTTGCCTTGCCTCGCCTGCGGTTGTAGGGGACGACCTAATCGTGCGAACGAGAACAGCGTTATACTGTATTGGCAGCAAGAAGTAACCTACTGTAGCATGGCACTCCTAGGCTGTGAATTGATTATTGTCGCCTTTCGCTCCGCGAAAGTTCGCCGCGTTAACACACTTTTGCGGAGCAAAAGGCGACAAACTTCTGCACCTTGCGAATAAACTCACTCCTGCCGAGCTGGCGTCGCTCCCATTGTTTTTCGAACGAGCCAGTGTCGCAAAGTTTACCATTCCCTTAGTCTATCCTGTTGAGATAATATGGTACCGAATTTGGTTCGGAGGAATGACTCATAATGGATGGTGTTCTTGAAGATGCACGAAACGCTAATCGTCCCGTTGGAAATTGCTCCCGTGGAAGCGGATCCGCAGCAGATCCGCCGTCGCCTGAATGAACTAACGTTTGCGCGCCAGGAGGCGGCGCGAGAATTCGCCACCAATGCCAAGGAACTCGAAAGGCTAGCGAAGTATCAACAAACGGCGGAGAAAGTCTCCGTCGCTCTCGAGAAATTGAACCAAGATCTATTTTCTAGTTTGCTTGGGACCGTTCAGGAGAAAATCACGATCGCATTGCAGGAGATCTTGGAGCAGCCGATTACCTTCCATGCCAAGGCAGGTTTTTCGAGGAATAGCGCGAGCGTTGAATTTTGGGTCGAACGCAACGGAAAACCAGAGGATCTGATCCATGGCCAAGGTGGCTCGGTCGCCAATATCGTCAGTGTCTGCCTCCGGATCTTTGCTTTGACAACGCTGGATGAGGCGACGCACCGGCGGTTTTTGATCCTGGACGAGCAGGACTGCTGGCTTCGAGCGGATCTGGTTCCCAAACTGGTGAAAATTATCCACGACGCAAGTCGTGCACTCGGTTTCCAGGTATTGATGATCAGTCATCATGAACGGTATTTATTCGAACAGTACGCGGACAAGATCATCGAACTGCAATGGCAAAATGGCAAAGTAGTTGCCATAGATACGACATCAGGGGCTTCGCAACCCGATATCGAAGGGTAGCAGAGCGAGAGCCTCGTTTAGCTACTCAAAGCCGCCGGAAGATAATAGCAATCAGATTCACCAAGCGATTTGGCTAGGGAAGTACTCTGCTATCAACTCTTCGTAGTACGGCCTCAATGCTGCGACATCCATCCGCTCATCTCGTTTCGTATACAGGTCGTACTGATTGAAATCGTTAACCCATGCAAACATCTCGCGATCGAGATCGTTCAACAAAGCTTGATAGGCCCTTTCGCGATGAATCGGATAGCACGAGTGATAACGAATCATGTATAGGCTAGGCAATGGCAAGTAGTCTTTCACGACGTGATACAAATACTCGTCGTGACCCCAAGACAACAGGACTTGATCCAAACCGCAACCCGATTTGTAGATTCCAAACTCCGTCTGGTAGTGATCGTTTCGAAAATCCTCGTTCGCTTGGAATGCTTCGTAAAAAACGATCTTTTCTGAGTATCGACAGCCAACCGGGAAAGTATCCCCGACGACCGCCCATTGAGGCTCATCCCACAAGCACAAGATCTTTCCTAAATCGTGGATGAGGCCAGTTAGAATGTACCAACGAGGTCGGCCCGCCTTGCGAATTGCTTCAGCGGTTTGCAGCAAGTGCTCGATCTGGGGCAAATCGATATCAGGGTCGCTATCGTCAACCAACGTGTTGAGGTACTCCATCGCTTCCCAAATGCTCATGCGACGTTGCTTGAGCGAGAGATACTGCTCGCGTTTGTGTTTGACGAAGTCAAGGGTCTGGTACTGATGGTTCAATCGATAAAACTCTTTGACGCTCGGCCTAGCTTCGGCCGCATAATTGCGAAACGATGCCGAGGCATCTATTGACGGTTCCGGATATCGCCTGAGCAAGTCGTCTTCCCATTCGTCCAAACGGACCAATGGGCGACTATTCATTGAATTGTTGGCTTGCATGGTTAGGTTTCCTTGTATTGTCGATCGATTTACCCCAGGAGCCGTCGACGGCTCGGGGCTAAGCGAAAAGCGTCAACGTAGCGGTGCACTCTATTATTCTTGTCTGCGATTTCGGAATTGATCGATCGACACGGCTGCAATAATAATGACTCCGATCATGATATCTTGTGTCGCGTTGACAACCCCCAATTGATCGCAGCCACTCGAAATGACTCCCATGATGGTCGCACCAGCTAATGTACCAAGCACGGACCCGCGTCCACCGCTCAAACTTCCGCCGCCGATCACTACCGCTGCAATAAACTTCAGTTCCTTCCCGATGCCCTCGCCCGGATTAGCCATGCGCAACAACGAAAAAGAGTAAAGCCCGGCTACACCAAAGAGTACACCCGCCAATGCATAAACATACAATTTCGTCGCAAACACGTTGACACCACAAAGCCTAGCAGTCCCTTCGTTCGACCCGATGGCAAGAACATGCCTTCCGAAAACAGTCAACGACAAAATAATCGAGACTACGACGGAAATGGCCAATGCAAACCAAACACCACTTGGAATATTGGGAAACCACCCAAACCAATGCGGAGGAGCGGTGCTTGTGAATTTGGAAAGCCATTCCGGTATCCGCTGGCGATCTACAAATACGGTCGAACTATTGGCTAAGTGTTTTGCTATCCCCAAAAAAATAGTCATCGAACCTAACGTAACGATGAAGGGGGGTATTCGGAGAACTCCGATAAACAACCCGTTGAACAATCCGCAAACGGCACCAGTCGCCACTGCTGCAATCACCGCAACGGCGACCGGACAATCCGCATTGAGGGTACAGGCAAGCACCGTAGCACAAAGCATGCTTGCTGTTCCAGCCGACAAATCAATGCCACCTGTCATTATGACCAGGGTCATGCCTAACGCCGCCACAGCCACCGGAGCGGTGAACACCAAGATAACACGAGCGTTGCGGATTTCGATAAAATGACCCTGTCCCCACACTTGGTCTGCTATCGCAAAGCCCAAAGTGACCAGGACTAGCGCCAAGAGGGGACCCAGACGCTCCACCCACAACCGACATCCTAGTTGTGAATCAGCCTTTATTTCTTTCGTCTCAATTGGTGATGAAATCACTCCATGTCCTTCTCTTGTTCGGTCTCTCGTTCCGTTTGTGCATCTACCGAAGCACACCCGTTTCTTCGTCCAGGGCGACGGCTACCGACAGGACTTCACTTTCGGTCCAATCGCTTGCTCGCCTCAGCTCACGAAGCTTTCCTCGTGACATTACCCCTACGGTATCGCAAACAGCCAGAAGTTCTGGTAGGTACGAACTAACAAAGATGATACTCTTGCCCTCCCCCGCAAGCTCCCCCATCAGCCGGTAAATCTCTGCTTTTGTCCCAACGTCAATGCCCCGCGTAGGCTCATCCAGGAGCAGTACGCTGGCGTCTTGGTGCAAAACCCGTGCGATGGCTACCTTCTGTTGATTGCCGCCAGACAACTGACCAATGGGTTGCTCGGGACCGCGGGCCTTGATCGATAATCGTTTAATCCATTTCCCAACTGCCTCATGTCGACTCTTTAACATCAAGAGTCCGCAGAGGCTATATCGCCTGATGGAAGACAGGGTCAAATTGTCAGCGATCGAGAGCTTCTGGGCTAAGCCTTCACCTTTTCGATCCTCGGACACCAGTCCAAATCCCGCCCAAATTCGGGCGCTAGGTCGAGCCGCCGGAAAGCGGCCATTCAACTGCACTCGTCCTCGCTCCACGCGATCGAGCCCAAACAAACACCGAAGCGTTTCCGTTCTCCCCGCCCCGATCAAGCCGAATAGCCCGAGGATCTCCCCCCGCCGCAATTGGATGCTGACATCGTACGGTAACTTGCGTCCTGCCAATCGTTCCACATGCATCGTTGACTCCCCAATCGCATGCGGCACGGTCGGAAAGAGATTAGCAACACTTCGGCCAATCATCAACGACACAATTTGCTTGTCGGTCGTTCCCTCAAGGGAGCCGGTGCCAGCCGTTTGACCATCGCGAAGAACCACATACCGCATGGCAATTGCGCGTATCTCCTCAAGGAAGTGGCTGATGTAAATAATGGCGAGCCCCTGTTCATGCAATCGTTTGATGATGGCGAACAAATGCTGGACATCATGCCGCGACAACGAGCTAGTCGGCTCATCGAAGATCATGACTCGCGCGTCCGACACCAAGGCGCGTGCAATCTCGACCAACTGTTGGACGCCAATCGATAAAGAACCGACCCGGCGTTGTGGATTCAATTCAGAGTGCCCCAAGAGCGTAAGAGCGCGACGCACTTTCTCTCGTTGCTCACCTGTCCGTACGAACCCAAAGCGACTGCGCTCGCAACCGAGCATGATGTTGTCTTCCACCGATAAGTCGCGTGCCAGATTTAGCTCTTGATAAATCATGGCGACGCCAGCTCGCCGGGCATCCGCCGGTCGCGAAGGCTGGAACAGTTGGCCATTCAAATGCAAAGAACCTGAATCGGGGGCATGTGCGCCCGAGAGTACTTTCATCAGCGTGCTTTTGCCCGCTCCATTCTCGCCAATCAAGGCCAGTGTTTCGCCACCGAACGCTTCCAATGACACATCGCGCAAGGCTTGTGTCGCGCCGAAGCGTTTGGCGATCTTATCCATGACCAATAGTGGATCGCGCTGGTTGACGGAAAAACTGCTGATGATCACCTCGCTATAGTTGTGCTTCGATAGATGCGCATGGTCGCTTATTGTCGCCTTTCGCTCTGCGAAAGTGGGCCTTGTCAACGCACTTTTGCGGAGCAAAAGGCGACAATCTTCCGAAGCAAAAGGGGACAATGTTGTGGACGAACGAGGCCTTTCGCGCGAAGGGTACCTACCAAACCTGAGCGAGAGCCTCACTCAGCCACAGGAAACCCATCGTATGGCACGCCCAATCGTGTGGCACGCCCCACCGTGTGGCACGCCCAAAGCGAAGCGTGGGCGTGGGGAAGTGTAGAAAAAGATTCTAGCGACTCCCCACGCCCTTCGTAAACTCAGGGACGTGCCACACGACTACCATTCTATTACTATTTTATTGCAATTCTATTACTGGCCATGTTGAGCCGGCCGGAGCAATCGATCGTAAGGTGTCTTGGCTTGGTTCTCTGGCGTGGCAACATACTCACCTGTGGAAATGATTGGCTCGACAGCTTCTTTTCGTATATGTTTTGCAAGTGCCACAACCGATTGCCGTCCCATTTCGAAGGGGTCCTGCAACAGGATGCCAGCCACTGTGTTTTCGCTCATACCACGGATCAACGTATCACTTGGATCAAACGCAACGAATTTTACTTTGCTAGCCAGTCCGGTTTGAACGAGCGCCTCAAGCACACCATTGCAATTTGGCTCACATACGGCGAAGATGCCGTTGACTTGGTCTCGGTACTTATTGAGTAACTGCGTCGCTTTGGCAAGCGCCTCCTCAGTTTTGGTGCCAGCGTATTGGTCGGAAGAAAGCACTTCGATCCCTTTTTCCTCTGCCATCGCTTCCAAGAAGCCTTCTTCGCGTTGCGCTGTGCTTTCACTTCCTGGATTGTAACGAAGCATGATGACCTTGCCCTGATGCCCAATCGCATCAGCAAGGCATTTTCCTGCCAAGACCCCGCCGTGATGGTTGTCAGTCGCGACGTAACTGACAATCTTTGGCCCCTTGCCGAGGCCGCTGTCAAAAATCACCACGGGGATGTTCTCTGCGTTTGCTTCGGAGACCACGTCCATCAACGATTGCGAATGATTAGGGGCTAAAACGATTCCATCGACACGATTGGTGATGAAGTTTTTCACGACAGCAATTTGGCCGGCAGTATCGGCTTCGGTTTCTGGGCCTTTCCAGAGAACTTCGACGTCACCCACTTCCTTGGCGGCCGCTTCTGCCCCAGCGTGCACCGAACGCCAGAATTGGTGACTAGTACCTTTAGGAATAACGGCGATCCGAAGCTTGCTGTCCTTCGCTTTGACGTTAGGCTTACTTGCACCGGTAGGAGAAGGTTCGCAGCCTGAAAAGGAGATAAGTACGGAACATAAGACAAACGATACAAGTCGAGCGGCACGAAAGGAATGCAGCATGAATACTACCTTTATTACTTATAACATTGTTTACAGACGACAATCGTTTAACCCCGAGCCGTAGGCGACGGCTTCGGGGGCTAAACCGTCGCCTACGGCTCGGGGTTAAACAGAAATGCAACAACTACTTGAAATCACCAGCTCGAATGATAACAAGTTTTTTCGGGTCGATGAACTTTTGAAAGGCTTCGCGAACATCCTCGGCTTTCAAATTCGCAATTCGGGATTCTCGCTCCGCGTCAAAAGCAAAAGTCCTACCCAAATTCAAGTTCGATGCCAACTGGCCCGCTATCGCTTGATCTGCTGACCTGGAAATCTTAAGCGATTCCAAAAATGCTTTTTTCGAGTCGGCCATTTCCAGCTCCGTGGGTCCGTCCTTGATGAACCGCGTCAGCTCTTCCATTGCCGCCACTTCTACCGCATCAATATTGCTAGGATTCGTAATCGCATTGATCGTGAATCTCGCATCCGAACCGCGCGATGGAACGGTGACCGAACTTGTCACTCCATACGAAAGCCCTTCTTTTTGTCGAATACGATCACCCAGTCGCGACGACAAAGTCCCACCGCCTAGAATGAAATTACCAATTTGCAATGGAATGGTCGATGGCGATTCGTCATTCAAGGTGAACGACAGTCCGGCCAAGAAAACTGCGTTGGCCTTGTCTGGCGTGACGATGTTGTCCTTGGAAGCGGCGACATCGGTCTTCGCTGCACGCTCGATCGATTTGAAACTGGTATTGGATTTCCAGTTACTCAAGATTCTCTCTATGGCTGGCACGACTTTCGCAGGTTCGAAGTCACCTACGATCCCGATCTCGACGGTCCCCGCGGATAACTGCTTGTTGTAGATATCGACCACCTGCTCCAGGCTTACATTTTTAACATCCTCGATGCTCTCACTGGTCGTCGGAACATATCGCACGTCCCCTTTCGAGTAGAGCGAAAGGGACCTTGCGAGTTGGACGCCGGCCAGAGCGGCTGGATCGTAAAGCGTCTCCATCATTCGCGAGGAAGACCGAAGCTTCATCTGTTCGAAGTCATCGCTACCAAAGGCAGGGCTCCTCAAGATTTCGCCTAGCAATTCGATACCTGCCACGAGTGATTCTCGTTTGGCTGTGACGGACAAACTGAGTTGTCCGGCCGATCCACCACCTCCCCCGCCACCGCCTCGACCACCACGACCTCGGCCACCACCCCCGCCACCGGCAAAAATTTGGACTCCCAACGCGTCCATCTTTTCTTGCAGGGCCTGTCGGTCCATGGTCTTGGTGCCCGTCATCATCAACATCGGCAACATCCCTGCCGCGGTATTCATGTCTTTGAGAGACTCTTCGTTGCCGTAATGAAGCGTCATGGAAAAGGCTACTGTCTCTCCGCGATTCTTCTTGGGAATCATTGCGACTTTGATTCCATCGACTTCCATTCGTTTCGTTCTGGAATCCAAGTTTTCTGGGGTGGGGTCAAAGGATTCACCAGCCAAACCAGCAATGCCGCCTTGATAGTTTTTGACGACGTCAGCGATAGAGGCCACTCCAGGCACACTCAATCGCTGAGGTGTGTCGGCAGGAATAAAAATCCCAACCGTTCGGTTGTACTTCTTGAAGTATGTCTTGGCGACACGTTGAACATCGTCGAGCGTTACTGCAGCTAGTCGGTCCCGCTGCACGAAGAACAATCGCCAATCGCCAAGCGCACTGGCCGAACTAAGAGTTTGAGCCATCGTGGCTGCATTCGAAAGTGTCTGCTCCGTTCGGCGTTTGGCTCGAATTTTCGCTCGCTCGATTTCGTCCGCTTTCATCGTTGTGTTCTCAATTTCGTCGAGGGTCTTTAGCAACAAGTCGTTTACCTTTTCGAGCTTGCCTTCCGCGGGTTGGGCCGAGAAAGAAAACAGGCCAGGATCGTGTGAGTTGTCGGCAAAAGCACTTGCACTCGTGGCCAGCCGAGTTTCAACAAGAACTTGATCGAGCAAGCCGACTTTGTCTTCCGAGAGGATGCTGGCAAGAATCGATAGTGGGGCCCAGTCGGGGTGTGACGCTGCAGGAATGTGGTAGACGACGTTGATCGCTCCCACACTGCCAACCCGACGAAGAACTACGGACCGTTCGCCGTCCTGCGGTGGCTCTTCGGTATAGGTCGCATCTAGCCTTCGCTTCGGTTTTGGAATGGAGCCAAGGTATTGGGTTGCGTACTCCAATGCTTTGGCTTCTTCAAACTTGCCAGTGACCACCAGTACGACATTATCGGGCTGATAGTATTTGCGATAGAAATCCTGCAGGTTGTTGATTGGAACTCGTTCGATATCGGAACGATTACCGATCGTGCTCTTGCCGTAGTTGTGCCATTCGTAAGCGACCGCTTGGACTCGTTGCGAAAGCACACCCTGTGGGCTGTTTTCCCCCCTTTCAAATTCGTTGCGAACCACGGTAAACTCGGACATCAAGTCTTCGCGTTTGATGTAGCTATTAACCAACCGATCGGACTCCATGTGAATCGCGAACTCTAAATTTTCGTCCGTGGCAGGCAGGGTTTCGAAATAGTTGGTTCGGTCGACGTTGGTGGTGCCGTTGAAACTGGCGCCGTGATCCCGCAACGCTTTTGGGACTTCTGGAAACGTAGGTGTCCCTTTAAAGACCAGGTGTTCGAGCAGGTGCGCCATTCCCGCTTCGCCGTATCCCTCATGGCGAGAACCGACAAGCACGGTCATGTTGACAGTTATGGTCGGCCTAGATGCGTCCGGTAGTAGCAGTACACGAGCGCCATTGGAGTAACGGTATTCCGTTACTCCCTCGACCGTCGCGACTTTCTCAAAAGCGTCTTTCGCGAGGAGTG